>PMAD01000138.1:0-72358 GCA_003152415.1 Acidobacterium sp.
GGAACTTGTTGAAATAGGTACGCCGCTGCGGCATTGCACCGGGCCTGTTCGTCTTATGGGCATGCGAGGAGACGAACGGGTTCAGGACGGGATGTTCAGCTATGTTTCGCTGGAGCAGCGAGTGCCTTCGGATCATCCGTTGCGCGAGGTTCGCAGGGTAACCGACGTTGTGCTGGAGGCGCTGAGTGCGGAACTGGATGCGCTGTACGCGGACTCCGGGCGGCCGTCGATTGCGCCGGAGTACATTCTGCGAGCCCTGCTGCTGCAGGTGTTCTACTCGGTCCGCTCGGAGCGGCTGCTGGTGGAGCAGATCGATTACAACCTGCTGTTTCGCTGGTTCGTGGGCCTGGGTATGGACGATGGGGTTTGGAACCATGCGGTGTTCTCGAAGAACCGCGACCGGCTGCTGAACTCCGAAGTGGCGCAGCGGTTCTTCGCCGAGGTGAACCGGCAGGCGAAGAAGTTCATGTCGGACGAGCACTTCACCGTGGACGGTACGCTGATTCAGGCGTGGGCTTCGCAGAAGAGCTTCCGTCCGAAGGATGGCGACGGGCCCGGCGACGGGACGAACTTTCATGGCCAGAAGCGGAGTAACAGGACGCACGAGTCCACGACCGATCCCGATGCCCGGTTATACAGGAAGAGTTACGGCAAGGAGTCGAAGCTGAGTTATCTGGGCCATGCGCTGGTGGAGAACCGCAACGGGCTGATCGCCGCCGCGATGGTGACGCACGCCGATGGCTACGCGGAACGCGATGCCGCACTGCTGATGCTGGAAAAGAAGCAGCAGGGGCGCATGCGCCGGATTACCGTCGGCGCCGACAAGGCCTATGACACGGAAGATTTTGTGCGCACGGTGCGGGAGCTGCATGTAACTCCGCATGTGACGAAGAACGACAAGAGCCGCAGCAGCAACCTGGACAGGAGAACCACACGGCAGCCCGGCTATGCAGTTAGTCTGAGCCGTCGCTGGCTGATCGAAAAGAGCTTCGGGTGGCTGAAGCAGACCGGGCCGCTGCGTCAGGTGAAGCTGCGCGGACTGGAGAAGGTGGACTGGCTGTTCGTCTTCAGCTGCGCCGCGCACAACCTGCTGCGCCTGCCCAGACTGATGGCCCAGCCACCGGGAAGGCTCACGGAGCAGCGTGCCTGAACCGTGGTTGCGGGCGTCGGGATCCTTTCTCGATATCCGCAAAACCCGATGAACACCAGCTAAACGCACAATTCAGACAGATTTCAACTCGCCAGAAATGCAAATCCCCAGTTAATCCGCCCCGCCGCAGTGAATTTCAACAAGTTCCTAGATAAGGATCTTTGATGTGCTTTCCAACCTGAGGATCATAGCCGGATCTAGTGATGAAGATCTTTCCAACCATAATGCTCACTCCTCGTTTGCGAATTCCCAGTTTATCTTTTGCTTGAGCTTATTTCCCTGGTGGCGTTGCAATACACCATCGTGTTGAAGCCTCCCAACTACTATTCCAGGACCCACGCCCGTCGCCTCAGCGAAGTCGTGGATTGATTCGTTCGTGAACGTCCTTCTTCTAATGAACTCGCCCAAAATATTAGGAGGAATCAGACTGTCTGCGGAGAATTGGTTTGCCTCGGCTTCGAATTGTCGCATTTCGGGATCAACAATTAGATCGGATAGGTCTTCTGCTGCGTTGTCCACTACAAATGATCGACGACTCCTGTGAAGAAGGATATGTCCTATCTCGTGAAACAAGGTGAACCAAAGCTGGTCGTCAGTTTTGTAACGAAGAGTGAGAGCAATAAGAGCCTTTTTGTCGGTTAGCCACTTGGCGCACCCGCTAATACCTGTATTTCGCAACTCGGGAATCCAAACGACGGCCACTCCGGCAGCTGCACAAATTTCCTGTACCGGTTCCATGATCTCGTCGGCGCCCACGCGGGTCAATTTCTTTAGCTTCTCAAGTGAATTAAGCAGTAGCTGTTCGTTGAAGTCCTCTAGCTCCAAGTCTCGGGCGACGAGTTCGGCCTCTCGGACCCATGCCGCGATCGACTCCTCGCGTATCTTGGAGGTGCGGGTTTGTCGGTACGCGACGGAGGAGGCTTTCCAAACAGCGTTCCAACTTTCCGGAGACGATACGCCGAAAAAGTGCAGGAGGGCGTCAGCGTCCGACCTTCCTGCGGGCAATGAGAACTTTCTTTCTCTCATTTCCCTTAACGGAAAGGTGTTGACCCAGTCTTGCCAACTTAGGGACTCCGCGCACTCGTGGTTGCGTGCTTCGGCCTCGTCGAATTTGCGTTGCAGATTCAGCCAATAATGAGCTGGACGCTGAAGAGCCTTCTCAAACGCAAGTGCCGTTGGAGGCATTATTGGTGCCTTGCCGTTGCAGATCTCACTTATCGTTTTGGGTGTCAATCCCGTACGTCGGGCGAGATCCGCCTGTGACCACCCGTGGAAATCTAGGTATTCAAGAACCATCTCGCCCGGGTGCGGAGCAGCACCCTCTTCCAGAACCAATTTGTTGCCGCTATCCATGAGTGTCCTCGATAGACATGATTTCGATTGTTGTGATGGTCTTCCACCATTGCTGTTCATCAATTTTCGGATCTCTTTTCGACGTCGCGTCGCCGGGCCGGAACAGGAGCCGATAGGGTTGTTTGACGTCGATTGAAAAGATGCCTGCGAGTTTACCCAAGAGCTCATGACATCGTTCCGGACCCGATTTTGGGGGCCAAAAGTCGGCGAGTGAATCTGCAGCGTCCAGCGCGGCTAGCCGTAGCCTCAACTTCTCGGCCATTTCCGCGCCGAATTGCTTCTTTCGGCTGGCCTCGTCTTGAAGGGCCCGTCGAAGTTTGTTGTCTTTGACGAATATGTCCATCTGTTTCCTGCTGGGTAATTCATCGGGCCTACTGAAGTATTACCCAGTGGGTAATGATTGTCAAGAGNNCGGCAGGTGTTGTTTGCGTCGCTGGTTGGGACGACGATCGAGTTTTTTGATTTTTACATCTACGCGACGGCGGCGGTGCTGGTTTTTCCGGCGTTGTTCTTTCCGGAGTCCGATCCGGTGTCGGCGCGGCTGGCTTCGCTGGCTACGTTTGCGATCGCGTTTTCGCGCGGCCGGTGCGGTCGGCTCTGTTTGGACATTTCGGCGACTGAGGCGGGCAGATTTCGAGGGCGGAAGTCAGGCTTGGGCTATGGGGACTTGGGGCTTCCAGGCGCCGGTGCGGACCATCGCGTCGATGGCGGTGGGTTCCATGGGGCGGGCGAAGTAGAAGCCCTGGCCGCAGGGGCAGCCCATGGTTTTGAGTTCCTCGATCTGCTCGGCGTCTTCGATGCCCTCGGCGACGACATCCATGCCGAAGGAGCGGGCGAGCGAGAGGATGGAGCCAACGATGAGGCGCGATTCGCGGTCGTGGGCGATGCCCCGGACGAAGGAGCGGTCGATCTTGAGGGTGTCAAAGGGGAAGCGCTGGAGGTAGTCGAGGGAGCTGTAGCCGATGCCGAAGTCGTCCATGTGAAGGCCGACGCCGAGCTTGCCGATGGCGCACATGGTTTTTTGCGCGGCGGGAGCGTCGGTGATCAGACTGCTCTCGGTGACTTCGAGGCGGAGACTGGCGGGGCTGAGTCCGGTTTGCGCGAGGACGTCGCGGACCTGGCGGACGAGGTCGGGCTGCTCGAGTTGTTTGGCGGAGAGGTTGACGCTCATGCGTGTTTTTTTAAGCTGCTCGCTGCCGGTCTGGTGCCATTCCACGAGTTGGCGGCAGGCCTCGGCCATGCCCCACTCGCCGAGGGGGACGATGAGGCCGGTTTCTTCGGCGAGAGGGATGAACTCGGCGGGCGGGAGCAGGCCGCGGCGGGCGTGGCGCCAGCGGGCGAGGGCTTCGAAGCCGATGATGCGGTTGGTGCGGAGGTCAACCTCCGGCTGATAGAACATGACGAGCTCGCCGGCGCTGATGGCACGCTCCAGTTCGGCAGCCAGATTGAGGCGTTCGAGGGCCTGCTCGCGCATGCCGTGGGAATAGCAGACGACGCCGGGCGGGTCTTTTTTGCGGGCGTGCAGGAGTGCGCTTTCCGCGCCGGCCATGAGTTCCTCGGGATGGGAGTAGAGCATGCCGGCTTTTACGACGCCGATGGCCAGCTGGGGGACGAAGGTGTGACCACGCCAGTGAAACGGCTCGCGGAAGGCAGCGATGGCTTGCGCGGCGAATTGCGCGGCCTGCTCTTCGGCGTGGATGCCTTCGAGGAAGAGCATGAATTCCGCGCCCACGAGGCGCGCCGCGACGGCGTGCTCGGGGAGGATGGACTGGAGACGCTCCGCGGTGGCGATGAGAAGGTGTTCGCCGCCGGCTGAGCCGAGGGTTTCGTTGAGCTGCTCGAAGTGGTGGAGAGCGACGGAGAGCAGGGCAAAATCCCAGTCGGCGTGCTGGAAGCCGCGTTCGATGCGGCGCTCGACGTGGTCGACGAAGAAGCTGCGATTGGGCAGGCCGGTGAGGGGGTCGGCCATGCGGCACGAGGTGATGTCGCGGAGGGAGCCGGCGAGGTGGATGACGCGGCCGGCGGAGTCGCGGGAGACGAGGCAGCGCGTCTGAACCCAGCGCCAGGCGCCGTCCTGGCCGCGGACGCGATGCTCGTTGGCGATGCTGGGCGCGTTGCCCGTGCGCAGGGCGTGCAGTTCGGCTTCGAGACGCGGCTTATCCTGGGGATGGACGCGGTCGAGCCAGGTGTCGAGGGTCGAGCAGGGCTCGCTCACGCCGGTCATCGACTGCCATTTGGCCGAGCCCCAGAGGCGGCCGGCCACCAGATCCCAGTCCCAAAAGCCCTCCTGGGACGCTTCGAGCGCGAGTGCGTATCGAAACCAGTCTTCGCCGCTCTGTTCTTGATCCAGGGGCATGTCCGCTCATTTCCACGATCGTATTCAGACGCAGAACGCCTGTATGAGTTGGTTATCGGCGCAGGGCAAAAGGGTCGTTAGAGTCGAAACGGTTTTGCGGCGGGGCGATTTCCCGTTCTGGGTGGGCGGGCGATGTGTGCCAGCGCTAGTGCGCGCCGAGGTAGCGGAGGAAGGCGCGGGTGCGCTCGCGGCGGAGGGCCTGATCGTCCTGGGGCAGGAGGGTCTTCCAGGCTTTCAGGTCGGTGGTGTGCAGGACGAACTCGTGGAGGGTGCTGACGATCATGGTGAGACCTAGGGAGACGGCGATGCGGGGCTCAGGATGGTCGATGTTTTTGGCCGTCGCCAGGAACAGCTCGACGAGGCGCTCGAAGGAGCGGATTTCGAGCTTCGATACTTTGCGGCGAAATTCCTGATTGACGCTGGCGCGGGCAAACTGCTGCATGGCGCGCATCAGACCCGCGTTGGCGCGATAGCTGACGAGCAGATTATTGATCATGTTTTCGGCAAAGACCGGGAGCGGGATCTGGCCGGCCATTTCCCTGGTGATTCCGGTGCGCAGGCGCTCGTCCTGGCGCTCGAGGATGCCGAGGATCATGGTTTCGAGCAGGACTTCTTTGTCGGGAAAGCGGCGGTAGATGGAGCCGGGAGTGAGACCGGCGTGGGCGGCGATGCGGGGGATGGTGGTTCCGGCGACGCCGTGCTGGCCGAGGACTTCGGCGGCAGCCGGCGGCGCAGACGTTTTTGCCGTCGCTGGTGGAAGCGGATCAATTGCCGGCGGCTCAGTCGGTCTTTCAGTCGACGGGCCAGATTACGACGCTGGTGGCGCCGGGGCCAGCGGGGCTTTTCATCAAGGCGTTTGGGACGGCGTGGGCGTTTTTTATCGACGCAGTGAGCTTCCTGTTCATTCTGGGCGCGCTGTGGAAGCTGCCGGATCCACCGCGGCCCGCCGCAGCGGCGGCGCGACGCAACATGCTGCAGTCGATCCTCGATGGGCTGCGCTATGTGAAGGCGGATGTGGCGCTGCGTTCGCTGATGCTGGTGGTGGCGGTTTTGAATTTTGCGATTGCGGGGCCAGTGTCGCTGGGGCTGGCGTGGATTGCGAAAAAAAGCTTCGGGACGCCGTCGGCGCTGGGACTGCTGATGTCGTGTTTGGCGGCGGGGAGTCTGGTGGGGATGCTGCTGGCGGGACTGGTGAAGCATCGGCGGAGGGGGCGGACGTTGCTGCTGGTGGCGACGGTGATCGGCGCGTGCCTGATGCCGCTGGGGGTGGTGCATCGGCTGCGGTCGCTGGGAGCGGTGCTAAGTTTCATGAGCGTGGCGGCGGCTTTCCTGAACGTACAGCTGATCGCGTGGTTTCAGCAGCGCGTGGAGCGCCCAATGATGGGCCGGGTGATGAGTGTGCTGATGTTCTCGTCGCTCGGGCTGATGCCGATTTCGCTGGCGATTGCGGGAGTGGCGATCCGAGTGAGTCTGGAAGGAATGTTCGTTGTGGCGGGCGGGACGGTGCTGCTGGTGACGATGCTGGCTGCGATGCATCGGACGGTGCGGGAGATCGATTAGGCGGTGTGGCGCGAGTGGTTATCAAGGTTCGAGCGTGCAGGCCGCATCGAAGAGCGCCATCTCCTCGGGAGTGGGAGGCTCGAAGATCTGGGCCCAGCGCTCGATTGCCTCGCGCTCGATGGGAGGGTTCTCCATTCCCCTGCGCTGAATTCTTTCGAAGAGGATGTCGACGAGAGCGGTGAGGAAATGCAGTTCAACGGCGGCGCCGGCGGCACGGGCCTGAAGGCGCAACGAATCTCGCTCGGAGCGGGCCCAGGCGCCCCATTCGACGATGATGGTAAGGCCGAGGTGCAGTAGCTTGCGTGCGAGTCGCCACTGCAGATCCTCGATTTTTTGCCGTTGTGGTTCGTCGTAGATGTCGATGCCGAGGGCGTTCATCCAGTCGTCGGCCGAGAAGCGGACGGCGTGCAGTTCTCTTTCGAGAGCGGTGGCGTGGGTGGTTTTGCCGGCTCCGGGTAAGCCGCAGACGAGGATCAACCTGGCGCCGGAGCTGCGGTGGATGTTCATGCGGAGATTATGGATGATCGGGGCGCGGCGCCGTCAGGAGGCTCTCTGCTCGTTCGGCCAGAGGAGTTTCAGCTTTTTGTCGGAGAGACCGATGACGGTGTAGCTGGCGCCGAGGACCTCGCCGTCGGCTTCGACGAGGAGTGGCTTGCGGTAGTCGCTGCCGTTGAGCGGACGGCAAATGATGCGGGTGACGGTTACATATTGGGCGAAGGGCAGGCGACCCCAGCCGCCGTGTCCGTTGCTCTTGCCGGTGGCGAGGGCGTGAAAGCTGGCGTGGCCGAGGCCGAGGCGGCCGGTGGGCGGAACCCAGGCGACGCGGAGCCATTCGGCCTGGGGATCGCCGCCGGGCCGCCAGCGGTTGATCTCGGCAACATGCGTGGCGATGGCCTCGCAGGCGATTTCGGTGGTGGTGCCGCCGTCAGCGTGGGTGAGCTCGATCTGGAAAGGCTGGACGGGGTGCTCGACGAGGAGGCGAAAGCCTCCGATGAAATAGGCGAGGCGGCCGCCGCGGCGCTTGCCCTGGCCGGTGGGGGCGAGGTTCATGAGCGCGGCGTGGACGCCCATGCCGGCGGCGATGAAGAAATACCAGCTCTGCATGCGCTTGTGACCGACGGGGTTCAGCGTGATCTGGCCGAGCGAGACCTCGCGCGGGTGCGCGTTGAGGAGGAGCTTTGCGGCGGCGAGCGGATTGCGGGGCATCTTTAAGTTTTGCGCGATGACGTTGCCGGTGCCGAAGGGAAGGACGCCGAGAGTGGCGTCAGAGCCAGCGACCCCCTGCATGACCTGGAAGACGGTGCCGTCGCCGCCGCAGACGAGGAAGGTGTCAAAGCCGGCGGCCACGGCGTCGCGCGCCTGCTGACCGGCGGAGTGGGCGGAAAGCGTCTCCTGCAGATGGACGTCGCTGCCGTAGCCGCTGAGGAGCTCGGCGATCTGCTCGACCTGGGCGCGGCGCTTCGCGTTGTGGATGAGCAGCGGGTTGAGGAACATCATGACGCGGCGCATCAGGCGGGGCTCCGGGCGGGAAGAAGGGGATGGGGAAGGCCGGAGAACTCCATATGAGAACAGTTGTAGGGTGTTTTGGCTGAGGCCGATGTGAACAGACGATGAGATGCGAGGGAGAGAATCCGGGTGGTCAACGGGCCTCCGTTCGTTGCGGGTTGAAGGCTGAGTCGCGCATCGCCGGTGCTCCTTCCGTCCGCGCCAGCGTGCTATGCTCCTCGCATTCTGACAGCGTGAGGTTGGGAGCGTGTTTCAGCGGCTGGTGGTTGCGGCCTTTTTTGCTTTTTCGGGGACGTTGTGCGCCCAGACGGTGGCGCATGCGACGGGTGTGATCGCCACGCCGGAGGTCGCGATTGGGTATGAGACGTTTGGAGCGCGTGGGGCGGCGCTGCCGGTGATCGCGGTGAACGGCGGCCCGGGGCTTTCGCACGCGTACATGATGATGAACGACCTGTGGGAGCAGGTGGGGCGGCACCGGCTGACGATTCTCTACGATCAGCGGGGGACCGGGGCGTCGAAGAAGTTGGCCGCGGGCGCGGCGCAGACGATGGATGCGCAGGTGGCGGATCTGGAGGCGGTGCGGGCGCATTTCGGGATCGAGAAGGTTGCGCTGGTGGGCGATTCGTATGGCGGGTTTCTGGTGATGGCGTATGCGGCGGCGCATCCGGAGCATGTGGCGAAGCTAGTATTGTCGGACTCGCCTCCACCGTCGTTCAAGACGATGGTGCACCTGCTGCCGCAGACTTTTCCCGACATTGAAGAAGAGGATGCTGTGGCGGGGAAGAAGCTGGGCGAGGATTCCGAGGCGGCGGCGCGGCTGGGGTTGCGGAATCATTTCCGGATGATTTTTTATTCGCCGGAGAAGCGCGACGCCTATATGGCGAAGATGGGCGATCTGGGGTTCGAGCCGGCGGTAGGACGGTCCGTGGGGCAGTCGGCAGAGGCGTTGGATTTGACGCAGGCTGTGGCGGGGTTTCAGTTTCCGGTGCTGGTGATCACTGGACGCTGGGACATGAATGTTGCGCCGGTGAATGCATGGATGATGGCGCACGCGATTCCGGGTGCAAAGATTGTGTTTTTCGAGGAGAGCGGGCACCTGCCGGCGTACGAGGAGCCCGAGAAGTATCGCAGGGTGCTTGAGGAGTTTCTCGATGCACGCTGAAGCTAGCTTGTACGCCTGGAGGCAATCGATGAAGCTGCTGATTTGGAGTCTGCTGGTGCTGTGTCCCTTTGCGATGGCCGCGCCCAATGGCGGCTTGCGGGTGCAGGGGGAGCCGGTGGAGCATTCGTTCGTCATCCACAATTTCAAAACGGAGAGCGGGGTGACGCTACCCGAGGTAAAGATTGTCTACGGAACGTATGGAACGCTGGACGCGGCTGGGGACAACGCGATCCTGCTGCCGTCGCATTACATGGCGGATATGCACGGTTACGGGTGGCTGATTGGGCTGGGGAAGGCGCTCGATCCTGAGAAGGAGTTCTTGATCACGTCGGAGTTGTTCGGGAACGGGCGGTCGTCGTCGCCGAGCAACACGCCGGAGCCGTTTCATGGGCCGCGTTTCCCGATGATGACGATCCGCGACAACGTGAAGGCGGTGCACACGCTGCTGACGCAGGAGCTGGGGGTGCGGCACCTGCAGGCGGTAATTGGGTTCTCGATGGGCGCGCAGCAGGCGTTCCAGTGGGCGGTGTCGTATCCGGATTTCATGGATCGGGTTGTGGCGACTTCGGGGACGGCGAAGACGTACGGACACGGGATTGTGCGGAACGAGAGCGAGATTGGGGCGATCACGACCGATGCGGCGTTCGAAGGTGGCGACTACAAGACGGAGCCGGAAAAAGGAATCGAGGAATTCGCGCTGGTGTGGACGGCGTGGCTGTATTCGCAGGAGTGGTGGCGGCAGGAGCTGTGGAAGACGGATGCGAAGCCGGGAGCGACGCTGGAGCAGACGATCGAGGAGTATAAGACGCACTTTATTCCGAACGCGGATGCGAACAATTTGATTTTGCAGCTGCGGACGTGGGAGCGGCACGACGTGGGGGCGACGCCGGGGTTCGCCGGCGACGAGCAGAAGGCGCTGCGGTCGATCCAGGCGCAGGTCTTGTATATGCCGTCGGCGACGGATTTGTATTTTCCAGTGGGCGACGCGCGGTATGAGGCGCAGTTCATCCCGCACTGCACGCTGCTGCCGATTCCGTCGCTGTGGGGGCATCCGGCGGGGGCGGGGGCGGGTCCGGCGGACGGAAAGTTTCTCAACGAGCACATTGGGGGATTTCTGCGAGGCGAGCCGCAGAGCTAGTGGACTGCGGGCGCATGCGGGATTAGCGCTTTGTCGGGGTCTTCGCACGGGTCTTCTGGCGATCGGCGGCCTCGGTGACACGGAACTTCACGATGCGCTGAATGAGTTTGACTGGGACGGGCGCGGAGAGCTGAAATCGGATGGTGCTCTTGTTGATCTGGTATGCCGTTAGTTCGTCTTTGAACGTCGCGAGGAGACGCGCGCCGGCCGGGTAAAGCGAGTAGTGCTGCTTCCAGCCGGCAAAATAAATGACCATGACGCCGTCGAGCTTATATGTGGGGATGTTGTAGGAGATCACTTCCTCGGCTGCGGGCAGGGCTTTGCGAATTGCGTTGCGGACCTGGGTGAGCGCGGGTCGCGCCGCCTCGGGCTGAGACGCTATGTAGTCGTCGACGGTTTTCAAGCCAGATTTTGCCATCGGAGTTCGCCTCCCTTTAGCGTTCCAAATTACCATCAGGGTCATGCAGACGCTTCTGCGCAACGCGACGATTGTCGACGCGACGGCTCCCGAGCCGCGAGTAGGCAACATTTTGATCGAGGACGGAGTGATCCGCGATGTCGATGCGCGGACACCGGCAGGGGATTGCGAAGTCATCGACGTCGCGGGGCGGACGGTGATGCCGGGGCTGATCGACTGCCACGTACATGTCGTGGCCAGCATGATGGATCTTGCGGCGAACGCGCAGTTGCCGGCGGCGACGGCAGTGCTGCGCAGCTTGCCGATTTTGAAAGGCATGCTGGAGCGCGGATTCACGACGGTGCGGGACCTGGGCGGCGCGCCGCATTCGCTGGCGGAGGCGATTGCGCAGGGACTGACGCCGGGGCCGCGGCTATTTGTGTGCGGGAAAGCGCTGTCGAAGACGGGCGGACATGGGGACGGACGGCCTCGGTACGACACGTACGATCCGAATCGGTGGACGGGGAATTTTGGCGCGCTGGGGCGCGTTGCCGATGGCGTGGACGAGGTGCGGCGGGCGTGCCGGCAGATGCTGAGGGAGGGCGCGGCATTTATTAAGGTGATGGGGAATGGGGGCGTGGCGAGCCCGACGGATCCGGTGGGGTGGCTGGGGTACTCGGTCGAGGAACTGAACGCCGCGGTGGAAGAGGCGCTCGACGCGAAGACGTATGTGGCGGCCCATCTTTACACGGCGGAGGGGATCGTGCGGGCGGTGGAATGCGGGGTGCATTCGCTGGAGCACTGCAACCTGATCGACGCGGCGGCTGCGCGTTTTGCAGCGCAGGGGGGCGCGGTGGCGGTGCCGACGCTGGTGACCTACGAAGCGCTGGCCGAGGACGGTCCGCGGCTGGGATTGCCGGCGGCGTCGGTGGCAAAGATCGAATCCGTGCGCAAGGCGGGCCTGGAGAGTCTGTCGATTTTGAAAGAGGCGGGAGTGACGATGGCGTTCGGGACGGATTTGCTGGGGCCGACTCACGTGCGGCAGTGCGAGGAGTTCGCGATTCGCGCGCGGGCGCTGACGGCCGAGGAGATTCTGGCGAGCGCGACGACGGTGGGCGCTGAGCTGGTCGGAATGAAGGGGCGGCTTGGCGTGGTGGGGGAGGGCGCGATCGCGGATTTGCTGGTGGTGGAGGGTTCGCCGCTCGAGGACATCACGGTTCTGGCAAATCCGAAGAAGAATTTGTTGCTGGTGATGAAGGAGGGGGAGGTTCATCACCGCGCGTCGATCTAGCTGCGGCTGCAGGCACTCCGAGTCCTGCGTGCTGAATGCGAGAGACCTTACTGCTTGTTGACCTCCACGTAGTAGTGGTCGGTGTCGACGGCGAAGTCATCTTTCGACAAGGGCGTTTGCATCGACTGCCACTTCGTGGTGGGGCGGATAATCTGCCAGTGGTCCGCGGCGCCGACGCGGATGGGCATGGCGAAGTCTTCTTCGTCGGCGCGCCACTTGTACATGACCATGCCGGGGGCTTCGCCAAAGAGTACCTCGAGGCGCGGAATCTGGGCCTGGCGGAGGTACTGGTTGAAGATGGGCGTGAGGTTCATGCCGGTGTGCTGGTTGCAATACGCGACGATGTCCTCAGTGAGGATGTTCCGATATTTGAAGTGCTGGTAGAGGTCGTGGAGTAGCTTCCACCAGGCGGCGTCGTTGTCGACGACGCTGCGCAGGGTGTTGAGCATGAGAGCGCCTTTGAAGTACTGATCCTCAGGCGGCTCGGCGTTGACGCCGCGTTCGCCGACGATGGGGCGGAGGTTGTGAATCTTGGGCTTGTATCCGCTGAGGTATTTGATGGCATCGGCCTTGCCCCAGCGATATTCGACATAAAGAGATTCGAGGTAGGTGGTCCAGCCCTCGTGAATCCACATGTCGGCGGGATCGGCGGCGGTGATGCTGTTGCCGAACCATTCGTGGCCGCTCTCGTGGATGATGATGAAGTCGAAGCGGGGGCTGATGCCGACTCCGGTCCAGTCGCGGCCGAGATAACCGTTCTCAAACAGATTGCCGTAGGTGACGGCGCTCTGGTGCTCCATGCCGGAGTAGGGCGCTTCGATAAGCTTGTAGCCGTCCTTCGCGAAGGGGTATTCGCCGAAGTAGTGCTGGTAGGCCTCGAGCATGCCTTTGGCCTGGGCGAACTGGGTTTTGGCTTTGTCGAGGTCGGCAGGCAGGGCGTAGAAGTCGAGCGGCACGTCGCCGAGACGGTCGCCGAAGTGGACGTAGTCGCCGATGTTGAGCGAGACGTCGTAATTATTGATGGGGTAAGAGACATGCCAGTCCCAGCGCGTGTAGCCGTCGCCCAGATCGGTCTTGCCGATGAATTTGCCGTTCGAGACGTCGGTGAGAGTGTTGGGAATTTCGACGCTGATATCCATGCTCTCGACTTCGTCGCGCCACTGATCTTTGTTGGGCCACCAAATGCTGGCGCCGATGCCTTCGCAAGCGGTGTTGATCCAGGTGTGTCCGGCGGGATCGGCTTTGAAGGTGATGCCGCCGAAGCGGCCGGTGGTGCGGGGGTGGCCGGAGTAGAAGAAGTCGATGGAATAGATCTGGCCGGCGCGCAGGGTTTGCGGGAAGTCGATGAAGACGGCGCCTCCTGTGTCGCGCTGGTATTTGAGCTCGGTTGAGCCGTAGAGGATTTTGTCGACTTCGAGCGGCTCCTGGAGATCGAGCTGGATCCGCGTGCCGTTCTCCAGCATGCGAAAGCGGATGGTGTTTTTGCCTTTGAGGGACTTGTCGTCGGGATCGACGCGGACGGTGAGGTGGTAATAGAGGAGGTCGTTGTTGGCGCGGAAGGGTCCGTAAGCGCCGCGGAGCATGGCGGCACGATCGGGGAGAGGGGCGGCTGCGTCGATGGGGCGGACGCGCTGGGTCGCAGCTGGCGGCAGGGTCGACGGGGCGGTGGGCGGGGTGGCCGGCTGAGCGCTGGGCTGGGTCGTTTGCGCGGGTTGGGCGGGCGGCGCGTTCTGACTTTGGGCGCAGAGGGGCGCAATCAGGCCCGCGAGGAGGGTCACGGAAAAGGCGAAGGACAAGGTCTGGTTCAGGAGGCGCACGCGGGAGTGGACGCAAATCATGCAGGTCATGCTAATCGAGTGGGACGGGGTGGCGCAGTGAACCGGCGGGTTCCGCTACACTTTCCTCGGGCCGCGAAACCTCTTTTGTTTGACTCCGGGGATTCGGCTCCAAGGAGACCGCGTGCGCGTTTTCAGTTCCTCCCGCTTCCTCTGTTTGGCGTTGACCTTTCCGATCTTCGGCGCTGGTTTTGGCGCTCATGCGCAGTCGGCTGAAACCGCGACGGTGCCGCCTCCGCCACATGCCAAGACGATCCACCTGGAGCATGTGCTGGTGATTGGTGAGACGAAGGGTTTCGAGCACGATTCCATTTCGGCGGCGATGGCCGCGGTGTTCAATATGGGCCAGAAGAGCGGTTTGTGGGACACGGAGATGCGCACGGACACGGAACTGCTGACGAAGAAGGACCTGGGGCGCAACGCGAAAAACCTGAACTATTTTGATCTGCTGGTTTTTGCCAGCACTACAGGCGAACTGGATATGGATGCGAGCCAAAAGGCGGATATGATGGCGTTCATCCATGATGACGGCAAGGGGTTCGTGGGGATTCACGCAGCGCTCGATACGAATTACACCTGGCCCGAATATGGGGAGATGATCGGCGGCTGGTTCGATCAGCATCCGTGGGGGACGTTCAATGCGCCGATCGTGAACGAGGATCCGAGTTTTCCTGCGGTGCGCCATTTTCCGCACGCGTTCGTGAAGTATGACGAGATATATCAGCCGAAGGAGTGGTCGCGCGACAAGGTGAATGTGGTGCTGAGCCTCGACCCCGCGAAGCTCGACTACGAGAACAACCCGCGCATCCATCGCACGGATCACGATTTTGCTGTGGCATGGAGCAAGATGTACGGCAAGGGGCGGGTTTTCTATTCGACGCTCGGGCACACCGAGGAGTCGTGGCAGGATCCGGACATCCGGAAGATGTATTTCGAGGCGATCAAGTGGGCGCTGGGGATGACGGAGGGGAACACCGCTTCGCACCAGCGGCTGGTGGCGCACGCGACCGGCCAGTGAGCCGGGAGCGGACGCCACGAGCGCGGCCTCCCACGAGCGCGGATCAATCCCTGTAAATCTTCTCCGTTTGCGCCGCTTGACAATACTATCTAATAGAACTATATCTATTAGTCATATGACGAGACGTTCCAGCTCGAGCATGGAAGTGCTGCTGGGCCTGCTGGCGATCGAACCCATGTCGGGCTACGACCTGGGGCTGATGATCCGGGGGTCGGTGGGTCACTTCTGGAATGAGAGCTACGGTCAGATTTACCCGAACCTCAAAAAACTGGAAAAGGGCGGCTTCGTCAGCTCCAAAACGGAGCGGCGCAAGGGCAAGCCGGAGCGCCGGGTCTACTCCATCACGGAGAGAGGACGCGAGCGGCTGCGGGAGTGGTTAGCGGCGCCACCACAGCCGGAAATTCCCCGCAACGAGCTGCTGCTAAAGCTGTTCTTCGGGCAACAGGTTCCCGCGGCCATTCTGATTGGCTACGTGGAGCACATGGCGGAGGAGCACGGCGCCGTGCTTGATTTCCTCGAAAAGGCGGAGCGCGAGCAGATCGACGCGAATCGGCACTACCCTGGGGCGCCGTATTGGAGAATGGCCGCGCGCTTTGGGGAATTGGAAATGAAAGCGCACCTGCGCTGGGCCGAAGAGACATTGGCCGAGCTGAAGAAGTTAGCCAGGAAACAGCAGAAGCATCCACGCACGCGTCAGGAGAAGAAACATGCAGGCCAATGAGGCAATCGCAGCAACGAATCCGGCAGCGGGTCAAAGACAAGCGCAGATCGCCTCGTGGTGGCACCTGGCGGGCTTCATCCTGATCGGCGCGGGCTTGGTCGCCCTGGGTTTGCTGGCGCAGCACGCTCCCGCAGGGGCGGGCGCAGGATCCGGCCAGCTGGCGGGCCACAGCAAGGCGATTCCCATCTACCTGGCCGCTATCGGGGGGGATTGGGCGCTGCTCTATTACTGCTGGGCGGGTGTGCATCATCGTGGCGGCAACTTGAAAACGCTCTCGGGCGAGCGATGGTCCTCGTGGAAGAGTGTTGCGATCGACGTCGCGATCGCGCTGCCGTTCTGGGTGCTGTGGGAAGGCGCGGCGTATGGCATTCATTGGCTGTTGGGACCGAGCGGTGCGAAGACCGTCGACAGCCTGCTGCCAAAGAGCCTGCTGGAAGTCCTGATCTGGATCGCAACGTCGATCACCGCAGGCGTCTGCGAAGAGATGGCGTTCCGCGGGTATCTGCAGCGGCAGCTTCAAGCGTTGACGGGAAGCGTCGCGGCGGCGGTGCTGGGGCAGGGAGTGGTGTTCGGCCTGCTTCACCTCTACCAGGGCTGGAAAAATGTGATCGTGATCAGCATGCTTGGAGTTCTGTTTGGTGTGCTGGCCGCGTGGCGCAGGAATCTCCGTGCCAACATCCTGGTTCATGCGTGGGGAGACGTTTGGGAGGGCTGGCTAAAGTTCGTGGTCTGGAGGTAGCCGGCCGGCTCGATCACAGGTTGCATGAGCGAAGTGGGGCACGAGAATCGAACGCGTGCCCACCGTTTACTTTCCAGGTGTCTCCGGCTCGCGTCCATTCAATCATTGTGCAGCGGAAGTCTTACTCTTTAGTACCCACCCTCCGATAACCACTGCGCTCCAGTGGCCCAAAAATTCTGCGTCCTGCCACGCCCTCGCGGGCGTATACACAGGTGAAGGCAGGATGTACACCTGAAAGCTCGCGAGCAGTCCTTCCGTACCGTCATGCTGGAGCACCAGTCGATGGTCTTCAGCATCGCCCTTCGCATTCTGGGCGACCGCTTCCTCGCAGAAGAGACCGCACAGGATGTGTTTCTGGAGCTGCACGCGAAGCTCGACGAGCTGGAGTCGGACGATCACGTCCTGCACTGGCTGCGCCGCGCCACCGTACACCGCTCCATCGACCGGATCCGCCAGCGGGAACGGCGGCCGGAGGTTGTTACGGATCCAGGAGAGCTGCCCGAGCTGGCGGTCGATGCCTCACCGGGCGATCCCCTGCTGAGCCGGCAGATTCGGCAGCTGGTGGCTTCGCTTCCTGAAATGCCGCGCGCGGTGATCGTGCTGCGGTATCAGGAAGACATGATGCCGGATGAGATTGCCGCAGCGCTGAGCATGCCCGTCGCCACGGTGAAGAGCCACTTGCGGCGGGCGCTGCAGCTGCTGCGCGAGAAGATGGCGCGCGTGCTGCACTAGAGCGCCGCGGCGCGCGAGGGAAGCGAGGTTGGTCATGATGGAAAGCGACGCAGAACTGGAACAGGCACTCTACGCGGCGTTCGCCCGCGAGGCGGCGCCGGCGACGCTGATGGCGGGCGTGGAAGAAAGGCTCGCGGAGGAAGTTGCGGGTACTTTCCCACTCAAGCCAACAGCGGGCTTGAATGGGGCACCCGTCGAATTTATCCCCACGTTTGCAGGGCTCGACATTACGACGCAGTCGCGGTGGACGAGCATGTTGTCGCTGGGCGCACACGCGCTGATTTGCGCGTTGATCGCGCTGTTCGCGCTGGACCAGTGGCACACGCGGGAGGTGCAGAAGAAGCTGCTGGCGACGACGGTCGAGATTCCGTTTATGCCGGCTTCGAATCTGAAGGACACGATGGGGGGCGGCGGGGGCGGCGGGAACCACGAGCTGCTGGAGGCGTCAAAGGGAAAGCTGCCGAAGTTCGCGAAGCAGCAGATCGCGCCTCCGCAGATTTTGCGGCTCGACAATCCGAAGCTGGCGGTCGAGCCGACCGTGGTGATGCCGCCCATCAAGCTGCCGGACGCGACCATGCCGGATCTCGGGGTTCCGGAGTCGCCGCAGGTGGCGTTTGCGTCGCAGGGCTCGGGGTCAGGGTCGGGATTTGGGACTGGTTCCGGCGGCGGGATGGGATCCGGCAAGGGCAACGGCATTGGAGCGGGCGAGGGCGGCGGCTACGGGGGCGGACTTTACCATGTCGGCGGCGGAGTTTCGAACCCCATCCTTGTATATGCGCCCGATCCGGAATTCTCCGACGAGGCACGGCGGGCGAAGTACCAGGGGGTTTGCGTGGTCGGGCTGGTGGTGGATGCGCAGGGCAATCCGCAGCGAGTGCGCATTGTGCGGCCACTGGGGATGGGGCTCGACGAAAAGGCCCTCGAAGCGGTGCGGGAGTACAAGTTCAAGCCTGCGGTTTTCCAGGGCAAGAACGTTGCGGTGGAAGTGAATATCGAGGTGAACTTCAGGATCTATTAATTCCGGCGAGCCCCCGGCGCGAACCTGCGGTACGATAAGCCATCCTGTCGTACCGCTGATGAGGAGCT
Source organism: Acidobacterium sp. (assembly GCA_003152415.1). Lineage (GTDB taxonomy): Bacteria > Acidobacteriota > Terriglobia > Terriglobales > Acidobacteriaceae > Palsa-343. Next base: position 18,045 of record PMAD01000138.1, read on the forward strand.
GCGCATGAGACGCCGACTCGCCGGAGCATTGCTGCTGTTGAGCGGACTCTTTGCGTGGTTGGTTTTGTCCCGGACGGCCGCGGTCCGTGGTGCCTCCAACGCCCCCGCCACTGCCTGGAATAAGCAGGCGGCCGCGCAGTATCTTGACGCGCGCGAGACGTGGTGGCAGGCGTGGCCGCGGGCGCAAAAGGATCACGGGACGCTGTGCATCTCGTGCCACACAGTGGTGCCGTATGCGATGGTGCGGCCGGAGCTGCAGCGCGATCTGGGCGATGCGGCGATGACCCCGCCGGAAAAAACGATGCTGGACAGCGTGGAGAAGCGTGTCACCGACTGGGGGGAAATGGCGCCGTTCTACTCCGATGAGAAGTATGGAAAGGGGAAAGCGGCGGAGTCGCACGCGACCGAAGCGGTGCTGAACGTGGTGATCCTCGCCAGCGTCGACGCGGCGCAGGGGCAACTGCGGCCGATCACGCGCAAGGCCTTCGAAGAGGTGTGGGCGCTGCAGGAAGCGGACGGTCCGCTGGCCGGCGGGTGGAAGTGGCAGGATTTTCATCTGGGCCCGTGGGAGTCGACGGAGTCTGGCTATCAGGGCGCGGCGCTGCTGATGGTGGGAGCGATGCATCTGCCGGGAGGATTTGCACGGGAACCAGGGACGCGCGAGCATCTGGACCCGCTGCGGGACTATCTGCGGCGGAATTATGCGCAGCAGCCGCTGGTGAATCAGCTGTACATCCTGTGGGCGTCGGCGAAGGAGCCCGGACTGCTGACGCGGCCGGAGCGCAAAGCGCTGGTGGAGGCGCTGCGCGCGCAGCAACAGGCGGATGGAGGATTCCGGACGGCGGCGCTGGATGTGCGCGAGCGCGTGGACCACACCGCACAGCCGACGACGAGCGACGGCTACGCTACAGGAATTGCGGTGCTGGCGCTCGAGGCAGTGGGGACGCCGCGGCGGGATGCGATGCTCGGCCGCAGCCTTGTCTGGCTCGTGCAGCATCAGCAGAATGACGGAACCTGGACTGCGGCGTCACTGAACAAGCAACGCGATCCGGCTAGCGATCCGGCGCTGTTCATGACGGATGCGGCGACGGCGTACGCGGTGCTGGCTCTGGAACAGCAGCCTTAATCCAGGCTGCGGTCGAACGCCGTGCTGGGGCTGCGCGATAATGCGCTCATGCGTGTTACTTTGGACCCTGCGAGCCTGGCGGTGCGTCGACTTACCGCGGATGATGCTGGCGGGGTCGCTGAATTGTGCGGCCAACTCGGCTATCCCGGCTCTCCGGCCGACCTGCAACGCCGCATCGACGCTATTGGGCGCTGCGCCGACAGGATCGCGCTGGCGGCGCTGAACGGCGGCCAGCTGGTGGGCTGGATCGATGCCTCGATCGAGCGGCACCTGCAGGCTCCGGATACGGTTGTGATCGGCGGGCTGGTGGTGCAGGACTCCGCGCGCGGCTGCGGCGTTGGGCGTCGGCTTTGCGCGGAGATCGAGGAGTGGGCTCGAAGCCAGGCCATCCCTGTGGTCCGGGTTCGGTCGCAGATTAAGCGCGAGGATGCGCACCGGTTCTATCTACGCGATGGCTATCGGAAAGTGAAAACTTCGCTGGTTTTCGAGAAGAATGTGGAGTGAGGCGCGGTCCGGAGTCCGGCGCCCGCGGAAACCAGCGCTGCAAAGAACCGCGGCTCGAGGCTGTCCCTGTCACATTTGCAGTGGATTCAGAACAGGAAATTGCTCAGCGGAAGCAGCTTTGAGCAAAGAATCGTCAGCGCTCACGAAACAGATATCCGGCACTCGGAGAGTGTCGCGCATAACGATACAAGTTGCGAGGTGCAAGGCGTCCATGGCACGCAGAGGATGAGAGTCTAAGACCAATTTCGCTACGTCAATGACCGCGGGACTCACGGGCTGCTCGACAATCCTTAGGCTCTCAGCGCCCAGGTTGTCGAGAGCGAGGCCGGCATCAGCAGGCAGGATGTCTCCCTCCCGCTGACGCCGACGGATTGCGGAACGCACCTCGAGGGAAGCCAGCGCAGAAACCAGCTTCTGAGGGTCCTCCACCTTTTCAAGCACGTGGATCAGAGCGTCCGAGCCCCGTTCGAAAACAAAAAGTTTTGCGAACGCGCTTGATTCCAGGAAGTACCAGGTCAATAGGTTCCTCGATCACGCAGAATACTCGAGGAAAGCGACTCGCCATGAATCCGCACCGGCGCATAGCGTTGCCCTTGCTGCTGAGGGGTACTGGGCGCCCGGTTCAGCCGGATTGCGGTCGTCGGAAACGAAGAACGTGGATTCGGAATGCGGCTCGTCGTAATCAATCCTTTCGTAATTGCCGAGGTCAGCACAGACTGACGCTGAGCCGGGTCCGAAGCCCAGGCGAATCCGGTCGCCGGCAGTACGTTTTCACGAAACCACCGTAGCGCGATAAATGCCCGTCCCTGACGCTCCACCTCCTCCAGTGCACGGCAGAGTTCCTTCTCCTGGGATTCCAGAGAACCTGCGAATGGCGAATCCGACAACGCCTCGGTGCGGACTGCCGGAATCTCACGACGCGGCGTTGATACGTTAGCGCCGCTATATGAGCCGCGAGCTGCTGGCGCGGAATCGTCTCTCTTGAAAGAGATGAGAACCTCCCCGGTATCGGGGGTCCAGTTGTCAGCAGATGCGGTGCGACGCTTCCTGCGGCCCTTCTCCAGAAGCTCAACAACCGGTTGATAACCAGCAGGCGCGAGGACCTTAACTGCTTCGGCAAGTCGTTGGATGGACGGACTTACTGGCTTAGAACGGAGAATCCCAGGAAGGGCTTCCAATGCGCCACGGACGGATTCTTCCACCTCAAATATCTTCTTCGCTTCCATATTTGTCTCTTTCTCTATTTATTCAGGCCGCTTTCGAGAGAAGAGGATGATCCGAAGACGCTCTGTTATCTATATATATAACGTATGTTTTGAGTGATGTCAAGCAGTTTATTTTGAATCTGGACGCGGTTCCGGTGGCAGCTCCGCTGCAGCGCAATCCGCTTCACTGAGCGGAAGACTCTGGCCGTCGGAATCAATCGGTACCCGTCGCTTTCAATCCCGACTCCCATTGACCCCTATCGCCATTCCCCGTAACCTTGCAGTATCCTCTCAGCCGGACCCCCAGCATGTCGCCTCGGGCGTGATGCGGTGGCAGAAGGAACAAGCAATGCTGATTACCCTGCTCGATCTCGAACGCGAGCCGGTACATTTTGACCTGGCAATCCCCCCTGGCGCGATCGATTACGGAGATGAAGCGAAGCAAGTTGGCAACCTGGCCGTCCAGGGGCAGGCCGAACTGCTGCGCGAGCATCGCGGACCGAAGGAAATCGTGCCCGACATCCGGACACGGGCGAAGTGGTCGGGGGCTTTTGAGGCGCCGTGCGCGCGCTGCCTCGATCCGGTGAAGCACGAGCTTGCGGGGGATTTCGATCTGCTGTACCGGCCGCTGGGGATCGACGCCGGTCCCACGGAACGGGCGCTGGTCGTGCCGGAAACGGAAATCGGTTATTATCAGGAAGGCGGTCTGGTNNGACTGCAAGGGACTTTGCCCGCGCTGCGGACGTAATCTGAACACTGAACCCTGTGCCTGCGAAACCACACCGGTCGACGCGCGGTGGTCGGCGCTTTCAGATCTGAGCAGCCGGATCAGTCTGGAAACGAAAGAGAAGAATCACTGAAGTTCTTGCCCGGAAATTTGTGCCGGGAGCGAAAGGAATCTGCAATGCCGAACCCAAAGCGGCGCCACTCCAAGGCCCGCACTTCCAAGCGCCGCGCGCACGACTTTCTGACACCGAGCGGGCTCTCCGAGTGCCCGAACTGCCACGAGCGGAAGCTCCCGCATCACGTCTGCCCCAAATGCGGCACCTATAAGGGGCGCGAAGTTCTGGAAGTAAAGGAAGCCAAGTAGCGCCAGCGCTCGATGCTTACAGACATCGCTCTCGACGCCATGGGTTCGGACAAAGCTCCGGAGCCTGAGATACGAGGAGCGATACTTGCCTGCCGGAATCTGCCGGTCCGGGTTCATCTGGTCGGGCCGGAATCGTTTCTGCGCCCTCGCCTGGCTGCGGCCGTTGGCTTCGCGCGTCTGCCCATCTCCATCGTGCATGCCGAGGAATTCATAGGGATGGACGAGAAGGCGGCGCAGGCGGTGCGCACCAAGCGCAACAGCTCGATGCGTATCGGGCTGAAGATGGTCAAGGAGAAGCGGGCGGCGGGGTTCTTTACCGCGGGCAACACGGGCGCCGGCATGGCGACGGCGAAGATGGCGCTGGGAGCGCTGCCGGGAGTCGATCGGCCGGCGCTGGCGATTGTGGTGCCGACGCTGTCGGGCTCGCCGTGCGTGCTGCTCGACGTGGGCGCGAATGTCGACTGCAAGCCGCAAAACCTCGAGCAATTCGCTGTGATGGGCGAGTTGTACGCGCGCAGCGTGCTGCGCATTCCGCGTCCGCGGGTCGGAATCCTGTCGGTGGGCGAAGAAGAAAGCAAGGGCAACGACCTCACGCGCGAAGCGACGCTGCTGGTGCGCAAGCTGCCCGTGAATTTCATCGGGAACGTCGAAGGCCGCGATATTTATAACGGCAACTGCGACGTTATTGTCTGCGATGGATTCGTGGGCAACGTTGCGCTGAAAACCTCAGAGGGCCTGAGCCGGCTGGTGCGCGAGATGCTGAAGGCATCGCTGACGCAGACGGTGACGGCGCAGGTGGGTGCGCTGCTCTCGCGGAAGGCTTTCAACGCGTTCCGGCGGCGGCTCGATCCGTCGGAATACGGCGGAGCGCCGCTGCTGGGCGTGCGCGGCGTGTGCATCATCGGGCATGGGTCGTCGAACGACCGCGCCGTCATGAATGGGATTCGGGTAGCGGCGGAGTTTGCGCAGGCCGGAGTGAACGATCGGCTGGAGCGCGAATTTGCTGGCAGGCCCAGCGACGACCGCCCCGAATCCGACTTGCAATTGCCGATCCAGTAAGCGCTGGGCGCCCGCCTTCGCGCCACAGACCAAGCTTCCATGCTTTGAGTCGTTCAAGGAGATCTATTCGATGAACAAGAATACGCAGGGCCCCACGCGCCGGCAGTTTGCCGGAAGCCTCGCGCTTACGGTTGGCGGCCTCGCCGCCGGCTCGGCTCTTCAGGGCGAAACGCCGCAGCAAAGCACGCAGCAGCCCCCGCCCGCCAAGCCTGGCGACACGCGCACCGCACTGCACCAGGAAGTCGAGCTGGCGGCATCCGCTTCGCGCATCGAAGGCGCGCTCCTCGACGCGAAACAATTTGCCGCGTTCACCGGGCTGGCCGCGACCATCGACCCGCGCGAGGGAGGAGCATTTTCGCTGTTTGGAGGGGTGATCGTCGGCCGCACGATCGAGATTGTCTCGGGGCAGCGCATCGTGCAGGCATGGCGGCCCACGCACTGGGATCCGGGCGTGTATTCCGTCGTGAAATTCGAATCCCGGCCCAGTGGCAGCGGCACGCTGGTGGTTCTGGATCACACCGGGTTCCCGGCCGGCGACTACGACAGCCTGAGTTCGGGCTGGTACGAGCACTACTGGGAGCCGCTGAAGAAGTTTTTCGCCTGAGCGCGGCGCGAACGGCTTAGGAGATGGCGGCGAGTGTGCCGCGGAGACCTTCGGCGGTGAGCGCGGTGATGCGTGCGGCGACGAGCTGGTTCGCGGGGATCGTTTCGTCGAGGGTGAGTTTGAGGAAGTTGTCGGTGACCGCGGCGGTGGTTGCTGGTTCAGGGCCGGGCTCAACGGTGACGGCGGAGAGGGTGCGGCCGAGGAACCGCGAGCGGAAGGTAAGGGACTTTTCTGCGATGAGGGCGCGCAGGGCGGCCATGCGCTCGTGCACGGCGCGCGCGGGGACGGGGTTCTGGCGGTGGAGCTCCCACGCGGGCGTGCCAGGGCGCGCGGAAAACGGGAACAGGTGCAGATAGGTGAAGGGCTGCGCTGCGATGAAGCGGTAGCTCTCGTCGAAGAGCGCGTCGGTTTCGCCGGGGAAGCCGATCATGACGTCGGCGCCGATGGCGGCGTCGGGGAGAAGCTCGCGAATCGCGGCGAGGCGCTCGGCATAGTGCCAGGGGCGATAGCGACGGTACATGCGGCGGAGGATCGAGTCAGAGCCGGACTGGAGCGGAAGGTGCGCGTGGCGGGCCAGGCGAGGATGGTCGCCGTTGGCGAATGCGCGGTAGAGCGCCAGCAGGTCTCGGGACCAGTCCATGGGCTCGATGGAGCTGAGGCGCAGGCGCGGGAGCGCGGTCCGAGTTAGGATCGCTGAAACCAGATCTTCGAAACGCTGCGCAGGCTGGAGGTCGCGTCCCCAGCGGCCGAGGTTGATGCCAGATAAAACCAGCTCCTGACCATCCTGATCGACGAAGCGGCGGACATTGTCGAGACACGCTGCGAGGGCGACGGAGCGCGAGTGGCCGCGCGTGGTGGGGATGATGCAGAAAGAGCAGCGATTGCCGCATCCGTCCTGCACTTTGAGGTTGGGGCGTGTTTGGTGAGCGTCGGGGGCAAAGGGGAGCGCGGCCAGCTCGGAGTGCGCGAAGGCGTCGTCGTGGAGGATTTGGCTGAGGGGAACGAAGGATGGCGCCTCGCTCACACTCGGCGCGACAATTTGCTTAACCGCAGGTCCTTCGACTTCGGTCGCTGCGCGCCCTTCGCTCAGGATGACAGGCATGGCGGCAAGCTCAGTGGCGACGTCGGCGACCATCGACTTGTGGCTGTTGCCGATGACGGCGTCGACTTCAGGCAGGGCTGCGAGTTCCTGGGGGGCGCGCTGGGCGTAGCAGCCGGTGACGATGAGGCGGGCAGCGGGGTTCTGGCGGCGGGCGCGCCGGATCCAGGCCCTGGCCTGGCGGTCGGCCTCGGCAGTGACGCTACAGGTATTCACAATGACAACATGGGCTGAGGCAGGGGCTTCGGCGGGCACAAGCCCGTTGTGGCGCAGGCCGGCGGCGATGGCCTCGCCATCGGCGCGGCTGGCGCGGCAGCCGAAGTTTTCAACGTGATATTCTGCCACGTTGCTCAGTGTATCAATGGGGACGAGGAAGGGTCCGGCGCTGACCGGACTCGACGCGTCTCCAGCGCTTTGCTTATTTCTTTCGTGTACGATCCAGCGATGGGACCCAGGAGTTCGATATGAAACGACGCATTCTGCTTGTCGATGATGACCTTGCGATTTTGCTGACTTTGAAGGCGGTGCTGGAAATCAGCGGGTTCGATGTGGAGACGGCGGCTTCGGCGCGGGAAGCGAAGCTGCGGCTGAAGGCGAACGAATACCACATGGTGATTACGGATCTGCGCATGGAGAGCGACACGGCGGGCGAGGATGTGGCGGCGGCGGCGAAGAAGGCGGCGAACCAGCCGGCGGTGGCGATGCTGACGGCGTATCCGCCGAAGGATGCGGAATGGTTGACGACCTCGGACACAGACAAGGTTCTGGTGAAGCCGATGAACACGCAGGATCTGCTGCGGCAGATCGAGGCGATGCTGGTGGCGCACGAGGACAAGAAGCGGAAGGCAGGCAAGCTGGCCGCGGTGCGGGTGGCGCAGGCAGTGGCGAAGAAGCCGCGCAAGCTTGCGGATGCGCGGTGAGGAACAGAGTTTAGAGTTTAGGGCAAGTCCGGCCGATCATGACTTGACTGCCCAGTGCGCCGAGGTGGCCGGGCGAGGCCCGGCACACGATTCTCTTCCGAACAATTTTGAACGATGCGGGAGCCGAACCGGGGGATGGGTTCGGGGCTAGCTGGCCTGGCTCATGGCCGTCCGTTTCTGCTGGAAACAACCGCGGCAGAGAACCGGGCGCCCCTGGGTGGGCTTGAAGGGGACGGTGGTTTCCGTACCGCACTCCGAGCAGACAGTGCGCGTTTCCGGACGGGCGGAGCCAGTGCCGGAAGCGCGTTTGGCCTTGCATTGCTTACAGCGTTTCGGATCGTTCTTGAACTGTTTGTCGAAGAAGAAGAGTTGTTCTCCGGCTGTGAAGACAAAATCGGTCCCGCAGTCGGCGCATTTGAGAATCTTGTCGACGAATTCCATCCCGCTTCCCTCGCCTTTGCCCGAAGCACCCGTTCTAACAGCGCCCCACTGACGGCGCGCCCGGATCGCCCGGCATCCAGAATGCGGATACCGGCTTGCTGCGACACGCCAGTAGGGAGCCGGCGTGATACTTCCTAATTGGATAGGGGCCCCTGGGGCAGCTCGAGGACAGCGGCCCGGGCAGGAGCGACATTCCTGGAGGGGCATCTCTCGAGGCTACCCAGCCGCATCGAACATGCGGCGAAGAACAACACCAGAACAAGCCCGTTGGGGGAACGGGCTACAGAAAAGGGTACAAAGCCGGCCTGACAACTCACAAGCGCGAACTGGGCGCTGGTGAGGGTTGGTCCTCCACCCCGCCGGCATCGCGCCGGCAAAGGATCAGATCTGTCGGAGTCTGGGGACCTGAACAGACCGGCTCGGTGATTAGTCCTGCTCTTTACGAGCCTTCTTACGATTCCGCTTCCGCGCCAGCGCTTCTTTCACGCGTCGCTTTTCGCCGGGCTTGAGGTAGAAGGAATGACGTTTGACTTCCTTAATAATGTCCTCCTGCTGAACCTTGCGCTTAAACCGGCGCAATGCATTTTCAAGCGGTTCGCCTTCCTGAATGCGAACTTCCGCCAAAGAAATACACCTCCAAACGACCCACGCTGGGCATGGACCAGATTACAGGAAGCAGGATTCATTTACCAGCAACAGAGCCGCCCGGCGACACGCACCGAAGCGTCAGGACGCGCTGTGCTGGCAAGTACGAAACTACTCCCGCCTGAGGCGGCCAGACGAACTTTTTGGCCCCCGGGTTTCACTATCTTTCGATAAAAGAAATCTGGCTACCTGTTGACATTCTAATGGAGGCAGTAGTATCTGTAGAGATCCAACAGGAGGGCACGTGGGCGAGGACAAGCGGGATGTCTTGCAGGGAACGCTGGACCTGATGGTGCTGAAGACGCTGGAGACGATGGGGCCGCAGCACGGGTACGGAATCGCGCGGCGGATCGAGCAGATCAGCGAACAGGCGCTTCGGCTGAACCAGGGAACGATCTACCCGGCGTTGCTGCGGCTGCGGCAGCGGGGATGGATCCGGGCGGATTGGGGGACGTCGGAGAACGGACGGCGGGCGCGGTATTACTCGCTGACAAAAACCGGGAAGGCGCAGATCGAGAAAGAGACGGAGAGCTGGGAGCGGGTGGCGGCGACGATGGCGCGGTTTCTGACGGTGCAGTGAGAAGCAGGGCACAGAGCACAGAGATCGACGAGGTGAGCGGATTGCGGACGAGGTTCAGCCGGATTTTGGCGATGTTTCGGAGGCCAGCTCTCGATCAGGAGCTGGATGAGGAGCTGCGTTCGCATCTGGAGCTGGCGGCTGTGGAGAACCAGCGGCGCGGAATGGCAGCTGACGAAGCATGGAGGAAGGCGTTGAGAGATTTCGGCGGGGTAACGCAGGTGCGGGAGACGGTGAGAGTGCGCGAGGGGCTGGCGTTCGCGGAGAATCTGCGGCGGGACCTGGGATACGCGCTGCGGATGCTGAAGATGAGTCCGGGATTCGCAGCGATTGCGATCGGATCGCTGGCGCTGGGGATCGGCGCGAACACGGCGATCTTCTCGATTGCGAAACAGGTGCTGCTGGATCGGCTGAACGTGCCGCGCGCGGGAGAGCTGCGGCTGTTCGCATGGAGGTCGAAGCGGCAGAGCGTGGTTCATAGTTCGTGGGGTGACTGGGACAGGACGGCGGATGGGGCTGGGGTGACCAGCACGTCGTTTTCGTACCCGGTGTACCAGCTGATGCGGAAACAGAATCACGAGCTCGCGGATCTGTTCGCGTTCAAGAATCTGGGGCGGATCAACGTGACAGTCGATGGCGAGGCCCAGGTGGTGCAGGGAGACCTGGTCTCGGGAAATTTCTACGACCAGATGGGTGTGCAACCGCAACTGGGGCGCGCCATCGGACCTGCGGACGATGACAAGCCAGGCGGGTCGCCGGTGGCGGTGATCAGCGACGGGTACTGGACGCGGCAGTTCAACCGCTCGCCGTTGGTGATCGGCAAGACGATCCTGGTGAACCTCGTGAATGTGACGATCGTCGGCGTGAATCCGCGCGGGTTCACCGGAGCCAAGGGGACGCAGAACTCGCCGGAACTTTTTCTGCCGTTCAGCATGCAGCCGCTGGTGTTCCCGTACAGCACGATGGATTCGCTGCTGACCAGCGACCGCGTGTGGTGGACGCAGATCATGGCGCGCGCGAAGCCGGGCTTGGACGAGGCCAAGGCACGAGCGGCGCTCGATGTTGCGCTCAAGAGCGCGGTGCGGGCGACGATGACGGTGAAGCCGAATGAGTCGCTGCCGGACCTGTTGCTGACGGACGGCAGCCGCGGCATGAACGAATCCGCCAGAGAGATGGCGCGGCCGCTGTTCGTGCTGATTTCGCTGGTGGGACTGGTGGTGCTGCTGGCGTGCGCGAACATGGCGAATCTGCTGCTGGCGCGGGCGGCGGCGCGACAGCGGGAGATGAGCGTGCGCATGGCATTGGGCGCGGGGCGTGCGCGGATTCTGCGCCAGGTAATGACGGAGAGCCTGCTGCTCGCGGTGCTGGGCGGCCTCGCCGGCCTGGTGGTGGGCTACTTCGGACGAAATGCGATTCTCGCCATGCTTTCGAGTCCCGCGGAACCCATGACGTTGCCGGGAGGATTCGACTGGGGCGTGTTCGCCTTCAACGCTGCGCTTTCGCTGGTGACGGGGCTGCTGTTCGGCTTGGGCCCGGCATGGCAGGCGACGCGGACGCAGGTGAGCAGCGCGCTGAAAGACAGCGCGCAGACGACGACGCGGCGGCGCAGAGGCTACGCGGGCCGGGCGATTGTGGGATTCCAGGTGGCGCTGTCGACGCTGCTGGTGGTGATGGCCGGTTTTTTTCTGCGTACCGTGATCAACCTGGGCCGGATCGATCCGGGATTCGACCCGAGAAACATCGTGCTGTTCGAAGTGCGGCCGCCGCAGTCGCAGTATTCCGGAGCGAAGGGGACGGCGCTGTTCCGGCAGATTGAAGAGCGGCTGGCCACGGTGCCCGGCGTGATGTTGGTGTCGCCGACGAGCGTGCCGCCGCTTTCGCACGACTACGAGAGCGACGACTTCAAGCCGGTAGGCAAGAAGGTCGCTGCGGGCAAGGAGGAGAGCGCGCTCAACACGGCGGTCGGCGATCGCTATTTCGCGACGTTCCGCGTCCCAATCCTTGCCGGGCGGGGCTTCGCGCCGACCGATACGGAGACATCGCCGAAGGTGGCCGTCGTCAATCAGGCCCTGGCGAAGAAGTATTTCCCAAATGAAAATCCGATCGGGAAGAGCTTCGAGACCTCGGACCCGAAGAACGACAAGCTGATTTACCAGATTGTGGGGGTGTGCGCGGATACGCGCTACGGGAGCCTGCGCGAGGTTCCGCCGCCGGTCTATTACCTGGACTATCGCCAGAGCCCGGAGATTGACTGGGGGATGACGTTCGCGGTGAAGACGCGCACGNNCCGAATCTGCCGCTGATCGATGTGCGGACGCAGGAGGAGCAGATCGAAGTGCTGCTGATGAACGAGCGCGTGTTCGCCGATCTCACGACCGGCTTCGGCGTTCTAGCGCTGGCGCTTGCTTGCATCGGGATTTACGGTCTGATGGCGTACACGGTGTCGCGGCGCACGAATGAGATTGGGATTCGCATGGCGCTGGGCGCGCGGTCGGATCAGGTGCTGCGCATGGTGCTGGGCGAAGCGGTGTGGATGACGGCAATCGGCCTGGCCGTGGGGCTCGGCGGCGCGCTTGCGCTGGGCCGCGTCGTCGCCAGCCAGTTATATGGGCTAAAAGCGTGGGATCCGGCAACGCTGACCGCCGCGGCGGCGCTGCTGATCTTCGTGGCGCTGGGAGCGACGTGGGTTCCGGCGCGACGGGCGGCGGGCGTGGATCCGAGCCGGGCGCTGCGGGCGGAGTAAAGGCAGGGAGTAGCCAATAGGGAGTAGGGAGTAGAAAGACGGGCCGCGTGCGCGGATGCATGAGCGAATTGCGGGTGATGTTGAGCCGGTGGGCGGCGATGTTTCGGCGGAAAAAACTCGACAGCGAGCTCGACGAAGAGCTGCGCTCCCATCTGGAGATGGCGGCTGAGGAGAATCGGCGACGCGGGATGAGTGAAGACGAGGCGCGGAGGAAGGCGATGCGTGATTTTGGCGGAATGACGCAAGTGCGGGAAACGGTGCGGCTGCGCGAGGGGGTACCGTCGATTGAGAATCTGCGGGGCGATGTGGGGTACGCGTTGCGGCAGATGCGGAAGTCGCCGGGATTCGCCACGGTGGTGGTGTTGACCCTGGCGCTGGGGATCGGTGCGACGACGGCGATCTTTACGCTGGTGTACTCGACGCTGTTGCGGAGTTTGCCGTATCCGCAGGCTGATCGCATCATGGCGCTTCACGACACGCGGCTGCAGGGACAGTCGACAGGCGGCCTGACGGACGTGCCGCGCTTCTTCGATGTGCAGGCGCGGAACCGGTCGTTCGAGAGCCTGTCGTTCTTCTTTTTCGATCAGTCGACGATGATTGCAGGAAGGAACCTGCCCGTTGCGGTGCAGGCCGCGGGCACCAATGCGGGCTTCTGGGACGTGCTCGGCGTCGGGCCGCTGCTGGGGCGGACGTATGACGCGCGCGATGATCGGGCGAAGATGCCCGAGACCGCGGTGCTGAGTTATGCGGGATGGCAGAAGCTTTTTGGCGGTGATCCGGACGTGATCAATCGGCAGGTCAGCCTCGATCAGCGAGCCGTAACCATTATTGGGGTGATGCCGCGCGGTATGGAGATGCCCAGCGGAATCGACCTGTGGCACGACGCGCAGTTCGATCCGGCCGAGTGGACCAAATATCGAGGCGAGGGGACGCGGTTCATCAACGTCTTCGGCCGGTTGCGGCCCGGCGTCACGCTGGCGATAGCGCAGGGCGATCTGCAGCGCATCGGGGCACAGCTGCGCCAGGAGCACCCGGACAGCGACGGCGTCTGGCAATTCACGAGCGAGACGCTGCGCGAGAATCGCTTCGGCGCGATGCGGCCGGCGTTGCTGGTGCTGATGATCGCCTCGGCGCCGCTGCTGCTGATTGCGTGCATCAACGTGGCGAACCTGCTGCTTTCACGCGCGACAGCGCGTCAGCGGGAAGTAGCATTGCGGCGGGCGCTGGGCGCCTCGGCCGGCAGGATGGTGCTGCAGTTCCTGACCGAGAGCACGGTGCTGGGAGTGGTAGGCGGCGCCATCGGAGTGGTGGCGGCGTTTGCGCTGGTGAGGGGCGTTGCGGCGAAGTTGCCGGGGCGGCTGGGCGTGCCGGGCACCGTGGAGATGAACTGGCCGGTGGTGTGGATGGCGCTGCTGTTTTCAGTGGGGACGGGCATCGCGTTTGGGATTGCGCCGGCGCTCGAGAATCGGCGCATGGAACTGAACACGGCGATGAAGAGCGGCGAGGCGCGGCTGGGCGGGTCCGGGCACCGGCTGCGCAGCGCGCTGGTTGCCGTGCAGGTGGGGCTGTCGCTGATCCTGCTGGTGGGCGCGTCGCTGCTGGCGGAATCGCTGTGGCATCTGATGAAGAATCCGCTGGGATTTGTGCCGGAGCATGTGCTGACGTTTTCGCTGCGATTGCCGTGGAACACGAAAGAGGGGCAGATCAGGAATCTCTACGCCGGCGTGCAGGAGCGCATCGAAGCGCTTCCGGGCGTGACCGCAGTGGGACAGATGGACGCGCTGCCGACGGTGGACTGGCACCTGCGCAGCAACTTCGACGCGGACTGGCTGCCGCGGACCGCGAACAAGCCGGCGATCAACGCGGAGGATCGCAGCATCGGCGGGAATTTTCTGGGCGCGATGGGGACGCCGCTGCTCGCTGGGCGGACGCTCACCGAACAGGATTCGCTGGTGAAGGACATTCCGATTCTGGTGAACCAGGAGCTGGTGCGGCAGTATTTGCCGGGCGGCAATCCGCTGGGACGGCATCTGCTGGTGGAGGGCACGCCGCACGAGATTGTCGGCGTAATTGCGAACCTGCGCGGGACCGCGGGTTCGATCGCGAGTCCGCCGGGCCCGGAGGTGTACTGGCCGGCGGATGGCAACGGCGGGGTGACGCAGCGGTATTTCGTCGTGCGGTCACAGATCGATCCTGAGCAGCTGGTGCGCGCGGTGCGCGAGCAGGTGCATGCCGTCGATCCGCAGCAGGCGATCGGCAACATCGGAACGATGGATGAGCTGCTGGACAAGGCGGTGGCGCAGCCACGGCTGAACATGGCGGTGGTAGCTTCGTTTGCGGGGATCGCGTTACTGCTGGCGTGCGTGGGCATCTATGGCGTGGTAGCGTATTCCGTGGCGCAGAGGACGCAGGAGATCGGCGTGCGCATGGCGCTGGGCGCGACGCGGCGGGAGATTGCGCTGCTGTTCGTGCGCCGGGCGGTGGTTCCGGCTGCGTTTGGGCTGTTGGCGGGGACGTGCGTCTCGCTGGGACTGACGCAGCTGCTGCGCAGCCAGCTCTATGGCGTGAGGCCGAATGATCCGCTGGTGTACGCGGTGTCGATTGCGGCACTGCTGGTCCCGGCGGTGATCGCGACCCTGCGGCCAGCGCTGGCCGCTGCTTCGGTGAATCCCGTGGAGGCTTTGAGAACGGAGTAGGGCAGGCAATCGGGACGCGTTGAGAGCCGCACCGGTGATAGGCTCGTGACGTCGATGCATATCCGATCCTCTGCGTTGAGCGCGAGGGCCGAGGCCGTCTTGCTGGCGGCCGCGCTGATGGTTGCTGCTGGATGCTTGGGGAATTCGCAGGGGCAGTTGCCGCCCGCGCCGGTGACCAGCGCAACAGCTCCGCATTCGATCACGTACACGACGAATTTTCAGCTGAAAGAAGATCCGATCTCGGAGTCGGAACGCTGGATGGGCGGAAGAACCGTCGGCATCGACTGGGGCGATGTCGAGACGACGCGCGGATTCGCCTTTGGGCGCGCGGGGCTGAAGGAGTATGCCGATTCGGTGGCGCTGCTCGCCGGCAGCTGGGGACCGAATCAGACGGTGGAGGCGGTGGTCGACCGTGGACACGTCTTTCGGGCTCCTGAAGTGTCGTTGCGGCTGCGCTCGTCGCTGGCGGCGCATCGCTGCACCGGCTATGAAATTTCCAGCTCGCTCCGCGCCGACGACACCGCGTATCTCATCATCGTCCGCTGGAATGGACCGTTGGCTGACTTCACCTATCTGCTGAACGTGACCGGGAAGCAATATGGCGTGACCACCGGCGACGTGGTGAAGGCGACGATTTTGGGCGACGTGATTACGGCGTACAAGAACGGCGTCCAGATGGGCCAAGCCAGGGACGCTACGTTTCGGACCGGACAGCCTGGCTTTGGCTTCAACGAAGGGAAGAACGGCGACTACGGCTTCACGCGGGTGACGGTGACGGCGAGCGATGGGGGGACGTGACGGGGCGAGGAACTGAGGCAGCGCGAAAAAGACGAAATCGAGCTGGGAAATCCCGCTACAGTAAAGCAAGTGGCTGCCGCCAGGCAGGGCCTGTAGCTCAATGGTTAGAGCAGGGGACTCATAATCCCTTGGTTGGGGGTTCAAATCCCTCCGGGCCCACCATGTTGTGTTGAGGTCCGCGACGACGAGGTCCCTCGACGACACCCGGGATTTCGCCTGCGCGCTCAGACCCCCACAAAACGGCTCAAATTCAAATCCCTCCCGGCCGACCGGCAGGTCCGTTCGTTTTCGACGAGCGCATTGGCGGGCACTCAGCCACGAACGCAGATCTGGCCACGAAACCGGACCGGGACGCAAATCATGGAAGAACCATGACCGGAGCCTGCCAGAACGCAGCCTTGTTGCCGGATGGATCCAGGACCGTGACCTGGCAATCGTACGCGCCGGGAGCAAGCTTGTTTAGGGGAATATCGAGAGCCACAGGCATGGTCTTCACGCGGTTATCCCAGCCTTCGGTGATCTGCATCGGTCGCGTTTCGAAAGCCTTCGCGGGACCGCGATAGAACGCGACATAGGCGACGAGAGGCTGCGTCTGGGGCGCGCCCTGCTCGTAGGCCTGCACATATATGTAGAGATTCTGATCCTGCCGGAAGACGCGCGTCACGCTGGGGATGAGCTTCGCACCATCGTGGATCAGCGGATTGACGGATTCTTCGGCTTGCTGCTGTTTGCTCTTTTCGGCGTTGTAGATGGCATTTTTCAGGTCCACGCGCTGGCTGCTGAGCACCACCGAGCTGAGAGGCAGCCGCTGCACCTCTTTGTTCAGGTTCGGGATGACAAAGCTCGCCTGGTAGGTTCCGATCCTGCCGGTTTCGTCGTCGCGAGCGAGAAACTTAATGGTGTAGTTGCCGGGAAGCAGCGTGAAACCGGTGTCGTATTCGATGGGGCGTTTGGCTAATTCTTCCGCCGTAGTGTTACTGAGGCGGATATCGACTTTGTCGCGGAGATTGGTGACGGTCATGCCGCCGAAGTCGTCTTTGATCTCTCCGATGAAATCGATCAGCGTGTGTTCGGCGCCGCGTTTGCGCGCAAGGGCAAGCTCACGGCCGGGAATCTTGACCACGATGGGGACGAAATACTCGGAGCGGTTGAGCTGGAAGTAATCGATCTCCATGGCGATGGTGAGCTCGGTAACGGGATCGCTGAGCATGAGCGCGTCTTCGAGCTGACGTTCTTTGTCCGCGGCATTGAATTTTGCGAAGACCTTGCCGGCAAAGTAGCCCTGGCGGTAATCGAGCGAGGCGGTTGGGTCGGAAGCCAGGGATATATGGATGCGCCGGAATTTTCCATCCTGCGCGCTGTCGCTGGTGTAGTAGCCGAGGATGTAGTAGCTGGAGACGGACTGCTCCGCCTGACGGATTCCTTTCGTCAGGTCGTTGTAGTCGAGCAGCGCTTTGCCGCCGGTGTCGGAAGCGAGCGTAAAGAGCGTGTCCTGCGACTGCTGGAAGTTCACCGTCATGGCCAGTGCGGCCGTGCCGGAGTACATGCCGGCGTTTCCCTGCGAGCCCTGGGTCGCGTCGCCCAGCGGAGCTTCGGCAACAAGCCCGCGAGCGTCGATGGGCCAGAAGGAGACGCCGGAGCGAATGGCGTCGTTGATGGTGGCGTGGAGCTGCGCCTGGTTATCGAGGCCGTTGAGCCGCAGGCCGCTGGCGAAATAGATGAGGGATTTCTTCTCGCTCAACCGCCCGAGCATTTTGGCTGCGGTTTGCAGAGCGGCAAGCTGGCGGTCGGTGTTGAAGATGTTGAACTCGCTGTCATCCTGGCCGAACGCCGCACCGGTGTCGGAAGAGCTGGCGTCGTCGGCCTCTTCCGCAAAGGCTTGGCCTTCGCCGACGATCATCGTCTGCAAAATGCCGAGCAGGCGGGTGCGGTCGGCGCTGAAATCATCGAGCACGTCGACGCCGCCACCTGCATAGCGAAGGATGGCCACCAGATCGTCGGGCTGCATCTGGAGACGGATGAAGTTCTGCGCCGCCTCGAGCGCGCGCACCTGGTCGGAAGGCGGTAGCGCTGTCATGTCGAAGTAGAGGGCGAGCAGGCGGCGATTTTTGTAGAGTGTGCTGCCGGCAGGCTCAGGCGCAATCTGCGTGGAAGAAAGATGGTAGTAAACCTTGAGATTGCCGGCTGCGGGTTGGGCCGCGGGAGAAACGGGGGTTTCGGCGGGCAAGTCCTGGTGCTCGCAAAAGTGGATGGTCTGCGGCACGCCGTTTTCGGTCAGCGCGAAGTCTTTCGCGGTGAGGCCGGAGATCGGCTGACCGTTTCTGTCTTTGACGGAGACGGTTTCGATAACCAGCTGCGAGCTGACGGAGATGGTGGGCACGGCGCTGGGGGAAGCGTTCTGGCCGACCTGCTGCGCGTGAGCAGCGAAGGTGGCGGCGAACAGGAGGATGAGGAGCGGGCGCATCGTGCTAGAACCTCACCCGAAACGTAGTCTGCAGGCTGCGCATATTGTTTGCCGCGGTGGGCAGGCCGAACTGCGGGCTGGTGACGGTGCTGTTCCACGCGGAGTAGTTCACGTGGTTGATGGCGTTGGTCGAGTCAACGCGCGCGTCGAGATTGAGCTTGTCGCTCAGGCGAAAGGTGCGAGCCATGGATGCGTCAAGACTGAACTCGTTGGGACCGATGATGGAGTCGCGGCCCGCGTTTCCCCAGGTACCTGATGCGGGTGCGCTGTAAGCCGCTTTGTTGAGGAAGTATCCCGCGCCGCCGCCATAGAGCGGGGAACTCGTGCGGTCGGGACGGACGGTGCCCGTGACGCCGGTCGACGGAACGGCTTCGAGATAGACAGGGGTTTCCGGAAGGCCGCTGCCAGCGGTGATCTGTGTGAGGAACGTCCACTCCTTGATCAACGTGCCGCGCCAGCCGCTGAGGAGCGTTCCGCCTTTGAGGCCCATGCCGCTGGTGTACTGCGCCTGGACGTTCAACAAATTGCGCTGGTCGAAGGTGGAAAGGCCACGCTCGCCGGGAAGATCGCGCCAGTTCTGGGCGATGCTTGCGGTGGGACTCGCCGCGCTGCTTGGGACCGAAACGAATTCAGAGGGCGCTGCGCTCTGCGAGGTAGTAGGTCCTTGTCCTCCGACCAACGAATCGTCGTCGATGGATTTGGACCACGTGTACCGGATAGACGCGGCGAGACCGCTGTGCAGGCGGCGGCGCAGCTGGATGCGGCCCGCTTCGCGCGACAAGTTGCCGCCGGAAGCGAGATACGTAAATCCGACGGGGCAGGAGGGGCACGGGTTCGTGGCGCCCACCGGCCAGGTGTTGGGCAGAAACTCCTGCAGGCCATGCGTGCCTTGGGTGCCGAGATACGTCACACTTATCTGCAGCGATCCAGGGAGATCGCGCTGCACGCTGAGCTGCCAGTTCTGCGCGTAGCCGACGCGAAAGTCCGGATCGATCGCGAACGTGTCGGGTGTCGTCGTCGCGCAGGTGTTGAATCCCATCGCGAGCGTCAGCGGACAGGCGGCGCTGTTCTCGACGCTCAGGCTGCGGGAGAGCGGCGCCTGCTGCGCCATCTGCGTCACGATGCCCGGATAGACCGCGGTATTGTCGTAGATTCCATAGCCGGCGCGAATCACGAGGGATGAACCGCCGATGGGCCGCCAAGCGATGCCGACGCGCGGCTCTATGCCGTTGCGATCGGGACGGATCAGAGAGGCAGGATAGTGCTGACCGGTCAGCGATCCAACCGGATCGCTGCCGATGACCGGCGCAGCAGCTGCGAAGCCAGGCGCAATGTCGAGGTTGACGAGGCGGCCGAAAAGCTCCGTGATGGGCGCGCCATACTCCCAGCGAATGCCGGCGTTGAGCGTGAACTCTGGCGTCATGCGCCAGTCGTCGGTCACATATTCGTCGTAGACGGATTCGCGGAAATATTTGTCGGCATTGCCATAGGCGATGGCGCTGGTGTCGGGAATACCGAGGAGAAAGTCGGCAAAATCGGAACCGCTGGTGGAGGTGCTGGAGGCACTGGCAGCGGTGGCTGCTCCGGTGAACACAAACGAGCCGCGCGGATTCTGCTGCGAACGGTAGTTGAACTCCTCGCGGCGGAAATCGCTGCCGAAGGTGATGTTGTGAACTCCGTGAATCCAGAGCATGGACAGGGAGGGAGTGCTGGTCTGGTTACGG
Source organism: Acidobacterium sp. (assembly GCA_003152415.1). Classification (GTDB taxonomy): domain Bacteria; phylum Acidobacteriota; class Terriglobia; order Terriglobales; family Acidobacteriaceae; genus Palsa-343. The sequence goes on from PMAD01000138.1 coordinate 37,740, forward strand.
GTGTCGGCGCTGTTCTGGTCGGACAGCTGGGCAATGCCGCTCGAGAAGGTCAGGGAAGGAGGACCCCAGTCGGCAGGATCCTGATCGTTCCCGGTGATTCCGGCGAGCCCGGAGACATTCTCGCGATTCTCAAACCAGGGAGTCACCTGCGTTCGCAAGCGGCTGAACTGATAGCCAGGGTAGAGGAACACTCGCTGGCCGAAGCGATGCGACCACTGCACGCTCGTATTGAGTCCCAGCAAATCGGTGGCGTCGACGAAATTGAAGACGCTGGGAGTGCTGGTCCGCGTGCTTTGCAGCGCGAACTTGCCGTTGACCTGATTCCTGAAACCCAGCGTCTGGTCGATGCGCGACTGAAGCGAGTCCTGGTGCGAATTGCTCAGCAGAGGAGCCTGATAGTTGTACAGAGTTCCAGCAGTGAGATTGGGCAACGGATAAAAAGCAAGCAGAGCTTTCGCCTGATCGCTGATGCTTCCTTGAGGAATGGTGTTGTTCTGGAACGGTTGGCCGGTCGCGGGATCGTAGATGACGACGGGCTGACCGTTCACGTTGACGGCCTGCGAGAAATCGCCTCCGCGCTCCGCCTCGGTGGGCACAAACGTGGACTGTGTCGAGTCGTCGTGGTTACGCGTCCACTGATAGCCGACGAAGAAGGTTGGATCGTTCTGGACCAGGCGGCGAACCTTGAGCGGGCCTCCGAAGTTCACGACCCCTGTAAGGTCGCTGAACTGTAGCCTGGGCGTGTCGAGGCCGGTGATGGAGTAGGGCCGCGCGTCCAGCGCGGAATTGCTAAGGATCGCGCCGATGCCGCCGTAGTACAAGCCCTTCGCATAACGGTTATTACCGAACGCAGGAAACATAGCAAAGGGCGAAGAGGCTCCGTTGTTCACACTGCCGTTGATCAGCAGGCCGTCGGCGGCGCGCTCGCGGAGCTCGTCGTCCGGTTCAGGGGCGGGCATCGGCGCGGGAACGGTGACGGGTTTGGCAGGCTGGCCCGAAGTCTCGGCGGCCGGACTCGGCGCTGAGGGCGGCGGAGTCGCAGATTCAAGATCGGCCTTGAGCGCACCCGGCGGCAGAAGTTGCAACGCGGACTGCAACGCGGGAACGTTCGCGGCGACGGTGACGGTCTGCCGGACCGTCGCGAAGCCGGTCATCTCGATCTGCACCGTCCAGTCTCCGTCGGGCAGGTCGGGAAAGGAGTAGCTTCCCTGCGCATCGGTGACGGTGGTCGAGACGCTCTTGCCCTGCGTCACCGTGACAGTCGCTCCCGGAACAGGAAGACCGTTGAAGGTGACTTGCCCGTGATACGGAGAGGCCTTGGCCTGCATCGCAGCGCCGAAACAGAGAAGCACGCAAAGAAAACGAAGAGTGCGTGAGCCGCGCCGTGCCATTCTTCTCCCGGTGCGCAGTTGCACCGCCTAGTTCGCCGACGGCTGCTCGATGTGGTCGATGACGATCAGCGGGAGCGGCGCCTTCTGCGATTCAAGCTTCAGCCCGAGCTGTTCCTGCAGAGCGGTGAAAATCGAAGGTCCGGCATCGTCGCCGCTGTCATCGCCTCCCGCCGCCGACCCACTGCCTGGAGCAGGCGGCGCCGGCATCATACCTTTCATGGGAGGCAGCTGCAGGGAGAAATCGTACTTCCCGGTGAGACCCGTCTTATCGATTACCGTGCGGCCGGTTTGCTGCGACAGGAGGCGAGTGAGGTTGCTCACAAGAACACCCTGCGCGGTGATCTGGCCGCTTGCATCGAACATCATCATGCCGGCGCCTCCGTGCTGCCCATCGGGTCCCTTGAGGCCGCTGGGATAGGTGTCGCCGGGCTTCGCTTCCTTCATTTTGAGGCCGCCCTTCGCGATCACCAGCACGTAGACCGGAAGTTCTTTGGTCTCTTCGTGCGTCTTGAGCGCGAAGCGATCCTCCAGAAGCGAGCGGATCATCTGCCTCCGCTGATCGAGAGTGAGGTTCTTCATTGCGGGCACATCGGCACTGTCGACCTTGGCATCGACGTCGAAGTAGCTCGAGCTGGCCCAGGCGGGTTCGCCTGCAATTTGATCGTCGTTCACGTTGAATGCCTGGCGGATGAGGAGCTTCACGGGAACGTTATTGGCCGTGAAGCCGTCGGGACCGAACATGATGCGGACCATGTTGGTGCCGGATTTGTCGGGCTTGATGGAGGCGACGGCGAAGTCGGGCACTTTTGCCGCAGCTGGATCCATGGTGCCTGGTGCTGGTCCCGATAGTGGTGACTTTGCCGGAGCGGCGGCAGGCGCGGTTTGTGCCGGATGCAGCAGGCCGAATGCGAGGGGCACAGCAAGGGCGAGCAGAGCCGCCGTGCCGAGCAGCAGTTTCCGGTGCGCGCTGAGCCTTTGGACTCCGGTCCCCGACAGGATCCGTGCGACGCGGCTTCTGAGATCGGCGCCTGTGACTCCCGCTGCACACAACGACGGAGATTCGACGCAGAATCGACAGGTCATCAGCAAGCTTTCGGCGTAAATCTCCGGCCGGGCGGCGCTGCAGATCACCGCCTCATCGCAGGCGCGTTCGCGCTCGTCGAGCATGCGGCTCTCCATCCACCAGACCGCGGGATGGAACCAGAAGACGGCCTCCACGACCATATGGAGGGCCGCGGCCAGATTGTCGTGGCGGCGAGCATGGGAGAGTTCGTGCGCCAGGATGGCTTCGATATGTTCGTCCTGAAGGCGTTCGGAAAGCATCTGCGGCCAGAGAAGCGCAGGCCGAAAAATGCCGACGATTCCGGGCTCCGTGGTTTCCTGGGAACGAAGCAGCGCGACGCGCACCGTGGCCCTGGTCGTGGATTCCAGGCGGCGCAGTATGTTCAACTCGCGCCCCTGCTCGACCGGGGTCGCCCTGTGCCGAGCCGCGGCGACCTGCCGCCAGCGCAGGTACCACATCAGCGACACAATGGCGGCTCCGCACACCCACACTACGGCAAGAATTGTGGGCACCCAGGGCAGGGCGGGATCGATGAGCCTGGCGGCGTGCGGAGTGGAAGCCACGGGCGAGGCGGAAATGAATCCCGAGAACGGGCGGCTTGCTATCTCGATAGCGGAAGCGACAGGCGCCGGAGCCTGCACCTCAAGATACCGCGGACCAGGCAGAAGCCTGCCGAGTCCTGTGAGCAGAGAGAAGGGCAGGAGAAACTTGACCGAGGCGGCGAGCCACAGCCAATAGCGGACGCGCGCCTCGTTCCTGCGAAGCGCGAGGGTCAGGAGCCAAACCGCGGCGAGGAATGCGGTCGATTGCCAAAGGTGATTGGCCAAAGCCGGTCCTGTATGGATTCCAAGAAAGGACAGGTATCGCATCATCGTTCCTTCCCTCCCTGCTTGATTTCCCTGAGCGCCTTTTCGGCGAACTCGACATCGTCGAGAGTCAGCTTGCCGGCGCCGATGAGGTGAGCCACTACCGGGCGCGAGTTTCCGCCGAACATGGCGAGGAGATCGTCCACCAGCCGCCTCTGCGAGGCCTCACGGGACACAACAGCCTCAAACATGTGGAAGTTGCCAACCTTGCCGACACGGCGAACGACCTTCTTGTCCTCCATGCGATAGACCGTCTTCTGCACCGTGGTGTAACCCGGCCGCTTTTTCTCCGGAAACGCCTCCTGCATCTCCCGAATGGACGCGTGACCTCTGGTCCAGAGCGTCTCCATGATCTGCATCTCGAGTCTCGATAATCGAACCGTCGGCATTGTGCTAAGACCCCCGTCTGTCTAATTATGACGTGTGTCATAGACGATATCGCAAAACATCGGCCCTGTCCAGGAGGCTCGGGTTCAACTCCTCCGGGGCACGAGATTTTGCCCACCGTTGGTCGTGAATTGGCAGGATTTTTGTGGAAATCTCTGCCCTGTGGTAACCCCTCTTCCCTCTATCGTTTCCCGTTCTGACACACCCGTGGTGCGGTGGCCTGAAAGTACCACTCTGTCCTTACCAAAGTAATTTTATTAGGTGACTTAGCGTGCTATGTTTCCAGCAGATTGGTAACAGGAGCTGACTTACCTGGCGCTCAATTTTGCCGGGCCGCAGGTCAGCCGCTCGCCCTGCTGCCCTCCGCCCATTTCGCTATCCCGCCTGCGAAATTCGGCAGAGAACTCGACAAGAAGGTACATGTATGAAGGCTCTGTTTTGCTTCTGCCTGGTTTCGAAACGCACGCGGTTGCTGTTTACCAAAGCGATATTTCCTCTCCTGATGACCGTTGCGGCGCTGGCTCCGGCTGCACGGGCGCAGAGCCTGACCACGTTTGCCGCGAGCGCTGTGGGCACTACGACGCCGGCGGCGCAAACCGTGACGGTGAGCCTGCAAAACGCGGGGACAGTGGCCAGGGTTGAGGTGGTGACGCTAGGGGCGCCCAACCTCGACTTTACGGAATCGGGCGCGGACAACTGCTCGGGGATCAGTTCGGGAAGCTGCACGGTGACAGTCGCGTTTGCACCGAAGTATCCGGGGCAGCGCAACGGCGCGGTGGTGCTGCTGGGCGCAGGCAACAACACCCTGGGCACGGCCTGGCTGACTGGCATTGGGCAGGGTTCGCTGGGCGTGATGGTTCCGGGCTCGGTCAGCATTTTGGCCGGCCAGGTAGGCGAATGGACGATGGTGAACGATGGCGGTCCGGCCACCCAGGCGGATCTGTATTTGCCCTCAGGCGTGGTGGTGGACGGCGCCGGCAATCTGTACATCGCAGATTCCCACCACAATCGGGTGCGCGAAGTATTTGCAGCGGGCGCGAACGCGGGGACGATTACCACGGTCGCGGGCGACGGCAGCGCCGGCTATGACGCGACGGCGACGATGGCGATCAGCACTTCGCTGAATCAGCCGGGCGGCGTGGCCATCGACGGCGCCGGCAATCTGTTCATTGCGGACACCAACAATAACGTGATCCGCGAAGTGAATCTGACGACGGGCAGCATCGCCACGGTCGCGGGCACGGGCGCGCCGGGCTATGCGGGCGATGGCGGAGCGGCGACAGCGGCAACGCTGAACTCGCCGGAAGGCATTGCGATGGATGCGGCCGGCGATTTGTACATCGCGGATACCGACAACAACGCGATTCGGGAAGTGATCGGCGCAACGGGAAAGATTACGACGATCGCGGGCAGTAGCACAGGCGTGCCGGGATTCTCGGGCGACGGCGGCCTGGCGACCCAGGCGAAGCTGGACGCGCCCTACGCCGTGGCGTTGGATTACGCGGGCAACCTGTACGTTGCGGACTCGGGCAATAACCGGGTGCGGCAGGTCAACACGGCGGGCAACATCAACACCTATGCAGGCAATGGGACGCCAGCCTATCTGGGCGATGGCGGAGCGGCAACCTCGGCGGAGCTGTACTCGCCGCTGGGGGTGGCGTGCGACCCGGCAGGCAACGTGTATATCGCCGACGCCCGTAATTACGTTGTTCGCAAAGTGAACGCGGTTTCGGCAACGATCACGACCATCGCCGGAACGAACACCGACGATGACTATGTCGATGGGAAATCGGATTACAGCTACGGAAACGGCCAGAGCGGCGACGCCTTCAGCGGCGGCGGCATTGCGACCGGCGCGGGCATTTACGCACCGTATGGGGTTGCAGTCGATGCGAGCGGGAATTTGCTGATCGCGGAATACTTCGACCACCTGATCCGGAAGGTCAATGCCGACGCGGCAACGCTGTTCTTCTCCCCGGAGTTGTGGCAGAACCAGGTGAGTTCGCCGGAGAACCAGAAGATTGAGAACGATGGCAACGAGGCGATGACGTTTTCAGCGGTCGCGCCGGACGCGAATGCCGCAGTGGCTTCGAGCGGCACGACGTGCAGCACTTCGAGCAGTGTGGCGGTCGATGCCCAGTGCGTCGTAGCGGCGGAGTTTGCGCCGACCAGCACAGCCAACCCGCTGCCCAACCCGCTGGTGGGAAACGTGAATCTGGCGGGCAATCCCGCGGATTCGCCGCTGGATATTTCGATTGTGGGCGAGGCGCTGGGGCTAAACGGGGCAATTGTGACCCTGAGCTCGAGCCAGAATCCCTCGGCCTACGCGCAGAGCGTAACGCTGAACGTCTCTGTGAAGCAGGACCCGAATTCAACGCAGGGGACGCCGACCGGGACGGTGACGTTCTCTGACACGTTCCAGGGAACGACGAGCCCGCTGGGCACGCCGCAAACGCTGAACGGCAGTGGCAACGCCAGCCTGCAGCTGACCACGCTCGCAGTGGGCACGCATGTGATCACCGCGAATTACAGCGGCGACACGTATTACAGCGCGGCGGCTTCGAATCCGCTGTCGCAGGTTGTGCAGGAGCAGGTGACGGTCACGATTGCCAGCTCCAGCCCGAACGACACGTCGACCTGGGGATCGACGGTGATCTTCACGGCGACGGTCGCGGTTTCGGGCGGGATACCGGTGTCGGGCTCGGTCTCGTTCTATAACGGCGCGACCTACATGGGCAGCGGAACCTTGAGCGGAAGCGGGGTTGCGACCTACACGACAGCGACCTTGCCGGTGGGCAGCAATCCGATCACGGCGAGCTACACAGATACGAACAACGTAACCGCGACGTCGTCGGTGCTGACACAGATTGTGGAGCAGACTACGGCTACGACGGTCACATCGAGCGTGAATCCGTCGATCCACGGCACACCGGTCACGTTTACCGCCGTTGTGGTCGCGACGGGAACGACCGTGCCCACGGGAATGGTGACGTTCTACGACGCAGGGACGCAGATTGGGACTGGAACGCTCGCGGCCACTGGTACGACTACCGCGGCGGCGACGTTCCAAACATCCACGCTGACAGCAGGAGCGCATTCGATCACCGCAACCTACGGCGGCGACGCGAACGACTTCAGCAGCACCTCGGCAGCGCTGGCGCAGACGGTGAACATCGCGTCGTCGACGACGACGCTGGCGGCAAGCGCGAATCCGTCGATCGCGGGCAAGGCTCTCACGCTGACCGCAACGGTGACCACGAATGGCGGGACGGCCGCGGGGACGGTGAACTTCTACAACGGGACGACGGTGCTGGGCGCGGGCACGCTGAACGGCCTGGGCGTCGCGACGCTCACGACCTCGACGCTGCCGGCGGGGAGCTATTCGATCACGGCCGGCTACCAGGGCGACGCGAACGATACAGGCAGCACATCGGCGGCACTGCCGCTGACGGTGATTCAGGCAACGACCGCGGTGAAGCTGGTCTCGAGCGCTCCATCGGTGGTCGTCACCAACTCGGTGACGTTTACGGCGACGGTGACCGGGAACGGCGGCACTCCGACCGGCAACGTGACGTTCATGGATGGAACCAACACGCTGGGCTCGGTGGCGGTGAGTAGCAGCGGAGTGGCAGCGTACACCACCTCGTCGCTGACGCTGGGGACGCACAACATCACCGCGGTGTATGGCGGCGACGCGAACGACACAGGCAGCACATCGGCGGCGCTGGCGGAGACGGTGACAGCGTACGGCACGCAGACGTCGCTGGCCGCTTCTTCGACCAGCCTGAACACGGATCAGGAACTCACGCTGCTGACGACCACCACGACCACCAGCGGGGGCGCGGTGACGGGCACGATCACCTACATGAACGGGACGACCACCCTGGGCTCGGCGACGGTGGGCGAGAATGGCACGGCGACGCTGAGCATCAATCCCGCCGCGGGTTCGTACAGTATTACTGCGCACTACAGCGGCGACGCGCTGAACGCCCCGTCGGTTTCGAACGCTGTGACGGTGACGGTATCGCAGGCGACGGAGTTCACGATCGCGCTGAACCCCACTACGCTCAGCATCCCAACGACGCAGTCGGCGGGCCTGACGATCAACCTTGGGTCGCAAGACGGTTTCACCGATAAGATCGCGCTGGGATGCGGCTCGCTGCCGTATTCGGTGACCTGCAACTTCTCAAGCAACGATATAACGCTGAACTCCAACGGACAGGCGTCGGTGCAACTCACGGTCGATACGAATTCGCCACTGGCGTCGGGATCGCAGTCGAAGAACGAAATGCCGTTCGGCGGCAATGTGGTGCTGGCCTGCTTGTTCCCGGGAGCGGCGCTGTTCGGGTTCGCATTCTGGCGCTTCCGCAAAAACGCGGCTGCGCTGCGAGTGCTGGTCGTGATTGCGATGCTGACGGGCACAACGTTCCTGATGGCGGGCTGTGGCGGATTCACCACGAATAGTGCCAAGGCAGGCAACTACGTCATCCAGGTGACAGCAACCGGCGAGCAGACCGGCGTAACGCACGTCGCGAACCTTACGTTGACGGTGACCCAGTGAGCGGAGCTGGAATTATGTCGAAGCGCAGATGGGTAATGTGCGCGGTGCTGCTGGCCGGATCGCTGGCTGGCCTGGCAAAGGCGCACGCGCAGTCGCCGGAGGCGGCGACGGGCGACTGGTCGATGCTGTCGGCAGGCGGCAGCGTGAATGCCACGCGGCTGCAGTACGGGCAGCACTGGATGGTCGGGGGAACTGCGTTTGTCGATGCCAACTTTACCTGGCGGTACGGGATCGAAGGCGAGACGAATTGGGAGGTTTTACGCTCGATCGAGAACACCCATGCCAGGACGTATCTCGTTGGGCCACGGTATCAGATGGCCGGCTTCGGACAGAACGCGCAGTGGCGGCCGTATGTGAAGTTTCTGGCCGGCGATGGGTATTTTGACTTCCCCTACAACTACGCATGGGGGAATTACTTTGTTATGGCGCCGGGCGCGGGGATGGATTACAGGGCGAATTCGCGCATCCGGCTGCGGTTATTCGATGTGGAGTATCAGTATTGGCCGGGCTTCACGTATGGGTCGATGACAAACCTCAGCGTGAGCGTGGGCGTGCGATACAGGATTCGGTAGAAGACGCTTTTTTGAGAATTGCACTTCTGCAGCGAGAGAGGTTTTATGCCACGGTTCTTTGGACGTTTGTACATGATTGCTGTTCTTGGTGGGGTAGGTTGCACCCTGGTCGCGGGCCCATCGGCCCGCGCACAGGACGCGGTGACGGTGCAGCAGAGTTTGCTTGAAGCTGCTTCGTCGACCAGTGTGCCTGCAACGTCCGGGGCATACGGTCTCAATCATCCCGATACGTTTGCCGCCTTCATCCAGGAGATCGGCTTCGACGATCTCGCGGCGCGCAAAGAGGCCATCACCGGCGACAAGCAGTTTCGGGTGGACTGGAATGCTGTGAATCACAACGTGATTGGCCTCAGCGACGATCAGTGGGCAACCGCGTACGCAGTCCTTCTCGATGGCAGCCAGCGGGTCGGCGACTGGGGCGACCAGATGCAGGAGGCCCTCGGGTGGAAGGATGGCCGATTCCAGGCCGATCCATCGAAGGCCGCGACCCTACAGCTCGCCAGGGCGGAATCGCTCAGCCGGCAGGGAGATGACATCGTCGGCGACACAATCGCCAAACTCCGGAAAAACCTGGGGGACGAAGGGTTCAACCGGCTCGCTTCTTTCATCGACCAGCGCGAGGGCGCACAGACGGTCGTCAATCGGGGCCGGATTCACCGCGGACCGATCCAGACCGCAAAGGCATCGCAGACGGGCATCCCTCCGCAGAAGTAGCTTGTTTGGGACTGCAGCCGCCTGCGCGCCGAGGGCTCCGAACCGGCGACCCTACTGCGGTTCTGAGGTTGAGGGCGGAACTTCGCTGAGGGGTTGCTGCTCGGGCGTTGGCTCCGAGCCTGCCGTTGGTGCGGCGGGCTGAGCGGGGAAAATCTGAACCAGCGAAGGCTGTTGCGGCGCGACTTCGCCCATGGCGGCTTCGTGCTGCGCGCGCGAAGCTTCATCGAGATCGACGGGAATACCCCCGGGAACGATTTCCGCGAACCCGTATTTGTGTTTCAGATCGCCGGTCGCGCGGACCATCCAGAAAAGCAGCAGGAATGAGACGAGCACAGCGAAGGCCGAGCCTTCGGGACCCTGCAGGCCGCCGGTGATCCACGCGGGGCCTTTCGCGTTGGTGACGATGAGCGGCGAGTAGCTCATCGATCCCGAGACGGGCAGGCCGAAAAGCATGCTCATGGTGGCGATCCAGGCGAAATCGAATCCCCAACTGACCCAGAGCGCGCGCGTGCGCAGAACGGCGATCGCGAGGATTAGTCCCAGGAAGAAAGAAACCAGCACGGAGGCGGTCGTGGTCGGCGCGGTGTGCGTGCGCCAGATGGCGTAGACAACGGCCATGAAAAAAGCGCCGAGCCCGGAACCCATGGCTTCCACGAGCCGCAGGAAAGGGTAGCCGCGAAAGGCAATTTCGATGGCGAGGGTTCCGGCGGCGAGCGCGATCAGGTCGAGAACCGCGACGAAGTACTGATGCGCGTTGCTGAAGGCGGTGATGAAGAGGCCGCCGATGAGCGCGGCGGGCAGAACGCAGGCGAGGACGCCGGCCCAGCCGAGCGCAGCACCGAGGGCAAATTCCCCGCCCCAGCCAGAACGGACGATGAGTGCCGTGGCTTTGCTCGAATCCATGCGGCGCTGGCCGAGGCGGCTCATCGCCCAGTAGCCAACGATCAGCAAAAAGAGGAGCAGGATACGATAGAGCGGCTCCTCAAGGTCGCCGGCGTTGAAGCCGCTGGCGGCGCGTGTGGCGGCGAGGTCGGAGAAGAGAAACCAGGCAGCGGCCAGGAGAAACCACGCCAGCGCACGGAGACGCTCGAGAAAAGTCACGCGGTTGCTCCGAAAAGGAAGGTAGCGCCGTGGATGGAGATCATCAGGGCTATTCGATGCCTGCCAGAGATCAGACGGTGTAGAACTGGGCGATGTTGCGGTACTTGTCGTAGCGGCGGCGGAGCAGATCGTCGAGGGGCAGCGATTGGAGCTCACTGAGATGCCAGCGGAGTTTGTCCGCGAGCAGCGTGGCGGCTCCGGCGGGATCGGCGTGCGCGCCGCCCTCCGGCTCGGGAACGATGTCGTCGACGCAGCCGAGGCCGTGGACATCGGAGGCGGAAATGCGCATCGCTTCCGCGGCCTGGCTCTTGAAAGCGGCGTCCCGCCAAAGAATCGCGGCGCATCCTTCGGGCGGAATGACGGAGTAGATGGCGCTCTCGAGAATGAGCACCCGATCGGCGACGGCCAGACCCAGCGCGCCTCCCGAGCCGCCCTCGCCGGTGATCACAGCGACGGTGGGAACCCGCAGGCGGGACATTTCGCGCATGTTGCGGGCGATGGCCTCGGCCTGGCCACGCTCCTCGGCGCCCACGCCGGGATAGGCGGCGGGCACATCGATAAGCGCAATAACCGGGCGACCAAACTTCTCGGCGACTTTCATGCAACGCAGCGCCTTGCGATAGCCCTCGGGGTTGGGCATGCCGAAACGGCGGTGGACTTTGTCCTTGGTTGAGCGGCCTTTCAGGTTGGCCACGACCATGATTTCCTGGCCCTCGAAACGGGCCATACCGCAGGCCATCGCGGGGTCGTCGCCGAAGGAGCGGTCCCCATGAATCTCGCTGAAATCGGTGAAAATCCGCTCAATAAAGTCCATGGGATAGGGCCGTTGCGGGTGTCGTGCCAGCTCGGTTTTTGCCCACTCCGGCGTTACCGGCGGTGGATTGGTGTCTGGCTGATCGCTCATAGTGAGGGAGGAGGCTGCCCGAGATTGATTGTATGGATGGGAGAGGGGAGGGGCAAATGGCGATCGGTCCGCGAAACACAGGGCGCATCCGATGAATCACGGCTCACGGTTGCTTAGGATGACGGCGGGAACTTGCTGCTAATTGTCGCGATGCTTGCGCATGTAGACTTCGAATTTCTTCGCGGCGCGGCGGCGTTTCCAACGGTAGTACCGGTTGCGCAGGCCGTAGGCGGTCTCGCTGCCGGCGAGGGCGAATCCCCGGCGCGGGGAGAATTTGACGTAGAGGAATCCGAAGAGCGCGCCGCCGAGCTGCGCGAAGGCAAACGCCTTTTGTGCCGAGAAAAGCATGGCCAGCGCAATCAGCATGTAGACAGCGACCAGGTACTTTGCCTTGATGCTGACGGGAAACGGAAACATCATGAAAGGCGTGTCAGCGTAAAGCACGCCAATGGCGATGAGCAGGCCGAAGATGCCGCCGAAGCAGCCATAGAGAACGACGCCGGAGCCCGGCATAGCGAAGAAAAGCGCGACCGCAGCGAGGCCGGCGCCCAAAACAGAGACGAAAAAGAGCTCCGCCAGCCAGCGTGAACCATGGCCGCCTTCGAGCAGGCTGCCCAGGAACCACAGGGAGAGCAACTCGAAGGCAGTGCCGAGGATCGCCGCGCCAGGATGGATGATGAAGTAGGTGAGCGGCTGCCAGATCCATCCATGGTGAACGACCAGAGCGGGGTCGAGGGCGAGGATCGCGCCGATCTCAGACGCCAGTGGCCTGGCGACGACGCCGAGGATCAGCAGGCCGAAGTAGGACCCGAGGTTCCAAAGGATCAGGGCGCGCGTAAACCCGCGAAAGTCCGGGAAGCCGAGGACGCCACTCGAGAGTCGAGGCACAGGGGATATTGTCTCATTCAGGGCGCGCAGGCCGGGGCGCGGGCCAGGGAACAACCGCCGCGCTGCGGTGACCATGTGCATCGATGGCGCGGACCCCGAAGATGACATTGTCTTTCGAAACCGGGATCTGCACGGAGAAATGGCCTTCCTGGGTGGAAGCAAACTTCCCGTCGATCACGGCCGCGAGGCGTTCGGCGGGAATGGATCGCTGCCAGTCAGCCGCCGCGAGTGGCCGCCAGACGATTTCGTAATGGGTGCCGGCGGGCGTGCCCGGGCCCTCTTCCCACTCGATTTCAGTGTTGTTGATGGCGTTGGTGAACTCCTGCGGCGGGGGCGGGTACTGGACGCTGACAGGCGCGGGAGGCGCGGCGGCGAGGACGGCCATGGTGGCGGCGTTGAGGCGCGCGACGCGGGCGACGTAGTCGAAGTCGACAAATTTGAGCAGGTCGCCGTACTGGACGTCATCTTCGACGCGGACGTTCTGGTGCTGGTGGTTGAAATCCTCGCGCCACTCGGTGAAGCGAACAGCGGCGAATCCATTCTGATTGAAGGAGGTGTGATCGCCGCCGCGGAGAAAGCGGTCGCGGCGGAATTCCAGCACCGGATCAAGGGCGGATGTGGCCGGGCGCTCGGTGTAGGTCCGGGCGACATCGGCGATGGCGCGGGCGATCTCGCGCGAGGGCGAGTCGCTTTCGTAGCCGAGTTGGAGGAAGCGGCGAATTTCCTCCGGCGGGGCGCTGGCCGGCACGCTTTCAGAGAAGACGCGGACCGCGTGGGCATCCTGGAATTTGTCGCCGGGGGTGCGATTGCCGCCAACGATGTCGTTGTTCAGGACGGCTTCCAGATGCCAGCCTTCCTGCTTTGCGCGGTCGGCGAGGTGTTTGCTGCCGTAGAGGCCCTGCTCCTCGCCGGCAACGGCGACGAAGATCAGGGTTGCGGGCAATTTGAGTTTGGTGAGAGCGCGCGCGCATTCAAGGCTGACCGCGACGCCGCTGGCGTCATCGTTGGCGCCCGGAGCTTCGGCATGCGTATCGGCGTTGGTGCTGTTGCGGGAGTCATAGTGGCCGGTGACGAGGATCATTCTCGCCGCCTCCGCGGGATCGCTGCCCCGCATCACCGCGTAGATGCTGGCGAGGGGCGTGGGCTGCACCACGCGGGCGCCGGGCGCGGTCCCCGGCTGCTGGACGAAGCTGTCGCGGCGGACTTCGAGACAGCCGTTGCAGGCAGCGGAGATCTCTTTGAACTGCGACTCGATCCAGTCCGCGGCGGCGACGGCGCCGGTTCCGGGAGGCAGGTCCTTGTCCAGGCTGGACAGGGTACTCCGGTTATGGAACGAGACGAGGGTGGCAATCGTATGCTGAATCTGCGCGGGTGAGACTTGGGAGAGCGCGTGGGCGATGGCGGGGTCCGGCGGCATAGGGCGGATGGGTGCGCCGACGGCATCCAGATCGCGATGGGCAGCGCCTGCGGGCGGTCGGGACTGAGGTTGGGCGGCGAGAAACGCGGAAAGGAGCAGAGCGCAGGTGGAGAGGCGATAAAACTTCATGACTATCGAGTATGCCGCAAATTGGGACAAGAGAGCACGCTTGACGCGGGGGCGATTCTCCTCAAAACTAGCGGAGGCATAGCGATTGAACCGGGCGGCAGCGATTCGGAACCCGATTCTGCGATTGCCGACAACATTTTTCATGCGGGCGGCGTCCTTGTGATGGAGCCGCGAATTGTTTCTCCTGGTGGAGGGATTCATGATTTGCCCTGAATGCGAGAGCACTCTCGACTTCGATGAAGACGAAGTGGAGGAAGGCGACGTGGTCGTCTGCGATGAGTGCGGGACCGAGTATGAGATAGTAGCGACCGATCCTCTGGAACTCAGCAAAGTCGAAGAGGACTACGAGGACGAGGAAGAGCCCGGAGAAGAGGAAGAAGAATGAAGTTTGGTGCTCAGCTTTCTGTGCGGGGATTTTCTGCGCCGGCGCGGCGCTGGTGGGTGGCGGCTGGCTGCGTGGCGCTGCTGGGTGTGGTGGCTGCGTTGCCGCCGATGGGGCAAGGCCAGGACTTCGGGCTCAGGAATCTGCAGGGCAAAGTGCTGGGCGGGAAAGAGGCGCCGATCAGCGGGGCGATCGTCTATCTGGAAAACTCGCGCAACAACGACATCAAGACATTTATCTCGGGGGATGACGGAAGCTACCGTTTCGCGGCGCTCTCTGACGACACGGATTACACGCTGTGGGCGGCGTACAAGGGCAGGAAGAGCCCGACGAAGATCGTGAGCTCGTTCGACACGCGCAAGCTGGTGATTATGGATTTGCATATCAAGTGATCGGTGCTGACTCGAATTCCAAAGAAGAAACGCCACCCGGGTTGGGTGGCGTTTGCATTTTGCGTTCGAAATCAGGCTTACTTTTCGCGCTTCCAGTTGACCAGATCGCCCAGCGTGGTGGTTGAGCTGGAGACGGGCTGCTTGTAAGCTTCGACGTCGGCGCGGCTGGCTTCGTCGCCGCTGACGGCGCGGATGCTGAGAGCAACCTTCTTCTCTTCCTGGTTCAGGCGGATGATTTTGAAGTCGTGCTCCTGGCCCTGCTCCAGCTTGACCGGAACGCCATGTCCGTCGGTCGCCTCGGAGACGTGGCAGAGGCCCTCGACTCCCTCAGCAACTTCGACGAAGGCGCCGAACTGCGCGGTCCTGAGCACCTTGCCCTTGACGATATCGCCCACGCGATGCTGCGCGAAGAAGGTCTCCCAGACATCGGGCTGCAGCTGCTTGATGCCGAGCGATAGCCGGCGATTCTCAGGCTCCACGCCCAGTACCACTGCGCGAACCTTCTCGCCCTTCTTCAGCACTTCAGAGGGATGTTTGACGCGCTTGGTCCAGCTGAGATTGCTGACGTGGACCAGGCCGTCGATGCCGTCCTCGATCTCGATGAACGCGCCGAAGTCGGTCAGGTTGCGAACGCGGCCTTCGACAGTAGCGCCGGTCGGATACTTGTCGGCCAGATGCTCCCAGGGATTCTCCAGAAGCTGCTTCATGCCGAGCGAGATGCGGCGGTCGGCGGGATTGACGGCAAGAATGACGGTCTCGACGTCGTCACCGGGCTTGACCAGCTTGGAGGGATGCTTCATGCGCTTNNGTGACGCTCAACACGCGGCCGTGCACGCGCGCGCCGATCGGGTAGCGCTCCGCCGCATCGAGCCACGGATCGGGCGTCAGCTGCTTGAAGCCGAGAGAAACACGCTGCTTTTCTTTATCGAACTTGAGAACCTTGACCTGAATCTCATCGCCGACGTTGACCAGGTCGCGCGGATGTGTCAGGCGGCCCCAGGACATGTCTGTGATGTGCAGCAGGCCGTCAATGCCCCCGAGGTCGACAAACGCGCCGTAGTCGGTAAGGTTCTTGACGGTGCCGGTGAGGATCGCGCCCTCTTCGAGGTTCTCAAGGGTATGGGAGCGACGCTCGGACTGCTCTTCCTCGAGGATTTCCTTGCGGGAAACGACCACGTTGCCGCGCTTCTTGTTGAGCTTAATGACGCGGACCTGAATCGGCTGGCCGATGTAGGCGTCGAGATTGCGCACCGGGCGCAGTTCGAGCTGCGAGCCGGGCAGGAACGCCTTGATGCCAATGTCTACCGTGAGCCCGCCCTTCACGCGGCCCACCACCGTCCCCGTCAGCGGAGTCTTCTCGTTGTGCGCCTTCTCCACCGTGTCCCACACTCGGAGCCGCTGCGCCTTTTCGTAGCCCAGCAGGTAGCCGCCTTCGGGCTCCTCGCGCTCGATCACCACATCGACGGTGTCGCCGGGATGCAGCTTCGGCTGTCCGGTGTGATCGAGGACCTGCTCGATGGGAATGAGCCCCTCAGACTTCATGCCGACGTCCACGACGACATGCTTGTCGGTGAGCTTGATGACCGTGCCGGTGACAATCGCGGAGTCGTCGAAGGCCTGAGCGGCGGCTTCAGCAGCCTGCTCGCGGTCGAAGGACTCGAGGGCGGCGGCGAAGTCTTCCATGCTCAGGTCGGGCTCGTCGTGATGCTCGGGCACGGCATCGGCAGCATGCACTTCGGCGAGCGCGGTATCAGGCGCTGTCTGGAATGAGGCTTCCGGGTTAGAGGTGGTTTCGGCCGACGGCTCTGACTGCTCCGGCGGAGCTTCCAGCGTTGGGGTTTCCAGTTCGGTGTTCAGAGGGTTGCTCTCGGTTTGTTCAGGATTGAGGACGTGTGCCATAGACAGCTCCGGGACTCAGACAGCGGCTCCCGGATTCCGCCCCGCAGCGGGGAAACCTGGCTAGACGGCGTGGCCGGATCTCTTCAGCTGCAGCTTTCTTCGCCGTCAGCGGGAGGGCTTGGGACCCTGGCGCGGTTCTCGACGAAGTTCGGGGATCGTCGCATCCCTTGGTCCAGTCCAGGCGGAGCAAGCCATCGGAGACGGTGCGCGTGGGATCGCAACATCGATTCCAGGCTGAAGCATCCGGCAGGACAGGATTGAACAGGAGCGGCAATCAAGGGTCAGCGCAAGAATCCCGAGCGCGCAAACCCCTATGAAAACTATAGTGCCGCACTATAGGCATGTCAATTGACTGTGCGTGAACAGAACGAGAATAGGACAGTCACTTTCGTCATGCGATTTTGCGCCGGCGAGGTTGACTTTTGCAAAAAAGAAAGGAGCGACTGGCGCCGCTCCTTAAGTCGGTTCAGCCAAGCTTATTGTTCGGACTGTGGTTGGGCGGGCGCCGGACCCTGCTGGGCAGGGGGAGGCGCCGGCGCTGAACCGTCCGGTGAAGGAGTCTGGCGGCGTTTCCGCCACATATTCTGGGCGCCCTGCCCGCCAGGACCGCCCGGTCCACCACGGGCTCCCGGCCCGTCAGGACCGCGACGTCCGTCGCGCATCATTTTGCCGGAGCGATGCTCTTCCCGCATGGCTTTCAGCTTCTGCCACTGATCGGGCGTGAGCGTCTTCCGAATATCGAAGAGCATGTGCGCATTGGCCTTTTCGAGGTCGGCGCGGGCCTGCGCGACAGCGTCGATCTGGGCAAGGATCTTCGCCTCGTCGGGCTGATCGGATTCGATCATGGGATGGAGCAACGTCTCCTGCTTTTCGAGGTTGGCATTCAGGTCGATCAGCTTCAGCCGGTGCTGCAGGAAAATATCATCCATCTGGTGCTTCTGCTGATCGGTGAGGTTCAGCTGCTGGGCGAGCTCCGGATTGTTCCACCAACGGCCGAAGTTACCGTCGTGAAAGGCGCGCTGCATGGGAGGCCCGCCGAAGCCGCCCTTGCCGGGCCCCTGTCCTGGTTCTGGTCCGCCCGGCCCGCCCGGCCCAAAACCGGGTCCATCGAAGCCCTGGGCAAAGGCAAGCCCGGAAGTGATCAGACAAAACAATGTGGAAGCTAAGAAGCTATTCTTGCGTGACATTTTTCTTCTCCGAAACAGAACTGGCGTTTGTGGTTAGGTTGCCCAGATCGGCCAGTGGCCGCAGAGCGTCGGGAACATCTTCAGAAAGTTCGCTGTCGATCTGGTTCATCAGAACCGTATCGTCAACGTTGGCGCGGGTGTCGGCAGGGCCGGCCTGCGAGGTCTTCACCACGACGCCGGGAGCAGCGGTGTGATGGTGAAGGTGGCTGTAGACGGGCACCAGGACGGCGGCAGCGACAGCCGCGGTAAGGGCGGGCGCTAGCAGCATGCCTAAGCGCATGGTCCGGCCAGGGCGGGGTTCGGCGACACGGGAACGGGCGGCTTCCTTCTCCGCAATGTGCCGCATGGCCGAACGATAGAGGCTGAGGGCCTCGGCCATTTCGCGGACTTCTTCCCGTGTGGTGTCGGATTCGGCGCCCGTGTCTCTACGGAATTTCATTTCGCTCCTCCCATACGCTCGCGGATAATGGCGAGCGCCCGATACAAATGCGACTTCACCGTGCTCAGATTCATGCCGATGGTGCCGGCAATCTCGTCCAGCTCCATCTCCTCAACAAAGCGCAGCACAAAGACGGCGCGCTGCTGCGCGGATAAGCTTTCCACCGCCCGCCAGACCGCCGCGACCCGATCCCGCGCGACGGTGAGACTCTCCGGCGAACTGCGTCCATCCGGGACCCAGTCGCTGATGTCCATGACATCGAGCGACGAGCCGCGCGTCTTCTGCCAAAAGCGGAGACTGCGGCTGCGCAGATGATCGCGCATCAGGTTGACGGCGATGCGCGTCAGCCAGGTGCTCAGGCTCGAGTCGCCGCGAAACTGGTGCCGCGCGCTCCAGGCCTTGAGGAAGCATTCCTGGGTAAGCGACTCGGCGGCATCGCGGTCCGTCAGCGACGAAAGCAGAAAACGCAGGATGCGGGGCCGGTAGACGCGCACGACTTCGTCGAAGTCGGCCAGCTCCAGCATCGCCTGCTCTCGTTTGTCGATGGCGAGCTCGTTGCCTGCGATCTCTTCCATGCGATCAGATAGACGGGTTTTCACGGGGCAAGTTTACAGCGGAGGCGCGAAAAGAGCGGGTTTCGTGCGGATAGTACTGCGGGCACCACGACAGCCGGGAAGCTTAATCGGCGTCTGACGTGAGGGACGCCGCGCCGAGGGCCAGCAGAGGCTCCTGGCCGTAGGCGCCGGGGGCCCGCCCACGAACGCAGTTCTTGCCGGCGAGCTTTGCTTCGGCGAGGGCCCGTTCGGCTTCGCGCAGGACGACCAGCGGAGAGCGGCCGCGGCTAATGGCTACGCCGAAGCTGGCGTTCAGGGTGGTCGCCTCGTGATCCACAGCGAAGGGACGGGCCAGGATGAACTCGCGGATGCGGTCGGCCAGCAGGACTGCGTTCTCGAGGTCGCACCCCGGGAGCGCCAGCAGGAATTCGTCCTCTCCGCAACGGCCGATGAGGTCGTAGCTGCGCAGCTGGCGGCGGAAGCGATTGGCCAGTTCAATCAGGACGCGGTCGCCGGTCTCGTATCCGTAGTCGTGGTTGATCCGGGAGAAATCGTCGAGGTCGAGGAGCATGAGGCTGAGCGAGGTCTTCATGCGCTGGACGCGGTCGGTCTCCTGAAAGATGAGGCTGAGCAGCGCTTCGCGGTTCCACAGGCCGGTCAGGCCGTCGTGGGTGACGTGATAGCGAAGCTCCGCTGATTGCTTCTGCACGCGGTTGGTGAGGGCCAGAACCCGCTCCGCCACGCGGATGCGCAGCTTCAATTCGTTGTAGTCGAAATCGATCGCGCCGGCCGTGAAAACGAAGTAATCGTCAGACCCGCACTGCAGCGCGGCGCGGAGGCGATCCTTGCTGGGCCGGTCGCTGAGCAGGATGTTCCAGGTCCGTCGCTGCTCTTGGCGACGGCGCACTTCCCACACCACTTCAGCGGCGCTGGGCGAAGCCAAATCCAAGTCCAGCAGGGCGATGGAGGGAGGACTGACGCTGTCGATGCGGGCCAGCGCGTCGGTTCCGTTGCGAGCGACCTCGATCTGGTAGCGCCAGGATTCCAGGATCGCCGCCAGATAGTCGGTCGTGGTGGAACTGGAGGAGCCGATGAGCACAGTGGGACTGGTGCTGACGGTGATGGTGTTCGCGGGCATGCGAGATCTCTCCGGGAGCGAAGGTTCTCCCTGCAGCGACTATCGGTTGGCCATCGGGAATGCTTTAAGGAGGGGCGGGCGGTGCCGGGAAACAGGCCAGATGGGGTCCGCAGTGGGCGCGGCTGCGGACATTCCCGTTTTGGATGACCTGTGGATAATTACTTCCCTTAGTAACCTGGGTGCGTGTGAATTTTTACGAATGCCCCTGCGCCCTATGGGAGTATTGCGTGAGATAATGACTTTCAGAGCCAAGGCATGTTGTTCAGGGCCCGCACGTCGCGACTCTGTCGAGGAGAGAGCGATGAACCCTTCCGTTAAAACAACGCACGTCATTCCCAGACAGCTCCCTCCGGTGCGCCTGGCAAGTGTTTCCACCCTTCTTGTGTGCCGTTTCTGCATGACCACCATCGGAGCCTACAAAACTCCGGAGGATCGGCTGCGCCTGGAAGCGAAACACCTGTGCAGCGACAAGGTAGTTGTCGGTAAGCCGGCGGTTTCGATCCCGTTTAACTAGGNNCGAGCCGTGAGCCGGGAACCTGCCGTAATCCCTCAGAAGTAGAAGCTGGAATCCTCCCAACCTCCGGAGTAGCATTCTGCATCGTACACGTCAGCCGCCTGGGATGAACCCTCTCCGCGGCGAATGCGGCGATTTGAGGTGAAGGTATGAAGAGGAAGGCGGAATGGGCATGGGCCGCTGTTGCGGCGATGGCCGTAGCTACTGGCGCGCAGACGACGGCGGCAAACGGTTCGGCGAGCGGAGCGGGATCGGCCCAGAGCCAGACCTCGGCGGCGACCAGCGAATACGGGGCCGCGACGGCGCAGGCGGGGCCGGCCTCGACGATCCAGGCGACCCGCGTTTCCGCGGAGCTGGCGAAGAAGATTGACAGCAAAGACGCGAAGGTGGGCGACGAGGTTGTCGCGAAGACCACGGCCGAAGCGCAACTGTCCGACGGAACGAAGCTGCCCCGGGGATCGAAGCTGGTGGGGCACGTGACGGATGTAGAGGCAAAGTCCCACGACAACCATGACTCGCATCTGACCTTTGCTTTCGATCGTGCCGCACTGAAGGATGGGCACGATGTGCAGATTCTGGCGATGATGCGGTCGATTGCCGCGCCCGCGCCGGTGGCGGCGAGCAGCCCCGATGACATGATGGGGGGCGGCGGCATGCATGGCGGCAGCGGTGCTGGCGGAGGCGGCGGTGTCGGTATGGCGAACAGCGCTTCGGGCACGGTGCGGGGGGCGACTGGCCCGGCGGCGGGGACCTCGGCCGCGGCAGCGGGGGGACTGAACAATGCAACGTCCGGCACCGATAACGCGGCAAACGGGGCTTTGGGAGCAGCGGGGAATCTGGGCGCGAACGGCGCGGCCCTGAACAACGCGGCGGCCGCGAGCGTGCCATCGTCCGGGCCGGCGATGCCGGTGGGCAATCTTTCCGGCGTGACGTTCAACACGATGAGCACTGCGGCGGATGCATCCAGTGGCGGGGCAAACGGAGCGGCGGGAATGTCAATGGCAACGGTGCTGACTGGGCACGGGAAAAATGTGAGCCTGGACAGCGGTTCGCAGATGACGCTGAGCGTGGCGCCGCGGTAGGCATTACGAGGCAACGAACAGGAGCAAGGGCCCTGCTACGCTGCTGCGTGGCAGGGCTTTTTCCCGCGCGCGATCCCGAATGACTGAGTCTCGACACAAACGGAGCGGCGGCAACCAGAGGTTTCCGGAACTGTATCCGATTCTGGACGCGGAGTTAGTGTTGCGTGGGCTCGGCGCGGACCCGCAGCAGCGCCGAAGCGTGTTGCGACGGATCGTGCAGGAGCTTGCCGCAGCTGGCGTGGAGATTCTGCAGTACCGCAATAAACGCGACGAAGACGAGGTGGTCGCCGCGGATGCGCGCGCGATGCAAGAGGCGGCAGGCCAGGCAGCCCTGACCCCAATGCGTCTGATCCTGAATGACCGCGCCGCGCTGGTGCCGGCAGTGGGGTGGGACGGCGTGCACGTCGGCCAGCAGGACTTGCCGCCGCGCCAGGCGCGTTTGCTTGTCCGGGAGAGCGCGCTGGTTGGGCTGTCGACGCACAACGAGGAGCAGCTCATCGCAGCAGACAGGGAGCCGGTGGACTACATCGCGATCGGGCCCGTGTTCGCGACCGCGAGCAAGCGCGACACCTCCCCGATAATTGGCCTCGACGGCGTGCGGCGTGCCCGCGCGCTCACGCGGAAGCCTCTGGTCGCGATCGGGGGGATCACGCTGAAGACAGCGGCGTCGGTTTACGCGGCCGGAGCCGACTCCCTGGCCGTGATCGCGGCGATTTTTGCAGCCCCCGGCCGCTCCCCCGCGCAATCGGCGAAAGACTTTCTCGAAATTTTCAGTTAGAACTGTAGGACACGTGCGTTCCCCGTCCGCCAGCTCCGCCACTACCGCTCAGAAACCGGCCGGCCAAAAACCGGGACTCGTCGCGAGCCTCGGGCTGTTCAGCGCGACGGCTATCGTCATGGGCTCGATGATCGGCTCCGGCATTTTTATTGTCCCCGCCGACATCAGCCGCGGCGTCGGCTCTCCGGCGCTGCTGATCGCCGCCTGGCTGGTGACCGCAGTGATGACCATCATCGGCGCTCTCAGCTACGGAGAGCTGGCCGCGATGATGCCCGGAGCCGGTGGGCAATACATCTACCTGCGCGAAGCGCTGGGGCGCATCTGGGGCTTTCTGTTTGGCTGGACGCTCTTCCTCGTCATTCAGACCGGGACCATTGCCGCTGTCGCCGTGGCCTTCGGGAAATTCCTGGGCGTCTTCTTCCCTTCTGTCTCCACGACGAACTGGGTCTGGCACATCGGGCACGTTCCTGCGTGGAAAGTGGGCCCCATGGTGCTCGGCAACATGGACATCGGCATCAGCACCGCGAACCTCGCCGGCATCGTGGTGATCCTGATGCTCGCCGGGATCAATGTGTTCGGCGTCCGGCTCGGCGCGCTGGTGCAGAACGTCTTTACCACGGCGAAGACCGCTGCGCTGCTGGGCCTGGTGATTCTGGGCGTGCTGTTCGGACGCAATGCAGCGGCGATTCACGCGAACTTTGGCGCGAATTTCTGGCACGGGGCCGGCTGGAGCACACTCCACCCGTTGCAGGTGGGCGTGGGAGGACCAATGGCGATGGTCGGCGTGCTGACCATCCTTGCGGTCGTGCAGACCGGCTCGCTGTTCTCCGCCGACGCGTGGAACAACGTCACCTACACCGCGGGTGAGGTGCGGAATCCGAAGCGCAACCTGCCGCTGTCGCTCGCGCTGGGAACCTCAGTGGTGCTGGGCCTCTATATCCTGGCCAACTTTGTTTACCTGCTCGCGCTGCCGCTGCACGGCGATCCGCATGGTACCACCATCGCGGCGCGCGGCATTCAGTATGCCTCTGAAGATCGCGTGGCCACGGCGGCGCTGCAGCTGATTTTCTCGCGCGCCGGAGCATACATGATGGCTGGCGCGATTCTCATCTCGACCTTTGGCTGCGCCAACGGGCTGACCCTGGCGGGCGCGCGCGTGTATTACGCGATGAGCCGCGATGGACTCTTCTTTAAATCAGCCGCGAAGCTGCACCCGCGCTGGCATACTCCGGTCGCGGCGCTGATCGTGCAGGCGGTGTGGAGTTGCGTCCTCTGCATTTCCGGCTCCTACGGGCAGCTGCTCGACTACATCATCTGCACGGAGCTGATCTTCTACATCCTGACCATCCTTTGCCTGTTTGTGTTGCGGGCGAAGCGGCCGCAGGCGGAGCGGCCTTACCGCGCCATCGGCTACCCGGTGCTGCCCGCCATCTATATTTTGATGGCCGCGTGGATTTGTATCGTATTATTGCGCTACAAACCGCAGTACACATGGCCGGGACTGGTGATTGTGCTGCTGGGTGTGCCGGTCTTCTTTGTGTGGTCCCGCAGCGCGATTCGAGAACCATCTCCCCAGGCAGAAAGCGCGCCTGAATAATTTTCCGGAGGAATAACCGAGAATGCCCAGGCTTTTTGCCGTCAAGCCCCTTTCCGCGATTCGTCAGGAGGCCAGCGAGGAAGGCACGCATACTCTCAGGCGCACGCTGGGTCCGGTGAACCTGATCACGCTGGGTATTGGCGCGATTATCGGCGCCGGCATCTTCGTGCTCACCGGCACGGCTGCGGCCCAGTTTGCCGGTCCCGCCGTGGTGCTCTCCTTCGTGGTCGCGGGCGTGGGCTGCGTCTTTGCCGGGTTGTGCTACGCCGAGTTCGCCTCCATGATTCCCATCGCCGGCAGCGCCTACACCTATGGCTACACCACGCTCGGCGAGCTGACGGCCTGGATCATCGGGTGGGCCCTCTGCCTCGAATACGCCTTCGGCGCGGCTACCGTCGCCGTCGGCTGGAGCGGCTACGTCAGCAGCCTGCTGGGCTACTTTGGGGTGCGGGTCCCCTTCAACCCCACGCCTGCGCTGGCCATCACCCTCTTCGGTCACGCACTTTCCGCGAAGGTCGACATCTTCGCGCTCTGCGCCATCGTCGTGGTCATCGTCATCCTCGTGGTCGGAGTGAAGGAATCGGCCAACTTCAACAGCGCCGCGGTCATGATCAAGGTTTCCGTCGTCCTGTTCTTCATCGGCATCGCGACCATCTACGCGTTCGGCCACTGGAGCGTGATGATGGCCAACTGGCATCCGTTCATTCCGAAAAACCAGGGTCACTTCGGCGCCTATGGCTGGTCCGGGATCATGCGTGCCGGCAGCGTGGTCTTCTTCGCCTACATCGGCTTTGACGCCGTCTCCACCGCCGCCCAGGAAGCGCGCAATCCGCAGAAAGATCTCCCCTTCGGCATCCTCGGCTCGCTCATCATCTGCACCGTTCTCTACATCATTGTCGCCGGGCTGCTCACCGGAGTGAAGCCCTACGCGACGCTGAATACGCCGTCCCCGGTCGCCGACGGCGCAGCCGCTATCGGAGCCACGTGGGGCGTCTGTCTCATCGACCTCGGCGCCATCGCTGGTCTCGCGTCCGTCATGCTGGTTATGATCCTCGGCCAGACACGCGTGCTCTACACCATGTCCCGCGATGGCCTGCTGCCCAAATGGGTCAGCACTATCCACCCGCGTTTCCGCACGCCGTGGCTGGTCACGATCGCGGTTGGCTTCCTGGTCGCCTTCCTGGCGGCGTTTTTCAACATCACCTTCCTGGGGCAGCTGGTGAGCCTCGGCACACTGCTCGCGTTTACTATCGTCTGCCTGGGCGTGTGGGTGATGCGCCGCAAGCAGCCCGATGTCCCGCGCCCGTTCCGGACCCCGTGGGTGCCGCTGGTGCCCATCCTCGGGATGATCATTTCTCTGGCCCTGATGGTTTCCTCCGACACGCCCGCGAAGATCGGGTTCTTCAGCTGGCTAATCATCGGCCTGGTGATTTACTTCAGCTACTCCGTCCGGCACAGCAAGGTGCAGACGCTGCCTGCGGAACTGCCGCAGCCGAAGTAGCAAGCCGCGCGCCTCGGGATATACTGCGCCCGTGGAATACCTCTGGACACCGTGGCGCTACACCTACGTCACCGAAGCGGACAAGAAGAAGCGGGCAGGGGTTCCTGAAGAACTAAGCGCGTGGCCGGGCGATACGGGCTGCGTCTTCTGCAACATGATCGCCGCGGTCGACTACGCCGAAGCGCACGGGACGAATCGCAGCGACGCCGAACGTGCCGCGGGCATCGTACTGCGGGCCGAGCGTAATTACATCTGCCTGAACCGCTTCCCTTATACATCGGGACACATTATGGTGGTCCCCTACGAACATCAGCCGTCGCTTGCCGGGCTTCCGCCGGAAACCGCGCACGAGTTGATGGGCCTTGCCCAGCGGTCAGAGCTGGCTCTCACGAAGGTCTATCAGCCGGATGGATTCAACTTCGGGCTGAACCTCGGCAAGTCGGCGGGCGCAGGCGTAGCCGGACACGTGCACCTGCATGCACTGCCGCGCTGGACCGGCGACACCAATTTCATGACCGTCGTGAGCGAGACGCGCCTCTTACCCGAAGACCTCGCCGTGACCTGGGAGCGGCTGCGCAAGGCGTTCGCGGCGCACACGCCAGCGGATGCCGATCGCGGCCGGTAACCTCGCCCGCTCTCCCACGTCCTCCTCAAATCGCCACTTCCCGCATCCAACCGGCAACGGCGTCTCTCGCCGCTGCCAGGTTCCGCATCGGATGCCTGCCGCCCGGTGAGCTACGAGGGCTGCGTCACTCTCCGGAGTATTCTGCTTTTGGAGACCCCCAAAATGCTCCCCATCATCGTCCTGGAAATCGCGATTCTCGCCGGCCTTGTCATTCTCATGCTCAGGAAGAACCCGCCAATCTCTGAATCGTACCGGGCTCTTCAGGAAAGCATCATCCGGCTGGACAGTCGCTCGGAACACCTCGAAGCCGACTTCCGCACAGGGATCCAGGACATTCGTTCCGACCTGTCCACCGGCTTGGGAAAGACGCGAGAAGATACGTCGCGGTTTTTCGATCAGGTCCGCAAGGACTCGATCGATCTTCGCGAGTTTGTGAATCAGAATTTCCAATACCTCGCCAGCGAGGCCAGTCAACGCCACCTCAAGCTGGCGGAAAGCATCGACGCCAGGCTAATGAAGGTAGGAGAGACGTTGTTCTCGGGTCAAACCACCCAGTCCGGCGAAACCCTGAAGATGAAGGAGACCGTCGAAGCGACCTTAAGCCAGCTCGGGCGCGATCTCCGCGAAACCACCGCGCGACTCACACAGGAAGTCAAAGATCGCCTCACAGCAGTGGCCGATCAGGTGAACTCTTTGTCGGAGGCGAATGAGCGCCGCCAGGAAGGATTACGCCAGACGGTCGAAGGCAGACTCGAGGGACTTCAAAAGAGCAACGTCGAAAAGCTCGAAGAGATGCGCGCCACCGTCGATGAAAAGCTCCACTCCACCCTCGATCGCCGTCTCACCGAGAGCTTCGGCCTGGTTGCCGAGCGGCTGGAGAACGTCCAGACCGGTCTTGGCGAGATGAAAGAGCTGGCGGTGGGTGTGGGCGACCTGAAACGAGTGCTCACCAACGTGAGAGCTCGAGGCAGTTTGGGAGAAACCCAGTGTGGGGCCCAGCTCGATCAGATCCTTTCTCCCGATCAATACATCCGAAATGTTCAGATCAAAGACGGAAGTCCCGAGCGTGTCGAGTTCGCCATCAAAATTCCCAGTGGCGACCAGCCCGATATGCTTCTCCCCATCGACGTGAAGTTTCCCAAAGAGGACTGGGATCGCCTTCAGGACGCCATGGATCACCCTTCCGGTGACAACATTGCGGTCGCGCAAAAAGCGCTGACGGCGACAGTCCGCGCCGAGGCAAAGAAGATCTGCGACAAATACATCGATCCGCCCCGCACCACTCCCTTCGCCCTGATGTACGTTCCCACCGAAGGATTGTTTGCGGAACTGCTGCGTGTACCCGGCCTGATCGACGAGCTGCAGACCAGTTTTCAGGTTTCTGTCGCCGGACCTGCGAACTTCGTCGCCTATCTCCACAGCCTTCAAATGGGATTCCGAACCGTTGCCATCCACAAGAAAGGTGCTGAAGTATGGCGCGTCCTTGGTGCGACCAAAATGGAATTCCAAAAATTTGGCAACCTGATGTCAAAGGTCGAAAACCAGGTCGACACCGTCCAAAACACCCTCAAGGAAATCCGGGGCAAGACGAAAACCATTAACCGCAAGCTTCAGGACGTCAGCACACTCGAAAATCAGCCGCCAGAGGCCTCGGGGCTGTTGGGCATCCATGAACAACAGGCTCTCCCCCTGGTACCGGATCAGGAGTCCGGCCACGTCGAGGAGATGGCGGCGAGCGCGCCCCGGGAAGAAGAGAAGGCCTTCGAGAGTTAATTCCGCTGATTCCCCGATTTTGACCTCAACGATGGCGCGGAGTCACGGCCCTGTCCCGGTGAACTTTGGCGTCTCGGGAATAGCCGCCCCATCGGCACGCGGATCGGACGCGCCATAATTCACCCCGGTTTTGCTGTTGTGCAGAACCGCCTGCCCGCGCCCCATGGCCGTGGTGTACTCCTTGCGGACTTCGAGGACGTGCCCCATCTTCGTCAACTGGTCGATCGAGGCCTGCGTGACGCGCGACTCGATGACGATATTGCAGCCGAGTTTGGCGCTGACCGTGAAGCGAGGCTCTTCCATCGCCGCCTGAATGTTCATGCGGTAATCCACCACGTTTGACACAAACTGGGCATGGGCGAGCGGCTGATTCCATCCGCCCATGATGCCGAAGCCGATGTGCTCATCGCCGTGCTGCATGAAGCCAGGGATGATGGTGTGGAGTGGGCGCTTGCGGCCGGCCAGCGCATCGGGCGACTTAGGGTCGAGCGAGAAAAGCCCGCCGCGGTTTTGCAGCACGAACCCCATGCCATCGACCGTGATCTGGGAACCGAAAGCAGAGTAGTTGCTCTGAATAAAGGAGAGGATGTTGCCGTCGCGGTCGACGACGGAGAGATACGTCGTGTCGCTGGCGTTGAGCGATCCGGGCGCGACCTCGCAGTTGGCTTTCTCGGGATCGATCAGTTTTGCCCGCCTTACGGCGAAGGGCTTTGAGATGAGCTGCGGAACCGGGATCGTCGAGAAGAGCGGGTCGCCGTCGTAGGCCTTTACGTCGGCGTAGGCCAGCTTCATGGCTTCGATGCGGGTATGCAACTCGCCCGGGCTGTGCGGACCCGCCGGGTCCGGCGGAAACTGCTCCATGATATTGAGCATCTCGAGGGCGGCCATGCCGTCGCCGTTGGGCGGTAGTTCGTAGACGGTCCAGTCGCGGTAGGTGGTCGAGAGCGGCTCGACCCACTCGGCGGAATATCGCTCCAGGTCGTCGGCGGTCATCGTCCCGCCGTGCTCGGCGGAAGTCTTCAGGATGGCCTGGGCGATGGCTCCCGAGTAGTAGACCCGCTCCCCCTGCGCCGCAATCAGGCGCAAAGCCCCGGCAAGGTCAGGATTGCGGAAAACTTGACCCGTTTCCGGCACATGATCACCCGGCAGAAAGACGCGGCGGCTTTCCGGAAAGGCCCTGAGCGGACCATCGGAGGGCTTCCAGTAATCGTGAATCATCTCCGGGACTGGAATGCCGTTCTCCGCATAGAAAATGGCGGGGCGGAAGAGCGTGCGCCACGGGAGGTGGCCAAAGCGGTCGTGCAGTTTGGTCCATCCATCAACCATGCCGGGGACCGTGACCGAATCGATGCCGCTTTGCGGCATGGAGGTGATCCCCTTCGCCTTCAGATGTTCGATGGTGAGCGCCTTCGGGGCCCAGCCGCTGGCGTTCAGGCCGTAGAGCTTGCCCGTTTTCGCGTCCCAGTAGAGGGCGAAAAGGTCGCCGCCCATGCCGTTCATCATGGGCTCGGTAACGTTCAGCACGGCGTTGGCGGCGATGGCGGCATCGACCGCCGATCCGCCCTGCTCGAGGATTCTTGCCCCGGCCTGCGAAGCCTGCACGTCGCTGGTGGCTACGATGCCGTATTGCGTGGAAACAACGGATCGGCCATACGACCGATCCTGCGCCGAGAGAGAAACAGCGGCCATTACGCCAAGGAGAGAAATGAGGACAGACCGAATAGAAGACATGCGCGAAGCCCTCCCGGAGGGGGACGTGATGTGGGTGAGGCGGGTGAGTCTCCACGGTAGCAGATTGCGCGGCGGGAGTCGTTTTGAACAGAGGCGCATCATAAGTCCTGCGCACGCTTTACACTACCAGGGGGCGTCAGTAGACTTGGAATTTCGGAGCCGAGGGATGGTGTGTTCATGCCGAACCTCGGCGCCTGCGCGCGCGGAGGCATCACTTCCCCCCTCCCGATTTCAGCATCAACGTGAACTGAGCATCACAGGAGAGACGCATGGCATCTGGTGTGGAAGAAAAGGTTAAGCAGATCATTGTCGAGCAGCTTCAGGTGGACGAAGCTGAGGTGACACCCACCGCCTCGTTCCAGGAAGACCTCGGCGCGGATTCCCTCGACGTGGTTGAGCTGGTGATGCAGTTTGAGGAAGCCTTCGACCTCGAGATCCCCGACGAGGACGCCGAGAAGATCAAAACCGTCAAGGACGCGATCGATTACATCGACAAGAACGCGAAAGGCGGCAAGTAAACTTGCAACGACGTGTCGTTGTCACCGGGCTCGGGCTGATATCCGCCGTCGGCAATACAGCTCCCGAGATCTGGAACAACCTGCTGGCCGCGAAGAGCGGGATCGCCACGATCACCAGCTTCGACACCGCCGCCTTTCCCGTCACCTTCGCCGCCGAAGTGAAGGACTTCGACCCCCTGCAATTCGTGGATAAGAAAGAAGCGCGCAAGATGGGGCGCTTCATCCATCTGGCCCTGGCCGCGACGCACGAGGCGATGGAGAGCTCCGGCCTGAAGATCGAGGGCCACAACGGCGAGCGGGTTGGGGTCTT
Source organism: Acidobacterium sp. (assembly GCA_003152415.1). Lineage (GTDB taxonomy): Bacteria > Acidobacteriota > Terriglobia > Terriglobales > Acidobacteriaceae > Palsa-343. Next base: position 68,153 of record PMAD01000138.1, read on the forward strand.
CATCGGGTCGGGGATCGGCGGATTCGACGTCATCGAGCGCGAGCACAACAACATGCTGCAGGGTGGGCCGCGCAAGATCTCTCCTTTTTTCATTCCGGCGGCCATCATTAATCTGGCAGCGGGACAGGTGAGCATCCGCTACGGCGCCAAGGGTCCCAACGAAGCCACCGCAACGGCCTGCACCACCAGCGCGCATTCCATCGGCGACGCCTATCGGATCATCGAGCGCGGCGATGCCGACGTGATGATTGCCGGCGGTTCGGAGGCGGCCATCACCCCCATGGGCATCGGTGGATTTGCCGCGATGCGGGCGCTCTCGACGCGAAACGACGATCCGGCGCATGCCTGCCGCCCCTTCGACAAGGATCGCGATGGGTTTGTCGTGGGCGAGGGATCGGGCATTCTCATCCTCGAAGACCTGGAGCACGCGAAGGCGCGCGGCGCGAAAATTCTGGCGGAGATCATCGGCTACGGCATGAGTGCCGACGCGTACCACATCACCGGCATGCCGGAGGACGGCGACGGCTGCTTCCGCGCCATGCAGAACGCCCTCAAGTCCGCGAAGATCGAGCCCCACCAGATCGACTACGTGAACGCGCACGCCACCTCGACCACGCTGGGCGATGTCGTGGAGTCGAAGGCGATGCAGCGGATCTTCGGCGAGCACGCCACCAGTCACAAATTGAAGATCAGCTCGACCAAGTCGATGACCGGCCATCTGCTGGGCGGCGCCGGCGGACTCGAAGCCGGCATTACGATTCTGGCTCTGCTCAACCAGACCGCTCCGCCGACGGCGAACCTCGACCATCCCGATCCTGAATGCGTCCTGAACTACGTCCCGAACCATCCCCAAAAAGGGAAGCTCGACATCGCGTTGTCGAATTCCTTCGGATTCGGCGGGACGAATGGGTCGCTGATCTTCCGGCGCTGGGAGTAACGACCCCTGACCGGCAGCGCCTCCCAGGCATCCTCGTGATGTTCCGCCTCCTCCCGTAGAATCGTCCACGTGAATCGAAAAGACCTGCAGAATCTGACCGACATCCGTCTGAAGGACGCGCAAGCTCTTTTCCTCGCGAAACAGTTCAGCGGTGCTTACTATCTGGCTGGCTATGCCTTGGAATGCGCATTCAAAGCTTGCATCGCAAAGCAATACAAGCGATATGAGTTTCCGGACAGGAAAATTGTCAACGACTCTTGGACGCACGATCTCAGGAAACTGGCTTCGATAGCCAAACTTGACGAGATACGAGATGAACGCGCCAAACAAGACGATATCTTTCGCAAGAATTGGGACGTCAGCATCTTGTGGTCCGAGGAGAGCCGCTACCGCACGGCAGACAGGTCAAGCTGCAAGACGCTCATCGATGCCATAATGGAAGAACATCACGGATTGATCCCATGGATAAAGGCACTTTGGTAGACGTCGACCTCAGAAAGGGCGAGAAAATCGTCTCGGCGCTCGAAAAGAAGAAGCTGCCGGTGGCTGCCGCACTATGGGTTCATTTCCCCGAGTACGAGGATTGGCGCTTCGTAGTGGCGTCCAGGAAGCTGGACTCGCTGAACCTTGGGGATGCGTACCTTCGCGTCAACCGCGCTCTGGACCATGCGGGATTGACCGTCCGTGAGAGCCCTCCGATTTTCATCATGAAAACCACCGACCCCTTCATAAGATCCTTGAGGAAAGTGTTCGGCAAAACCTCCAGCGTCGCTGGAATGCGGCTTGGTGGACAGACATGGGGCAACCGCTTCGTGGATGATGCGTACGCTCTCAAGATTGCCTGATGCGCCGGGAGTAGCGGTCACCCGGGCGCGTATCTCGGCGAATTCTCTCTGCCCATTCGCCGTCATTTCAACTTGAAAATAATGTCAGTAATGGTAAGCTGCCCCTCATCCGAGGAGGAACCCCATGCCCCCTTCGCCCATCGACGTCGCCAGCGCCTTCGTTGCCGCCATCAACAAAGAGGATCTCGGAAAGATGCGAGACGCCATGACGGAAGACCACACCTTCACGGATGCGCTGGGGAGGAGCTTCTCCGGCGCCGCGAAGATGATTGAAGGCTGGCGGCTTTTTTTCGACGCTTATCCCGGGTACTGGATCCGCGTGGGCGCCGCGTTTGTGGATGGATACCGCGTGGCTCTGTTCGGCGAAGCGGGCGGCAAATGGAAGGTTGACGAGCGCGTGCTGCCCCAGACCTGGAGCGTCACCGCCGCTTGGCTGGCGGAAGTGGAAGGCAACAAGGTCAAGAAGTGGAGCGTCTTTTGCGACACCGGATGGGCGAATCCGCCGCGCCCAGCCGCGCATCCGGAAGAGGAAAAGTGAGGCAGAGGTTTTCCGTCCGGCTGATCGGGCGTGGACCCGGCGGCTCGTGGGCGCACATGCCCATCCCCTTCAAGGTCGAAACGACCTTCGGCTCGAAGGGGCGGGTGCCGGTCCGGGGGACAATCAACAACGTCGCGTACCGCAGCTCGATCATGCCGCGCGGCGACGCCACCCACTACATGGCCGTGAACCAGACCCTTCGCGCCGCCGCTGGAGCCGGCATCGGCGACACGGTGAAGGTTGTGATGGAGCCGGACACGGCCAAGCGTACGGTGACGGTTCCGCCTTACCTGAAAAAGGCGCTCGCCGCGGCGGCGCACGACAAGATCTTTGCGGCACTTTCGTACTCGCACCGAAAAGAACTCGTCGACTGGATCGCCCAGGCAAAGAAGCCGGAGACCCGCGCGCGACGGATCGAGAAATGCCTCCATATGCTGGCGAAGCGGCAGCCGGCCAGGCGTTGAGGCGGCTAAAATCCAGGCCGCCCAGCGCAAAATTGCGAAAGTTTTACCGTCTCCGATTTCCAATAGCGCAGCCGGGCAGGTATGATCGGGGACAGTCTGGCGAGGGATTTGTAGACCCCGTGCGCCCAGGCGAATCCGGCACGTTTAACATAACCTGCGAGACGCTCTCTGAGGCCCCGCCAGTCGCACCAGGAAAGGCAGGAGACCGATGAGCGTTTTTCTGGTGAATCCCAGCGACAATTCCTTTGGCACGGCCGTTATTACGCCGCGCTGGCTGTTCGTTCTGGCAGCTGCCACACCGCCGTCGGTGGGAGATCCCATCCTCGTTGACGAGTCGCTGGAGCAGATCGATCCCGACCGCATTCAGGCTGGGGACATTGTGGGCATCAGCGTCCACACCGGCAACGCTTTGCGCGGGTACCAGGTAGGCAGGTTGGCGCGCCAGCGGGGTGCGTGGGTTGTCTATGGCGGTATTCACGCTACGCTGTATCCCGAAGAGGCGCTGGAGCAGGGCGAGGCGCATGCGGTTGTGAAGGGCGACGGCGACCTGATCTGGAGCAAGGCGGTGGCCGACTGCCTGGCCGGACATCCCGAAAAGGTTTATGAAGGCGGCCGCATCGCCGGAACCGACTTCCTCGCTGCCCGCTGGGACCTGATGCAGCCGGAAAAGTACATGTGGGCCTCGGTGCAGACCATTCGCGGCTGTCCCAAGCATTGCTCCTTCTGCAGCGTCTGGCGGACCGACGGACAGCAGCCCCGGCAGCGGCGCTATCAGAGCGTGATCGACGAAATCGTCAACCTCCGCCGCCTCGGTTTCAGGTTTGTCGCCCTGGCCGACGACAACTTCTACCCTGTCACCCTCACCGATCTCCGCCTCGCCCGCGAGCAAAACAATCTCGCCAAAGTTGAAGAGCTCACCGCCATCCGCGAGGAGCGTTTTCAGCTCATGGAAGAACTGGCCCGGCTGCCCCAGGACATGGTCTTCTTCACCCAGATCACCATGGAAGCCGGCGAGGATGCCGACTATCTCGACGCCATGCGAAAAGCCAACATCAGGGGTGCTCTCGTCGGCGTCGAAGCGGTCACACCCGAGGGCCTGAAGGCGGTCTACAAAGACTGGAACTACTCCGGCGAGGCCTTGGCGAAGCGGTTACAGACATTCAAAGAGCACGGCGTGCACGTGCTGGGCTCCTTCATTTTCGGCCTGCCTACCGACAAGCCGGCGACCTTCGATGCGACCGTGGAGATGGCCTTGAAGGCCGGCGTCACCTTCGCCCAGTTCGTGATGATGACCCCGTTTCCGGGCACCGTGGATTTCACCCGCTGGGAAAAACAGCAGTCCGTCGATCCGGCCATGGTCGGTGGCGTCCCGATTACCCGCTACTGGCTCATTCCCTGGGAGAATCGTCCCAAGATGTTCAC
>PMAD01000138.1:72419-73131 GCA_003152415.1 Acidobacterium sp.
GCGGGCACCGGCATTTCGAGCGACAGCGCGCGGCGCAAGAAGTCCAGGCGGTGGGCGCGGTGGACGGCGAGGCAATGCAAGCGACTGTTTCAGGCAAAGCCAATGCCGGAGCTGCAGTCTCCCAAGTGGGAGCCGTCGTTCCTGGGCCGCGCGTTTCTTCACGACGACGCCCAGCAGGAATCAGCCCGCTTCGCGATTCTGCCCGAAAACTAAAATTCGACAGGGAAGCGGCTCCAGATGTATCGGCGAACGAGAAGACAGCGCCCCCGAGCCGGTTTTTGTGTCAAGGCACGAGTTGACTCCTGCCCTGACCCCCAAAATGATACGGGGCTTTTGTGTCTGCGTGAGAACTACTTTTGGCGGCCATCTCATTGGGTTTTGAAATTCGAGAAGGCCCGACATATTGTGGTCAGTCGATTCAAAAATCGGGCTCTCACGCAGACACTTTTGGCCCCTGCGCAGTCACCGTCCTGAGAACCAGCGTTCCTCCGGGACGATTCGGCCCGACGCGGGGCGGTTCAGCGCTCTGGAGAACTAAACGCCGCGCCCACGGGCTGTCGGCTACCGGCTAATAGTACAAATACTTCCGCCACTTCAAATCCGAGTGGCCGATCATCCGCATAATGTGCCGGCTGGTGTGCAGCGTGAAGGGCCGTGGCTCGCGCTGCAGCTTCATGTGCTCCAGCTCGTGCAGCAGATGATTCCCCTTGCG
>PMAD01000222.1:0-149 GCA_003152415.1 Acidobacterium sp.
ACCGAAACATTGATCGTCGCCACCGAAAAGTCCCGTGTCAGGTTCGCCACCGTGGTGATCTGCGAATTGGGCACGATGTAGAGCGTCCCATCCGCGTCTCGCACCTGCGTCCGGCGCAGCGTCATCGTCTCCACCGTGCCGCTCACCCC
>PMAD01000222.1:161-3878 GCA_003152415.1 Acidobacterium sp.
GCAGAACCTGCAGCACCGCCAGAAACAAGATGACCCCAATGCCCGTCGCCCGAATCACCGAAACCAGCGTCCGCACCTGCGCCGAATGCCCCACCGTGCTCGCCTGCCGCTCAGCGACTCTCAGGATGCGGCCCGTCACCAGCCGCAGCACCCACATCAGCACCCAGCCGAGCAGCGCGACCAGGATCAGCTTGGGCAGCTTCTCATGCAGGAACTCCTGCAGATCCATGACATACTTGTCTCCCAGCCCCTCGAAAAACTCCCGCCGCCCCAGCATCAGGATCTCAATCCCCATCGCTTTCCCCTCCGCATTACGTCACAGTGTGTTCATCTTTCTCAACGCAAAACGGGCTTATAATGCTGCCACCACCGAAAGCCCCGGTGCATTCCTTCCCAATCTGTTTGTAGGAGGCGCTTTCATGATCAACGTTGCCCAGTTGACGCGGAACAGCCGTCTGGTCCTCATCGCCCTGCTCGCCGCCTTCGCGCTCCCCGCGGCTCACGCGCAGCAAACGGTGCCGACAACACTGCCGACAACGCCCTCGCATACCGGTGTGGACGCTGCCGGTTTTGGCGATACCAACCCCCGCGACCCCGATCAGATGCGCATGATGAAGGACATGAGCCGCGAGCGCAATTCCATCCGCCAGAAACAGATTGTCGATGATACCGCTCAGCTCCTCGATCTGGCCAAACAGCTCAAGGACGCCGTCGACAAGAGCAGCAAGGATCAGCTCTCGCTCTCCGTCGTCAACACCGCCACCGAAATCGAGAAGCTCGCCAAAGCCGTCAAGGAAAAAATGCGCGACGGCCAGTAAACCAGGGTTCAGTCATCAGCGTTCAGCGTTCAGGAACTCTCCACCAGCCACTGCGCCGGGTGCCCCGGGTCTCGCTTTTGAGACCCGGATAGCGCGTGAGCGCCCTCTTTTCACTTGAGCGACCGCACCAGCCTTACCCGGTTTCCCGGAACGCTGAACGCTGTCTTCAGATGCGCCGGATCAACAACAGCGTCTGATCGTCCACCTGCTTCCCAAACACCCGGGCACTCGCCAGAATCGTCCCCGCCAGCTCCGGCAGCGCCGCACGCGCGTCCGCGGCAATCGCCCTCTCCACGCGCTCGATCCCAAATTCCTGCCCCTGCCGGTCACTGACCTCCAGCACTCCATCCGTCGCCACCACCAGCAGATCCCCAGCCGCCAGCACGATCGCCTCCCCGGTAAATCCTGAAACCGGCAACAGCCCCAGCGGAAACTGCGCCTCCTCCACCAGCTGCCAATCCCGCCGCTGCGGACTCCAGTGCAGAATCGGCGGGCTCGCCGCCATCGCGTACCACGCCTTGCCATCCGCATTCAGCCGGAATGCCGTCAGCGTCGCATACATCTGTGGCTCCTTCACATCCGGCAGCACCTGGTTTAGCTTCTCGAGCAGCAGCGGCAGCGTCCCGCTCGGATGCCCCGTCGCCGCATCCAGCAGCGCCGTCCGCGCCGCAATCTTCAGCATCCCCATCAGGATCCCCGCCGGCAGCCCGTGTCCGGCAATATCCGCCACGTACGCCACCATGTCGCCGTTCGGCAGCAACAGCGCGTCCACCAGATCCCCGCCCACTTTGTCGCTGGGCTCCGAAATCCCGTAGACCTCGAACCGCTCCGTGCGCAGCGACACCGGCGGCACCAGCGTCTTCTGGATCCCGTGCGCCAGCTCCAGCTCGCTGCGTATCCGGTACGATTCCTTGCCCTCGGCCCGGATATACGCGATGAAAAACGCATACGAAACCACCACCACTACCAGGATGCCGGTGGCGGCAAAGCGCACGCCCGTCTGGCTGGCCACCGGCTGCAGAGCGAAGGTGCGCACCATCCAGTTCGCCACCGCCGTGATCAGCGGGCTGTTGAAAAACTGGAGCGCAACCATCCCCACAATCAGGATCCTCGGCCCCCGGTACAGCACCACGATCCACAGCGCCGCGTCGAGGCCCGTATACAGGCTGGTCAGGATCGTCACCGCATAGGGCCGCGTCCCTTGTGCCATCAGATCGTCGAAGAACCCGAAAACCATGAACAGCAGGAACACCGCCGTCATAAATAGCCATAGCCGCTTCCAGGGCACTCCGCGCATCCTCTGGAACGGCTCGTATGGCTTCAGATACCACGGCCGCCTCGTCTCCGCCATAAGCTGCCAACATACCAGCGATTCGCACCCGCCACCAGCAACCCGCTGTCAGCCACGCAGCCCGAACCGTCATCCCGAACGCAAAATGCCCTTCCTGAACGTCGAGCGCCGAACGCGGTTTTTCTGAACGCTGAACGCTGTCTCCCCCTCCCCATCCGCCCCATCCACCCTCCCACACCCGTACCCCTGAACAGTTACCTTTCGACCATCCCATTTTCCCGTTTCCACGCGATACAATCTCTCGTCGGACCGGTCCCGGCGTGCCATTCCCCAGGCTTTCGCTCCCCGCGCGCCCTAAACTGGAAAGAGACATCTAAAAGGGTTAGAGAAAAATCCCCATGGCCCAAACCGCAGTCTCAGGCGCTGCACTCAGCAAACCCGGCGAGCCGGCACCCTCCCGCAACGGGAGCGGCCCCGCTCTCTCCCCCGACAAGCTGATCCAGATTTACCGCCTCATGTACCTCTCGCGCCGCACCGACGACCGCGAGATCATCCTCAAGAATCAGCAGAAAGTCTTCTTCCAGATCTCCGGCGCCGGCCACGAAGCCCTCCTCGTCGCCGCCGCCCTCTCCCTGCGCTCCGGCTACGACTGGTTCTTCCCCTACTACCGCGATCGCGCTCTCTCCCTCGCCCTCGGCACCACCGTCGAAGAGCATTTCCTCCAGGCCGTCGGCGCCGCCACGGACCCCGCCAGCGGCGGCCGCCAGATGCCTTCCCACTGGTCGAGCCCCGAGCTTCACATCGTTACTCCGTCGTCCTCCACTGCGACCCAGTGCCTCCAGGCCGTCGGCTGCGCCGAAGCCGCCCTCTACCTCCAGCAGCACCCCGAAGCCGCCGAGCCTCACCAGGGCGACTACCGCGAGTTCCGCAAGGTCGATTTCCACGGCGACGAGGTCGTCTACGTCTCCCTCGGCGATGGCGCCACCAGCGAGGGCGAGTTCTGGGAAGCCGTCAGCACCGCCTCCAATCTCAAGCTCCCCGTCCTCTTCGTCGTCGAAGACAACGGCTACGCCATCTCCGTCCCCGTCGAGGTCAACACCCCCGGCGGCAACATCTCGCCGCTGCTCGCCGGCTTCCCCAATTTCTATTTCGCCGAAGTCGACGGCACCGACCCGCTCGCCTGCCTCGCCGCCTTCGACACCGCCGTCGCCCACTGCCGCGCGCGCCTGGGTCCCGCGCTCGTCCATGGCCATGTCGTCCGCCTCTACGCGCATTCCTTCTCCGACGACGTCCGCCTGTATCGCCCCGAAACCGAGCGCCAGGCCGAAGCCCTCCGCGATCCTATTCACAATTTCCAGATGCACCTGCTCCGCGAAGGCATCCTCGACGCCGAGGCCCTCGAAGTCCTCGAGAAGGAGGTGGACGAACAAGTCCGTCAGGCCGCCGAGCGCGCCCTCGGCGCCCCGCTTCCCTCCACCGAGCCCGCCGCGATCCTGCGCCACCAGTATTCCGAGGACTACGACCCCACGCGCCCCGAGCTTCAGACCATCCCCGCCTCCGAAGGTCCTGCCCGCACCATGGCCGATCTCATCAACGCCTGCCTCCACG
>PMAD01000163.1 GCA_003152415.1 Acidobacterium sp.
TTTCTCCCACTTCTTTGCCGGCGGCCAGGTCGAAGGTCGTATGCGCGGGCAGGTAGTTGCCCAAATACGGCGATGGAGGAATGGGGTAGCCGTTCGAGAAGCCCGATCCGTAATAGACATTGAAGGAGGCGTAGACGCGGCGGGGCAGACTGCCGTCGAAGCCCATGTTGAGGGTGTTGCGCTGGTCGTGGTCGAGCGGCGAATAGCCGGGCGCCACCGCGCAGGAAGCGGAGCCAGGCGGATAGCAGATGAGGCCACCGGTGATAGGCCCGATCTGCTGGGCGATCTGGTTGGAATAGGCCACGTGCGCCTGGCCGTAACGCCAGAGACGCGGCGAATGCAGCGTTAGCTCCCATCCCTGGATCAGCGCACCCTGGACGGTGACCGGGATGAAAATGCTGGACTCGCCGATGTTGCTATGGTCGAGGAAATTGTTGGCGCGGGTTTGGAAAGTGTCAGCGTCGAGGAGCCAGCCGCGCCAGGGAATCTGCAGGCCGAACTGGTGCTCCTCGTCGCGCTCGCCGCGCAGCGGAACAAAGCTGGTGTTGCTGGACTGCGCGTAGGCGAGAGCGGGCCCGGAGAGGCTGGTGAGCGGCGGCGGCTGGTAGAAGTGGCCGTAGAAGCCGCGGAAGACCCAGCCGAGTTTCGGAATCTGCACGGCCATGCCGATGCGCGGGTAGATCGCGTTCTCTGAGATCGAGGCCTGGAAGTGCGTCTGGCGTTCGCCGCCGATGAGGGTGAGCCAGGAGGTGGGGCGGTAGTTGTCTTCGACGAAGGCCTCTTCGACGCCGCCGTTGACCACGGAAGTTGCAGAAAAGTTTGGGGCGCTGCCGTCGTTGAAGACCGCGCTGAAGAGGTCGTTCTCGTGCTGGCCGTATCCGTAGAGGCCGGCTTTGAGGGAGTTGTGTGCAGCGGTGGTGGAGAAATACGCCTGCGCTCCCGTGTACTGGCCGGTTTGACGTGCGTTGGTCGCCGTGGGCAGGTCGCTGCCGCTGGGCTGATAATTGGCGTCGTTGTGGTGAGAGAAGGGCGAAATCTCAAAGAGCGAAGACGCGTTGAGAGTGTGGATCCAGGAAAACGCGGAGATGCCGTCGGTTTCGTGCTGACCGTCGCGGAGGCCGGAGGAATCGTAGAGCTGGTTTTCCCAATCGTTGGGATCGGAGTCGTAGGGAATTTGATAGTAGTCGGTGCGCAGCTGGCCCACGAAACGCAGCTGGTCGTGCGGATTCCGATTGAAGATGAGGGACGTGAGGCCGCCGTAGCCGTTCTCGGCATCGTGGGTGGGTGTTTCATTGGGCGCCATCAGGCCATAGTTGCTGCGGTTGCCATTGAGGGCAGCGAACCATGCGAAGCGCTCGGTATGGTTGCCGAGACTGAGCTGGCTGTCGGTTTGGTCAAAGCTGCCCAGCGTGGTCACAAATTCGCCTTCGCGGCTGCTTTCGAATCCAGTGCGCGGGATCACGTTGAACATGCCGTAGGTGCGGTCGCCGAGATCGGCGCCGTAGCTGCCGCGGTCGATTTCGATGGTGTCAATATCGCGGGGATCGATTTGCGGGCCGATATTGCTGGCGATGTTTGTGTTGGGAATAGGGACGCCGTCGATCATCCAGCTGAGCTCGTGGCCGCCTCGCATGTGGAGCATGTCGTGCGTCATGTAAGCGCCGGGAGTGTAGTCGGTGACCATGGCGAGCGAGTTGGTGCGATCCGCGCCCGGGGTTTCACTGATTTCGGCCCGAGTGACCAGGGTGGTGGGCGTTACCGAGTCCGGATTGGCGAAATCGGGCTGAGCCTGGACGACAGCGGTCTCGCGGACGGACGCGATCTGGAGAGGAAAGTGCAGGATTTCAGAGCTGCTGGAGCTGACGGTGATGGTCTGTTCGATGGTGGCGAAGCCGTCGCTGGAAACCTGGATGTTATAGATGCCGAGAGGAACAGCGGGAATGGAGAAGGCTCCCTCGGAATTGCTTTTGGCGGTGAAGGAGAGATCGGAATGGGCGGCGCGCAGCACGATGAGCGCTTCGGCGATGGGGCGATGACTGGGGTCGTGCACGATGCCCTGTACTTGCCCCAGCAGAGCGGCGTAGAGAAGGGGCGCTGCCAACAGAGGAGGCAGGATAGGCAGGATCTTGCGCAGCATCGGAGGCTCCAAAGGAGAAGCTCGTTCATGTAACGGTGATGGTGGCAAAAAGGAAGCATCGCGGCGCGAAGCTGCGGCGTTCTTCCGATTGCGGAGTTACAGGGCGAGGAGCCGAGGAGGGCCGCGCTTGTGGCGAGCGCGATCGGCCGAGATGCGGTAGCCGGCTTCGGCAGCGCGGACGATGGTCGCTGGGCCGGCGGCCGGGCGTGAAGCCGCGGGAGCATTTACAGAGCTGAACGGCTGAGGCTGCAGAAGCGGCGTGTGCGCAAAGGGAGAGTATGGGCACTTCTCAGAAACAACCCGGAAGCTCGAGGGAATATTTCCCATCTGCATGCTCATCGCGCAATGATGCTTGCCGTTGCGCCGGCAGCAGGCGGGGAGCTGCGATTCGGCGGGAGCGGACGCGAGAGCCGGCGCGATCAGCGGAAGGCTGAAGACGAGCACCAGCATCACTGCGAACGCGCGCCGCATGCGTCCATCCTGGCATGTCGCTCCGGATGAAGGCAAGTCGCCCTCCGGAGTGGGAAGGTTGGTGCTATTGGGCCGTCGAGTAGTCCTGCTGCACCAGGGCCCAGACGTCGTTTTTCTTTGAGGTCAGGGTCAGGTGATGGGAAACGGAATCCGCGGCGTCCTTATCGGGCGTCCAGGAAAGTGTGTATTGGTTCTTCAGCAGAGATGTGACCCTCGCAAAGGATTCGTCGGCCTTGTCCTTCTTGCCTTCGATCATGTATCCGCCGGTCGCGGAGCAGATGTGTTCGAGAATCTCCTTGCCGTCTGTGTGCGGCTGTTCTGAGGGAGCCTGTCCGCCACGGCGACCGCTGCCCCCTCCGCCTGGATAGCCGCCTCCGCCGCCGGGATAACCACCACCCCCGCTGCCGGGATAGCCGCCGCCTGTGCCGCTACGGCGACCGTTGTTCTGATTGGGATTGTTGGTGCGTTCCTCTTCGCCCTTGTAGTAGATGGCGAAGATCGCAGCGTGCGCGGCCTGTGCGGCGTCGATGGCGTCATTGACGGTTTCCTTGCTGTCGTGATCGATGCCGTCGGTTACGAGAACAATTACGTGCTGACCGGGCTGCTTCTTCAAGATTTCGCTGGAGGCGAGATAAATCGCGTCATAGAGCGTTCCGCCGCCGCTGCCTGCGGCGTGAGATTCGCCTGAGCTCTGATCGCTGCTGTCGCCGCTGCTGTTCTGATTGCCGAACTGCGGTGACCCGAGCTGCGTGATGGAGTCGTGGAGCTTGTTCGCTGTCGCGGTGGGATCTTCCAGCAGGTCGACCTCGCGGGCGAACTGGATGACGAAGAATTTGTCGTCGGTTCCGGGCAGGGTGTGATCGACGAAGTGGACGCTGGCCAGTCGCTCATCGCCGAGTTCGCCGCGGAGGTTGGTGCTGGTTTGCGCAAGAAGTCCGAAGGTGACGGGGCTGGGCTGAGCGGGCAAAAGGGACTGGATGGTCTGGATGTGCCCGTTGTCGGTGAGCGTGACGTCGGCGGCAGCGAAGTTTTTCACCGGATCGCCTTTCTTGTCGACCACGGTAACGCGGATAGAGATGGGCATCCCCGCGGCCGGCGTCGCGGCAGCGGCCGGGGCTGGCGAGGCAGTCTGGGCTGGGGCCGGCGTGGTCGCCTGGGCTGGGGCGTGGGTTGCGAAGAAAGTCAGCGCGGCAAAGGCAGCCGCGGGGAGGCAAAGGCGAATGCAGGTGGGAATCTTCATGGTGCGCATCGTGTCGTTGACCAACCATTAGACGTTAGCACCAGGGAAGGGGTTTCGCTCCCCTAACAGCCCTGGCGGCGCCAAATGAGGTAGTCCACCGAATAGCGCCCCGCGCCGAAGATGAGGGCGATGAGGGACGCGAACAGAAACGTGAAGGGGTCAGCCCCATAGAACTTACCCGGATCGCTCAGGATGGCCTTGAGCGCGGCATGATCGGCAAGCAGGTAGGCGACGATCATGTCGCCGGCGAGCAGTAAGCCGAAGAGCCGGGTGGCCAGGCCGCCGATCAGCAGGATGCCGCCGACGAATTCCAAAAGCGAGATGGCGATGCATGTGAAGCCGGGCGCGGGCACACCCAGGCTGGCAAAGAAGCCGGTGGCGCGGTCGAGGTTGTGCAGCCGGCCCCAGCCCGACTGGGCGAATTGCCATCCCCAGTACACGCGGACGAGAAGGAGGAAAGGCGATTCCAGCGCGGCTGAAGCAAGCTGGAAACGGCGATAGAGGCGGTGAATCAGCCCCAGGGATTTTTGTGGCGCGGGCGCGGCAGGCGTAGTCACGGATTCTTTCCCTCTCCTTTTCGGGACAGGTCGCGGCGTCAGGTGGTGAACCACCCCAGCATAGCCCAGGTGGCGAAAACCTCCTGGAGAAATGCGGGACGCTGGTCTTCGGGGAGGGAGCTGGTGGTGAGGGCCACGTCAATGGCGTCGCCGAGAGTCTTGCCGGCGATGAGCGCCGAGAGCAGGCCGAATTCCTCCGGCGACAGCGGCTTGTACCAGACGGAATTCTCGTGGCGATGCACGGCGAGATGGATGGGCCGCGGTGCGAGCGCCGCGACGTGGCGGACGTGGCGGCGTTTGCGGGAAGTGCTGGCGTTGTTCGTCGAGGATGCGCTGCTCCCGTTTTCCGTGCGGACCTGGAGGAGCAGATCGTCGACCGGCCAGGACAGCGCAAGCACGCGCAGATACGGCTGGAGGCGCAGAGTGGAGTTCTCGTCGATAGCCGCCAGGGCTTCAGCGCTCAAACGCGGGCGCTCTTCGGAATCGAAGGCTTCGATGTGCGCCCACTCCAGGCGAACCATATCGCGAGCGAGCATGGGCTTGGGTCCAAGATGCTCAGGGTGCTGGTCCAGCCATGCCTCGAGACGCGATCCAAGGTTGCGCAGCGAGAACGACTCGGACGGGCAGTCGGTGAGATAGGCGCGCATGAGCGCGTCGAATTTGGCGCGGCCGAGGATGGCCTGAAGTCCGGGGAAATCCTCTTCGAAGCAGGTGTAGAGGCGGTACCAGTACTGACGGTTGTAAATCTCGAGGCGCTCGAACGAAGTGAGCCGGTCGTTGGGGCGGATGATGGCGTCGGCCTCGCGCAAGTTGGAGGCGCCATCGTGACGGCGGCGCGGCATGGTTTCGCTGCGCGTGAGCGGATGCATGACGGCCGCAGCCATGCGGCGCTGGATATCGAGAAGCTGGCTGGCGGGTTCGCTCACCGGGCGGCTCCTGCGGGTTCGAGCAGCGTGGTGGCCGCAGCCTGGACAGCCGCAGTTGCCGTGTTGGGCGCGGCCTCCGCAGCGGCCTTGAGAAATTTAGTCGCCTTCAGCGCCTCGGCGTGAACTTCCTCGAAAGTGGGGATGTTGTCGTCCCACTCGAGCAGCGTGGCCGTGGGTCCGCAGCGCTCGATGGCGCGCGCGTAGAGGCGCCAAACCGCGGGCAGCACGGGATGGTCGTGCGTATCGAGGATGTACTTCTCGAATTTGCTGTGGCCGGCGATGTGAATCTGCGCGACGCGATGCGCGGGGACCGAGTTGACGTAAGTAAAGGGGTCGAAGCTGTGGTTTTTCGACGAGACATAAATATTGTTGACGTCGAGCAGAATGCCGCAGTCGGCGCGTTCGACGACTTCGTTCAGGAACTCCCACTCCGTCATCTCGGAGGCGTGAAACTCGGCGTAGCTGGAGACGTTTTCGACCACGACCGGGACTTCGGTGAAGTCCTGGACCTGGCGGATCTTCTGCGCGGTCACCTCGACCGCTTCCCAGGTGTACGGCATCGGCAGCAGGTCGTGCGTGTAGCGGCCATCGACGGAGCCCCAGCAAAGATGGTCACTCAGCCACGGAGTTTTGGTCCGGCGGACGAGTTGCTTCAGCCGTTTCAGGTGCTCGCGGCTGAGCGGGTCGGCCGAGCCGAAATACATGGAGACGCCGTGCTGGACGACTTTGTATTGCTCGAGGATCTGGTCGAGGACTTCAAGCGGGCGGCCGCCATCGACCATGTAATTTTCCGAGATAATCTCGAACCAGTCGACGACTGGGTGGCGGCTGAGGATGTGCTGGTAGTGGGGAATGCGCAGACCGATGCCAACGCCGTAATCGGTAAAGCTGTTGAAACGGTTTGCGGGCACCTCAGAACCTCGGATGAAGATGGGATGCGAAAGGGCCGCGGGTTCCGCGGCCCTGTTCGCGGGGTGGAACTAGTCAGGCATCTTGGAGCCGTCGGTAGCGCAGCCGCCCTTGCCTTTGCAGCTGTTCTTCCCTTTGCAGCCGTTGTCGCTGCTCTTGCAGCCGCCTGTGCCCTTACAGTCGTTTTTCCCTTTACAGGAGTGCTTGGCGGGAGCGTCGAGATTGACGCCGCTGAACGACAGTTTACCCGCCTTCAGGATGGGCGCTGTGCCGGACGTGCTCAGTACCGACGCGTGCATCGCTGTCACGCCGCTGAGCAGACCGGACACGGCTGCGGCGACCATCATGGTCTTCAAGGATTGCTTCATTTGTCATTCCTCCATCGGATGTCGAGGACCAGACCAGGCGCAACATTGGGGAAACCGGGGAGCGCCAGGCGGGAGACCTCGCAGTGCGGATTAGACTACATAATCTGATACGCCTTGTGCTACTCCGCCGGATTGTTTTTTCCCTGGCGTTTACCGGACTTTCACAGGACTGGGTGGCGGGCGTGGTCGAACCAGCTCGCGTGGCCGTGTACATCTCCAATAGCAAGACGGACTCAGGGACGAATGGTGTTCTGGTTCCTGGGCAGCGCAGCGATCGGATTCCTCTACGACGTGTCGATCCAGGCGGCGGTAGTCTTTTGCGTCGCAACGGGGCGCGGCGTCGCTGCCGTTTTTCTTCGCGGTGAGAAGGAGGGTTGCGGCGTAAGGCTGCCGGGACAGGGAGGAGCGCACCTAACTACCCCCCCACCCCCCTTCTGCGGGCTGGCGATTGATTTGGCTGGGGTTGGGTTGGGGGATGGCGAGTTCGACAACCTGCGCGGGCTTGCATGTATTTGAAAGTGGATCAATTGGGAGGCGGTTGTCTTTGTTACACAGACGGCCGGGTTTGTAACGCAAGCGGTTGTTTGTGTCATATAAGC
>PMAD01000129.1 GCA_003152415.1 Acidobacterium sp.
ACTCCACCGACGAAACCCAGCAAGTCGCCCAGCTCATCGTCGACCGCTACCGCGCTCTCGGCCACAACATCGTTTACCTGCACCGGACCAACCGCAGCGGATTCAAAGCCGGCGCACTCCAGGAAGGCCTCAAATCCGCCACCGGCGAATTCATCGCCATCTTCGACGCCGACTTCGTCCCCCGCCCCGATTGGCTCCTGCGCACCATCCACCACTTCGCCGAGCCGACTATCGGCATGGTGCAAACCCGCTGGACTCACCTCAACCGCGACTACAGCTTCCTCACCCAGGTCGAAGCCATCCTCCTCGACGGCCACTTCGTCCTCGAGCACGGCGCGCGCTCCCGCGCCGGCCTCTTCTTTAACTTCAACGGCACCGCAGGCATCTGGCGCCGCTGCGTCATCGACCAGGCTGGCGGCTGGCAGCACGACACCCTCACCGAAGACACCGACCTCAGCTACCGCGCCCAGATCCTCGGCTGGAAATTCAAATACCTCCAGGACATCGAGTGCCCCGCCGAAGTCCCCATCGAGATGACCGCCTTCAAAACCCAGCAGCAGCGCTGGGCCAAAGGCCTCATCCAGACCTCCAAAAAAATCCTGCCCCGCCTCTTCCGCTCCGGCGCTCCCGTTCGCACCAAGGTCGAAGCCTGGTATCACCTCACCGCCAACATCTCCTACCCGCTCATGGTCGTGCTCTCTGTCCTCCTCATGCCCGCCATGATCATCCGCTTCTACCAGGGCTGGTGGGAGATGCTCTACATCGACTTCCCCCTCTTCCTCGCCTCCACCTTCTCCATCTCGTCGTTCTATCTCGTCTCGCAGAAAGAGCTGTATCCCCGCCGCTGGCTGCGCACTTTCCTCTATCTGCCGTTCCTCATGGCCCTCGGCATCGGCCTCACCATCACCAACACCATCGCCGTCATGGAAGCCCTCTTCGGCATCCGCAGCCCCTTCACGCGCACCCCCAAGTACCGCGTCCTGAGGCGTGGCGAAAAATCAAAAGGCGCCGCGAAATATCGCAAGCGCCTCGGCATCATCCCCTTCCTCGAACTCCTCGTCGGCGGCTACTTCGTCCTCTGCATCTGGTACGCCGTCGCCAACGAGAACTACTTCACCGTCCCGTTCCTGATCCTCTTCGTAGTCGGCTACTGGTACACGGGCTTGCTGTCTCTGCTGCAAGGCCGCTTCGAACGCTGGCGCTCCGGAGCCAATCTCGACGACACCAGCCCCAAACCCTTCCCCGTCGGCGTGTAGGGGAAATCCCAGGCAGCCTCGACACCCTTACCGAATCAAGTGAATCGGAATGCTCAAACTCAGCTTTTTCCAGATCCTGTCTCCGGTGTAGACGGGCAGATTCATCGTGATTCCGAGCGCCAGACAGGCTCGATCTCCAAGGGACAGGCCCAGAGGTCGCGTCTGATCCACGAGGGTGCCGCTCAGACGACCTTGCTCTTCGTCAAAGGGATAAGCTCGGTCCACAATGGACAGCGCGCTCTCCCACGCTTCCCGTGGAGGAGTGCCCAGCTTCACCAGTCTGGCCTGGGCTTCAGCAATGTTGACAACGCTGGCGATACCCTCCGGAAAACCTGGCGCAGTGAGAACTGCGAATCCCGGCTCCTGCAGCGCAATGGCGAGAATGGCTGAGGCATCCAGAACGCATTTATTCACGCGCCGCTTCTTTCCTCCGCTCGGCGATCAGTTCATCCACGGCGTGGGTGCCCGGCTTGATATAACGCCGCAACGCCTCCTGCGCTTCCTTGATCCGCTGTCGCCGAGTGGTCAGGCGATATCCGTTCTTCTGGCGCTCCAGCAGGATCTCTCCGCCCGCTTCCAACCCCAGCTCTTTGCGAACATGGGCCGGAATCACGACTCTGCCATTTTCACTCAGACGTAACCGAATCTGCTGTTCTGCCATTTTGTGTCTCCTGTGTCATTCTAGCTCCTTTTGACAGAGGCCTGCCAACCAGGCTCTTCCGTTAAACTCCTCCCAATGAAATTCTCGCGTCTCCTGCTCCTCCTTCTCACTCTCCCAACCATCCTTCCAGCGCTCGACCGCCAACCCACCGCCGACTACCACGCCCGCCGCACCCACCTCAGCGCCACCCTCAACACAGGCGTCGCGATTCTCTTCGCCGCCGAAGAGCCCCTCACCGACTTCACCCCCTACCGCCAGGATTCGGACTTCTACTACCTCACCGGCTGGAACGAGCCCGGCGCCGCCCTGCTCATCGAGGCCCCCGCCGAAGCCGACGATCTGCACCCCGCCCGCACCTACCGCGAAATTCTCTTCCTCCCCACCCGCAACCTCCGCAACGAACGCTACACTGGAGCCAAGCTCGACGCCGCATCCCCCGACGCGCCCCACATCACCGGCGTCGATGAAGTCCAGCCCATGACTGAGCTCCCCGCCATCCTGGGCACCCTGCTCAAATCCGACCGCTACCTCGAACGCAACCTGTGGAGCCAGCCCGACAACGACCAGGCCCGCGCCCTCATCTCCTGGACCGCCACCACCCTCGGCATGGACACCACCCCGTCCCTCCAGGACGTGCGCTCTCTCACTCAGGATCTCCGCGCCATCAAGGACCCCGGCGAACTCGCTCTCCTCCACAAAGCCGGCGACGCCTCCATCAAAGCGCAGCTCGCCATGATCGCCGCCATCCATCCCGGCATAACCGAGCGCGCCGCCGCCGGCATCATCGTCGAAACCCTCATGGCCAACGGCTGCGAGCGCCCCTCCTACGCCCCGATCGTTGGATCAGGCCCGAACTCGACCATCCTCCACTACTCCGAAAACAGCCGCACCATGCAGCCCGGCGAAGTTCTCCTCGTCGACGCCGCCGGCGAATATTCCATGTACGCCTCTGACATCACACGCACCATGCCCGTCAACGGCCACTTCACCGCGCGCCAGCGCGAGATCTACGACATTGTCTTGGGCGCGCAACAGGCCGCCATGGCCGCATTCCAGTCCGGCAAGTCGACCATCACACGCGGCGGCGCCAACTCGCCCAGCGCCAATTCGCTCTACCAGGTCGCCTTCGACTACATCAACACCCATGGCAAAGACCTGCATGGCCAGCCGCTGGGGCAGTACTTCATCCACGGCCTGGGACACTATGTCGGGCTGAACGTGCATGATCCTGATGACTACAACGTTCCACTCGGTCCCGGCATGGTTTTCACAATCGAACCGGGAATCTACATTCCCGAAGAAAACCTCGGCGTGCGCATCGAAGACGACTACTACGTGGACCAGAGCGGCAAGCTGATCAAACTGAGCGGCGCGTTGCCGTCGAGCGCCGAAGAGGTGGAAAAACTGATGGCAGGGAAGTGAGAACCAGTGGTCAGTGGTCAGCGATCAGT
>PMAD01000217.1 GCA_003152415.1 Acidobacterium sp.
AGTCGCAGCCGGAGAAGAAGGACGCGGGGCGCAAGGCGGGGGCAACGGGCTGGATCGTCAAGCCGTTCCAGGCCGAGCAGCTGATCGCGGTGGTGCAGAAGCTGGTCCGCTAGCGGATCGGGCAGAAGGACGGGAGGGCAGAGCCGCTGTGGCCGTCAAGTTCGATCGAAGCGAAGGGCCGGGCGTGATTCGGCTGGAGGGAGAGATCGGCATTGCCGATGCGGCTCGGCTGAAGGCGGTTTTGCTGGAGGCGCTTGGGCCGGGAGCCGGGGCGCGGATTGCGCTGGAGATGGCCTCGAGCCTGGATGTAACGGCGGTACAGCTGCTGTGGGCGGCGGAACGCGCGGCGCAGGCGTCGGGCACGCTGCTGACGATCGAAGGGACAGTTCCGGAGAAACTGTGCAACCCCCTGCGCGAAGCGGGATTCGAGAGGTTGCCCTTCGTGGACCATCGCGATGCCGAGCCGGCGAACGGAGGATGCCTGTGACGACCGGGGGCGGCGCCGAACAGCAGTTTAGCCATGCCTTCCGGGAAGAGGCCCGCGAGCTGCTCGTGGAGCTCGAGTCGGTGCTGCTGGAGCTGAANNGAAAACGCGTTTGACGAGGTGCGCAAGGGCCGCCTTGAGGTGACGCCGGCGCTCGTTGATCTGACACTCTCCGCACTCGATCAGATTCGGGCCATGGTGGAGGAGGGCGAGGGCGAGTCGGCGGTGGATGCCGCGGCCTGCACGGAGATTCTGGCCCGGCTGCGCGCGCTCACCGGCATCGCGGAGAACGCTGCGAGCCAACCTGCGCCGCCGGCCGAAGCGAGGGCGGGAGGGGAAGACGCCTGCGAGCAGGTATGGCGGATTCACTTTGCGCCCGGTCCCGATCTGCTGCGCAACGGCGCAGATCCGCTGCTGCTGGTGCGCGAGCTGGCGGAGATGGGGCGGCTGACGGCGGAGGCATCGATGGCGGGGATTCCGCCGCTCGAGGCGCTGGAGCCGGAGCGCTGTTATGTGAGCTGGGAGATGGTGCTGGCCACCACCGCCAGCGAGGACCGGATTCGCGACGTCTTCATTTTTGTCGAGGACATCTGTGAGCTGACGATTGCGCCCGTGCCGAGGGAACCGGCGCCCAGCGCCGTGGCAGAGGAGAGGCAGGCGATCGCGGAAAAGACGGCCGCGCCGAAGCCGACTTGCGCTGGCGACCTCATCGCCAGGGGGCTCGATGAAAAGCGCAAGAGTCCGGGAAGACGGGCCACCGATCAGCCGGATAACGCTGCGAGTCTGCGCGTGCCGGCGGCGCGGCTGGACCAGCTGGTCGATCTGGTGGGCGAGATGGTGACGGTGCAGGCGCGGTTGAGCGCGATCGCGGCGCGGTCGGCGGATGGCGAGGTGCTGGAGGTTACCGAAGAGATCGAGCGGCTGACCTCGGCGCTGCGCGAGAACTCGATGACCCTGCGCATGGTGCCGATCCGGGCCACTTTCGAGCGCTTCCGGCGGCTGGTGCACGATCTGGCGCGGGATCTGGGCAAGAACGTGGAGCTGACCATCGAGGGCGCGGAGACGGAGCTGGACAAAACGGTCATCGATCAGCTGGGCGATCCGCTGATGCACCTGATCCGGAACAGCATGGATCACGGCATCGAATCGCCGGAGTAGCGCGCGACCGAGGGCAAGCGGCCGATGGCGAGGATTCATCTGTCGGCGCGGCATTCCGGAGCGAGCGTGCTGATCGGGGTGTCGGACGACGGGGCCGGCATCAACGCCGAGGCGGTGCGGGCGCGCGCGATCGAGCGCGGACTGACGACCGCCGATGCCCCACTCAGCGAAGCGGAAATCTACTCCTTCCTCTTTCAGCCCGGCTTTTCGACGGCCCAGCAGGTGACGGATCTCTCTGGCCGCGGCGTGGGCATGGATGTGGTGCGCCAGCGGGTGGAGAGCCTGCGGGGATCGATCGATGTGGCCAGCCAGCCCGGCGCGGGCACAACGGTGACGCTGCGGCTGCCGCTGACGCTGGCCATTATCGACGGGCTGCTGGTGACGGTGGGCGAGGCGTTCTTCGTGCTTCCGCTGGCGTCGACGCTGGAATGCATTGAGCTGACGCGGGAGGAGAGTGAGCAGGCTACGGGCAAGCACGTAGCGAACGTGCGCGGGGAAATCGTTCCGTATATACGGCTGCGGCAGTACTTCCACGTCCAGACAGCGGCGCCGGAGCGCGAACAGATCATGGTGGTGGAGTGTGAGGACGGGCGCTGCGGTCTGGTGGTGGATCAGGTGCTCGGGGATTGCCAGACGGTGATCCGGAACCTGGGGCGGCTGTACCGGCACGTTCAGGTGGTTTCCGGCGCGACGATTCTGGGCAACGGGGTCGTGGCACTGATTCTGGACCCGCAGCGGCTGGTGCAGGACGCAATTCGGGCAAAAATGCAACGGGAACGCGGGCGTCTGCCCATCACGGCGCGCGATTACGAGAACGTCCGTCAGAGAGACGGCGCCGCCGAAGGGAACGGCGGCAAGGTCGGTGCTGGAGCAAGGGCCAGCGCCAGTCGATAACGAAGTCAGCGAGGAGAAAGGGCAGAGATCTATGTCGAGTACGGGAGTTAGCGAAGGCCATAAACCAAACGGCCACCGGGTCCAGGGAAACGGGGACCTTGAAGGCGTGAAGGGACACGCGACCGAGGAAGCGCTGCTGGTTTCGCAGGAGATTCTGCGGCTGGTGGAAGCGTCGAAGGAGGGTCGGCTCTCGGAGCGCGGCAGGGCCAGCCAGTTCACGGGGATGTATCGCGAGATGGTCGAGGGCATCAACGAGATGCTGGATGCGATTCTGCTGCCCATCGGCGAAGGGAACCGCATTCTGGCGCAGATTTCCTCGGGCAAGATCGACGAGCTGATCGCGGCCACCTACAAGGGCGACCACGAGAAGATGAAGGTCGCGGTCAACAACGTCGCCGTCGTGACGCAGTCCCTGCAGAAGGAGCTGGCGCGGCTGATCGAAGCGTCGAGGGAAGGCCAGCTCCAGGAGCGCGGCAAACCCGAGCAGTTCCAGGGCGCGTACGCCGAGATCGTGCGCGGCGTCAATGCCATGCTGGACGCGATTCTGCTGCCCATCGGCGAGGGGAATCGGATTCTGGCGCAAATCTCCTCGGGCAAGATCGACGAAATGATCGCCGCCACCTACAAGGG
>PMAD01000275.1:0-4101 GCA_003152415.1 Acidobacterium sp.
GTTCCGGGCACCGGGAATTCTCTCGTCCCCGCCTGAATTCCGACCCGGCCCATCATGGGGAAGGCCTTAAGCCGATTCACCGTCAGTTCGATCCGTTCGATCTGACGATTCGCGGCGGCGGGGTTGTCAATGGAAATGTACTCCCGAGCTGCCGAAAGATGACGCAGCGCGGGCTGCGTCCAGACGAGTTTCACAGTTTTCGCCAACGGGCGAACTCTGCCTCAACTTCCTGCTCCGATGCATAGTCGCCCCGTTCGTCAGCCCTGATTCCTTCCTCGATGCGCGCGAGATGAACATCCTGCAATGCGAGGTACTGATCGAGCGCTTCGCCGATCAACTGCGTACGATCGCGCCGCTGGCGCTTCGCCAGCGTATCCAGGCGTTTGATCTGATTCTGCGGAGCTCGAAAACTGATACTTGCAGTGGCGGATGATCTCGGCATAGTTGTAGTTTACCGTATTTCCGTGTAAGACAACCCACATTCGTTCCCGCAAAAAGGACAACCCGGATTGCCTCACAGCCCCTTGAGCCCCGCCGCCAGGTAGATCTGCGACATCAGCGTGATGTCCCGCAGTCCCTCTTCCCCCGGTGTTTTCGGTTCGCGATTCGACCAAACGCACTCCGCCAGATGATCGGCCTGGCGCACGAAGTCCCACGGATCCTTGTCCGGCTCCGGCTCATCGATGTCCTGCCCCCCGTCAATGTGCGCCGTCAGGTGTTTGCCCTGATACGGAAACGCCGGCTCCATCGCGATCCACCCCTTCGACCCATGCACCTTGAAGAAGCCGCCTCCGCCGGTGTCGCCGCCATACGTCGTAGTGCAGCTGGCCAGTATCCCCGACGGAAACTTCATCGTCCAGCCATCGTTCTCCTCGACCTCGTCGAACCGCCCATCGTGATCGATCGTCGACGCGTTCGCCTTGATCTCCCCCGGCTCCTCGCCCGTCAGATACCGGCACGCATTCAGCGAATAGACGCCGACATCCATCAGCGGTCCGCCGCCGGCCATCCTCTTGTTGAGCCGCCACTCCCCCGCCTGAATCGGGAACCCGAATCCGCTCTCGATCACCTGCACCTGCCCAATGGCCCCCGACCGGATCAGTTCGATCGCCTTCAGGTGCAGCGGATTGTACTGGCAGCGATACGCGATCATCAGCTTCACGCGCGCCTTGTGGCACGCCTCAACCATCGCTTTGCAATCGGCCACGCTGGTCGCCATCGGCTTCTCGCACAACACGTGCTTGCCCGCCTTCGCCGCGCGAATCGTATACTCCGCATGCATCGAGTTCGGCAGCGCGATGTACACCGCGTCAATTTCCTTGTTCTGCCGAATCTCGTCGTAGTTCTCGTAGCTGTAAATCGAAGGCGACGGCACGTTGTACATGGCCGCCTGCTTCTCCGCCTTCTCGCGATGCCCGCTCACCAGCGCAGTAATCTTTCCCGTCTTCGACAGCTCCACCGCGGGCATGAAGTGGTCCATGGAGATGCGGCCCAGCCCCACAATGCACCAGCGCAACTTGCGCCCCGCATTCTGGTTGTCGGCGGTTTGCGCGCCAATCTTTGGCAATGCGCCGGCCAGCGCCGCGATTGCACTCAACCGGGAAAAATCGCGGCGTGTCACCCTCATGGGCAAAACCTCCGCGCCCATTGTAGGGCCTCATTGAACACGAGAGGCCAGCTCTCGGGGTCATGAGTGTACACGATGCTCGTGTACACTGAGTTCGTATGAAGAACATCACTTTCAGCGCCGACGAGGATTTGATCGAGCAAGCGCGCGCCGTGGCGCGTACCCGCCGTACCACGCTGAATACCGCCTTTCGGGAATGGCTCGCCCAGTTCGCGTCTCGCCCTTCCAACGTGAGGGACGTGGAGGCGCTCATGCGTCAGCTCAAACACGTCAACTCCGGCGGACGCCGCTATTCACGCGATGAGATGAATGAACGCTAGGTTTTTTCTCGATACCAATATCTTCGTGTACGCCTGCGATCGCACCACCCCGGCCAAGGCGCGCCGCGCCGAGGCCCTCATCATCGAGGCCATCGGCACCGGAAAGGGCCTTATCAGCTTTCAGGTCGTGCAGGAGTTCATGAATCTCGCCCTGCGGCGCTTTCCCAAGCCGATGAACGCTGGGGAGGCCGGACATTATTGGATGACGGTTCTGAACCCCCTGCTCTCCGTCCATTCTTCATCCACGCTGTATTCCGAGGCGCTGCGGACGTACGCGCACTACCGCATCTCCTGGTTCGACGCCCTCATCGTTGCGGCGGCGGTGCAGGCTGACTGCGCCGTCCTCTACAGCGAAGACTTTCAGGATGGGCAGACTTTTGGCCAGACCCGTGTGAAGAATCCGTTCGCGTAGCTCAGGACGCGCTTACTCGTCGCGCAGCAGGATCGCCGGCTCCACGCTCACAGCCCTGTGCGCCGGAACCGCTGCGGCCATCGTTCCAATCAGCACCATCGCCGCAATCGCACCGACGAGCACAACAGGGTCATAGACCGTCGCCTGGTACACGATGCTCGCCAACACGCGCGTTCCCAGCGCGCCCAGCACCAGTCCCGCCACCGACCCGATGCCGAGCAACAGCACCGTCCGTCCCAGCGCCGCGCGCAGCACCTGTATTCGCTGCGCACCCAACGCCACGCGGATGCCCATCTCGCGCAGTCGCCGCGCCACCGCATAGCTCGCCATGCCGAAGATGCCCGTCGCCGCCAGCATGCCCGCCAGCAAGCCCAGAATGCCCAGTGCCACCGTGGCCACCCGCGCCGGGAACAGCACCAGCGCCAGCGCGTCCGGCCAGCTTTGGAGCGTGACCGGCAAACTCGGATCCAGCCTCTCCAGCATCGGCTGCAGCGCCGCAGTAATCTCCGCCGGCGGACGATTCGAGCGCACCACCAGGGTCGTATCGTTTTCGTTGTTCTGCGCCAGCGGCCAGAACATCGCCGCCTGCGCATCTTCGGTCAGCGAATCGTACTTCCCGTCTTCCACCACGCCCACAATCTCGTAGGTCGTCGGACCAGGCTCCGTGAATCGTTTCCCCAGGGCCGCGCTCGGACTGCCAAACAGCGTGCGCGCGAACATCGCGTTCACCAGCGTCACATGCGAAGTCGTGCTNNCATCACGCTGTTCGAGCTGCGGAAATCCCGCGCGCCCTCCCGCCAAACCGGCGTGCTGCTACCCCCGGCGCTCATCGGCGTCTCGTCGATGGTCCCCACCGCCGTTACGCCCGGAATCTGCGCGGCTTCCTCGATCATCCGCTTCTGCATCGGGAACGCCGACGCATCGGTGTAGCCGGCCATCTTCATCTCGGTCTGCGCCAGCACCACGCCTTCGGGCTGGAAGCCCATCGGGGCGTGCAGCTGCCGGTTCATCCCGCGCAGCCCCACCAGCGCGCACGTGACCAGCAGAGCGCACAGCGCCACCTGCAAGCCCAGCAGCACATCGCGCACCGTCAGCCGCCGGAAGACGCCAGCCGCCGATCCTTTCATCACCTGCATCGCGTCGATCTGCCAAATCTGCCGGGCTGTCAGCAATGCCGGCAACACGCAGCTCGCGCCAGCGAGCAGTACCGCAATGGCGTACACGCGCGCATCCGCTGCCACCGTCACGTGGATCGGCAATGCCGAGATGGGCCGCCACTGGCTCAGCACCTTCAGCAGCGCAGCCGCGACAAACGTACCCGCCGCCCCGCCAAACACCGACAGCAGCGCCGCCTCCGCCAGCACCTGGCGCAGCATGCGCCAGCGGCTCGAGCCAATCGCCATCCTGATGGCCAGCTCGCGTCCGCGATCCGCCGCCCGCGCCGCAAAAATGCTCGCCAGATTCACGCACGCTGCTATCAGCACCAGCAGCGCCAGCACCAGAACGCCGCTCAGGAAGCCCCGCGCCGCGTCGCCTACCTGATCGCCAAACAAGCCCGGCGTCACCAGCCGAATGCCGAATTGATCGTCCTCGGTCGGATACTGCTTCGCCATTTGTGCAGCAACGGTATTCAGATCGTTCGACGCCTGCTGGAGCGTCACTCCGGGCTTCATCTCTCCAATGACAAACAGCCCGTGGTTGTAGCGCTTGACGAGGAAGCTGTATCCCTCCAGCTGCTCCTC
>PMAD01000275.1:4137-5912 GCA_003152415.1 Acidobacterium sp.
CCGCCAAAGTGCGCACGCCAGTAGCTGTCGCTCAGCACGATATACGGCGCTGAATTCGGCCCGTGCTCATCACTCGAGTGGAACAGCCGGCCCACCTCCGGCTGCACGCCAAGCATGTCGAAGTAGCCGCCCGACACTTCATACATCCAGCTTTTTTTCGCAGTGCTCCCCTGGATGCTAACCGCTGCCTCGCCGATCCGGTACGTGGCCATGTCGCTGAAGGTCGTGTTGCGCGCGCGCAGATCCTGATAGTCGGGATACGACTGGCTGATGTATCCGTGCGGCTTCTGCTCGAGCATCTGCAGCCGGTCCGCCCCCGCGACATTCAGCGGCCGCAGAATCGCTGCGTTCATCACGCCGAACACCACCAGGCTCGCGGCAATCGCCATGGTCAGCGACAGCACCGCCACCAGCACAAATCCCGGCGAGTGGCGCAGCCGCCGCGCTGCAATCCGCAAATCGTTCCATAGCTCGTACATTGCGCTCTCCCCAAGTCAGGTGGGCAATCCTCGTGAGGAATCCTGCACCCGCGCCGCCATCGCTCTGTGGTTGCCATCTCACGCGAAAAAGGCCACTTATACAATCATCCGCGCGGCCCTGGCCCGCTGCTTCTGTCCACAATCCAACTCCACCGTCCGTTCCCGGACACCACCTTTTGTCGCGCGCCGCTTTGCTCTTGCGGTTCGCTGGCCTTCCAGTTCGGTCTTTGCTCGCCGTTTGCTGGTTTCCAACTCGGTTTTTGCTCGCCGTTCGCTGGTTTCCGGCATCTCTTTTCTCTGTCCCCTGCAACCTGTTCCCTGTAACCTGATCATCAACCCACGATGCATCGACGCTTTCTTCTGGCCTTTTCATTTGTCTTTCTTGTTCTGTCTGCCCACGCCGCTCCGCGCCTCCAGGACACCGGCTTCCTCAATCGCTCGCTNNGAAATCAACGGCGTCCTGCGCCGCTACGTCGTCTATCTGCCGCAAAACTGGAACCGCGAACAAACCTGGCCTGTCATCCTCTTTCTCCATGGTTCCGGCGAGCGCGGCTCCGAAGGCATGGACGAAACCCAAATCGGCCTTCCGCAGTCCATCCGCCTCCATCCCGAGCGCTGGCCCTTCGTTGTCGTCATGCCCCAGGTGCCTTTCAGCCATCACCACTGGACCGATCCTGACATGATGGCGATCGCCATCGCCGCGCTCGACGCCGAGGTGAAGGAGTTTCACGGCGACCGAGACCGCGTTTACCTCACCGGTCTTTCGCTCGGCGGCTATGGTACGTGGGAAATCGCGAAGGCGTATCCGCACCGTTTCGCCGCGCTCGTTCCCGTCTGCGGCGGCGTCTTCTGGTCGTATCAGCCGGACCGCTGGCGCGAGGTCGCGACGCTCCCCGGCGAATACGCGCAGGCCGTCGGCCGGACACCCACCTGGATCTTCCACGGCGCCGACGATCCTGTCGTGAACCCGCGCCAGTCGCTGCTCATGTATCAGGCACTCAAAGCCGCCGGCGGCGATGTTCGCTACTGGGAATACGCGGGCATCAAGCATAACGTCTGGGATCGCGCCTACGCCGAGCCCGATCTGCCGCACTGGATGCTCGCGCAGCGTCTCAGCGCCATCCCCAAGCTCAACGCGGTCTCAGAACAGATCCTCATCCCGGTTCATCCCGTCCCCGTCAAAGTCGATCCGGCGGTCTACAACGCCTACGCCGGCGATTACGAAGACCAGAACGAAGTCGTCGCCACCGTCTACCGCCAGGGAGACAAGCTTTTCTCCCGCGACCGCATCGGCGA
>PMAD01000275.1:5932-11047 GCA_003152415.1 Acidobacterium sp.
CCGGCATCCGCTTCCACGACGACCGTCACGAAGAATTCTGGGAACGAAAACGCTGAGCTGCTCGTTTCGCCCACTCCGCGCCTACGCCGCTCCTCCCTCCCGGCTCCCAGCTACAGGCTACCGGCTGCCTTCCCCTGTCCACTCCCGAACACTTTTCCCCCCTCTGGACACCCAGCCCCATCCCCACCCCGCCTAAGTCTCTGATTCCCCAACCCCGCCAAACCCCCGTTTGCGGCACACGGCGTGCTCTCTTTTCCTTGTTCGGGTCCCCCCAATCGCAACTTAAGGGAACAGTTATGCACCCATCCGCGTATCCACCCAGAGAGGTCCGCGCCATGCGCCGCTTCGGTCTGTTCATCGTCTGCTTTACCGCGCTCGTCGTTCTCGGCGTAACCCTCCCCCATTCCCGCCACTATGTTCGCGCCGCCGCTGCGCAGCAATCCGGCAACTGGCATAACGGCGATTGCGACGACAACAGCAACCACTGGGGCGAGGCCCACGTCTGCCAGATGCGCCGCACCACCTTTGCCCTCCCCTCCGGCCACCTCAGCGTCGACACCACGAATGGCGGCATCGACGTCACCGGTGAAGACCGCTCCGACGTTGCTCTTGAAGCCCGCGTCACGGCTTGGGCGCCTTCGGAATCCGAGGCGAACGACGTCCTCAACCAGGTCGTCATCGACACCAACGACGGCGACCTCCGCGACCACGGTCCGCATGTGCACTTCTTCAACCGCACCGGCTACAGCATCGACTACCACCTGCACGTGCCGCAGCATCTGGCTGCCAACTTCCACACCATGAATGGCGGCATCGACCTCACCCGCCTCGACGGCAACGTGCATTTCGAGACCACCAACGGCGGCGTCACCATCGACCGGCTCGCCGGCGAAGTCCAGGGTCACACCGTCAATGGCGGACTGAATGTCTCGCTGGCCGGCGATCACTGGCAGGGAGAAGGCCTCCACGCCGACACCACCAACGGCGGCATCGATCTCCGCGTCCCCGAGCACTACTCCGCCCATCTTGAAACCGGCACCGTCAACGGCGGTATCAACGTCAACTTCCCCATCACCATCCAGGGAGAGATCAAGAACCGTCTGAACACCGACCTCGGCAGTGGCGGCTCAACCATCCACGTGCAGACCGTCAACGGAGGCGTCACCATCAGCCACAGCGATTCCGCCAGCACAAACTAGAAAGCCCGCACCCTGTCATCCCGAACGCTGAGCGTCGCGAGGCGGAGGAGCCTGGCCTGAGCGCAGTCGAATGGCATCTGCGGTTGTCCTTCTCCGAAATCAACAGCGTCACGAAAAAAAAGGGAGAATGCACCTTACCCTAAGATCCTTGGAACTGCATCGAAGTGAGTCATGGTTCCGTGCGGAGCCGCGTGGAAGTCCACGTGCATCACAAGTACTCATTGAGATTCTGACTCAGACCTTCCTAAGGAGCGACAAATATGTCCAGTCAACCCGGTAATCCAGGTAGTTCGAAACAAAAAGAAGACCCCCGCAACCCCATAAGTGGCGAGGAAAAGGAACTGGATTCCATGGCCGACGAAGCTGCGGAGCGAGCTGGAAAAGAGGAACAGCGTTACGACGAACATCACAACATTTTTACAAAGTAGCGGAGGGTTTTCTACACAGTCGGCAACGCGTTTTTGTGCATGTCGTTATTGAATACGGCGTCATGTCCCTCGCTGTGCTTGACCAGAACGCCGCAGCCGGCAGTGTCAATATGCGGAGCCTGCCGTTCCCGCTCGATTCTCACAAAACGAGCTTCGAGCGAGGAGCATCCCAACCGAAGAGAACTATTTTTGCCGCAGGGTAAGCGCGTAAATATCGTCCGTGCCCGCGTCGCGCAGCAGCAGAGGTGTGTCGTGAGGGCCCAGGCCGAGCCAGGAGCTGACCGCCCCGGCGAAACGAAAGCCGGTCAGATCGACAACGCGTTCCTCCGCGCCGCTTGAGGCGCGAACCCGGTATACGCCAGGTATCCCGGAATCACGGAAGAAGTAAACAAATTGGCCATCGGCCGACCATGCGGGCCAGTGGCACCAGCCCTTCGCCAGCACCCTCCATTGCTGCGTTTTGAAATCAAAGACCGTGAGGGCCAAAGTGGGTGTAGAGAGAGCGGCAAGAAAGCGGCCGTCGGGCGACCAGCGTGGTGAGTACACCCCATCCGACCCTCGGATGACGACGGTCTGGTGCGTTGCAAGGTCCAGAATTTTCAGATCCATCGTTGGACCCCCGTGCTCGGGGCTGTCAGAACCGAAGATGATCTTCCGCCCGTCGGGAGACCACACCGGATCAAATTGCGTTCCTTCTTCATCGTCCGGCTGCAACGGTTCCGCTGACCCGCCCTGAGAGGGTACGAGATAGCCTCGGATCCGGCTCCCGAAACCAATGTCGAAGAAGAGAATGCGCGATCCGTCCGGGGACCAGTGGGGATCATCGGGATATATCGGTGGGCTGGTCAGTTGTACCGCATTGCTTCCGTCGCTGTTCGCCCTCCAGAGAATCCCCTCCGGAAAGGTCACGTAGACCAGGGATTGGCCGTCGGGTGAGTAAGCCAAAAATTCTGCCGAGATGCCTCGGAGCCATGGTCGGAATTCCCTGGCCTGAGCGTCCCAGCGCACCAGCTCTCCACGGGGGACGACGCCGCGAGCAAAGATTTTTTTACCGTCCTTGCTGGGGAACGGGTCAGCCCAGTGAATCGGTCCCGCCGTTAATTGCGTCGGCTCGTGGCGCTCCGACCTCAACAGCCGCGAGCGCTCGTCGAGGACCCAAAGCTGGCCCATGTCGAACATCGAGTGTGGAAGCAAGTCGCGCAGCAGAAACACGAAAAACCTGCCGTCCGGTGTCCAGCGCCCGCAACCCTCCCCTTCTCTGTCGTGCCAGCCAGGCAGCAGTGGATGCAGACCCGAACCGTCGGCCCCGATCTCCCAGTACCTGGAACCCCTGGTGAATCGGATCCTCAGGCCATCCGGGGACCAGGCGACACAGCCCCCTGGTCCCACACCATAGGCGGTCTCCGGGCTGGGCGAAAGCAGGTGCATGGCGGTTCCATCGCCGCGCATGCGATAGAGGTTCCCTTGGCCCGTTATGAGCGCCAACGACCCTCCGTCGGGTGACCAGGCAGCCGACGCGGTAGAGTCGATGACTTTGTCCGCCGTGATCAGGCGGGGAGGTCCCGCCGGCAACTGATACGCCCACAAACTCGTTTTTTTACCGTCCCACGAACCCACAAGAAGGGACGAGCCATCCGGCATCACGTCAACAACACCGGCGTTGGCCAGCGGCACCGGCATGTCGGCGATTTCCCCGCCGGTAACCTCAACCTGGCCGATGGACTGGCCGGCATATGGGCGATTGAAGTACAGCCTGGCGCCATCGGTTCCGGCGATATCTTTCGCGCGCCCGTCGTGGGTGATCGGGACGTAATCGACTACACGCAGCGGCGGCAGCGGGCGCNNAGCCAGTGCCTTTTCTGCGCTGCCTTCCCGGCACTCTGCGCCTGAAGATTTCGAGGAGGGGTTCCGCCTCCACTCGCCGGACTCTCGCCAAAGTCTTCTTCGCGCGGAAGGTTGGGCCCTCCCCCCGTTTCTGCGAGAACCGACGTGTCTTCAGTGACCTCAACCTTGCAAACAAACCGGTAGCCGACCGTCGCCACCGTCTCGATAAATCGCGGCGTGCGCGCTTCGTCCCCCAACACCCGCCGCAGCACTGCAATCGCACGCGTCAGGGAATTCTCTGAAACCGCCGTCTCCCCCCAAACCGCGTCCAGCAGCTCTTCTTTCGTAATGAGCTTCTGCGGATTCCGCAGCAGGAACAGCAGCACCCGAAATGCCTTCGGCTCGACGGGCAGCACTTCCCCTGCCTTGATCAGACAGAACTCCCGCTCGCGGGCTTCCACATCCGCGAATCTGAAAATGAAGGACTTATTGCCGATCATAAGTTCCTCATGGACCCTCAGGATTTCATCATTGCCTTCCAGAAACTGATCAGGATGCCTTCAAGATCGTGGAGTCGCATGCGCCCAGAGTGCCCTCAGCCAACCCGGCTGAGGAGCACTCGCAATGACGCCTTGCAACTGGCTCACTACCGTCGTTCTTGCAACGACCCTGGTTTCCAGTCTCCACGCAGAAACCCAGTGCCCTGGAAATGCCGCAAGTGTACCCCTTCATCCCGCAAACCGCTATCAGGCTGTCGACACCGTCTCTGTCTTTGTCAACCACACTGGCCCCTACAACTTTCTGTTGGATACCGGGACCGAGATCACGATCGTCGACTCATCTCTCGCTGCCGAGCTGCATTTGACGACCGAAGGGTCCGCGGAGATTACCGGCGCCGGCTTCCATGCCTCGGCTGCCTTCGCGCAGGTTGATCGGGTCGAGGTCGGCTCGCATAGCGTTGCGAGCACGCGTCTCCTCGTCTATAGCCTCCAGCCCATGCGCGGAGCCGGCATCGTCATCCAGGGCGTTCTCGGCGAGGACTTCCTCCAGCACTTCGACGTGCTGATCGACAATGCGCACAATAGGCTCTGCCTCGACGATACCGGCGTCATGCGCGCAGCCATCAAGGGCCCGCACATTCCCCTCGAGACCTCGGTTCACTCCGCGGGAGGCGCCGAGGCGCTCAGCTCACTCGTCGTTACCGTGAACCTTTCCGATGGAATGCGGCCCCTTCGCATGAAACTCGATTCCGGCGCCACCGCTCCGGTCCTCTATGACGCGTTTTCCTGCCTGGCGATTCACCTCTCCCCCTCCGCAATGGAATTCGGAACCGGCGCCAACGGAGTCGAAGAGACCTTCGTTCACGTTCCGCCCCAGAATGTCCGGATCGGTTCGGTGAAACTGCCCAGCGTCCCATTCGTCGCGGTCACCGGCCTCGGCAAAGCCTCTGCGGCAGGCGATTTCGACGGGCTCTTGCCCCTGGGCCTTTTCCGGCGCGTCTTTATCTGCCACACAGAACACTTTGTCGTACTTGAATCGCGGTAATCGGGGAGCCTCTGATCCCTCGCGGCAGGGAACGAAGCGGGAGTTCCTTTCCGTCCGAATGACGGGTATCTCAAGCAGGCATGCCGAACGAAATGAGATCAGGCCAATGCGCTGATTGA
>PMAD01000200.1 GCA_003152415.1 Acidobacterium sp.
CTCCGCCAGATTCTGCTCGCAGAAACGCGCGCCGCAGCCTCGCTCCCCGTCTCCGCAGCCTCGATCGAAGACTGCACACGGCACGAAGCCGCACCCCCCGCCGTCTATGTCTGCCGGCCCAGCAAAGCCGGACCCATTCGCGGTATCTTGCCTCCCGGCGCGGAGCTCGCAGTGCTCCCCATCCGCTCCGCCAATGCATGGCTCGCACCCTGGCTGCCGGTGCCGCTGGGCCAGCTCGTCGCCATCGTCTCCCGCTGGCCCGACTTCCTTGGCACAGCCCGCACCATGCTCATCGCCGCCGGAGTACCCGCTGAATCCCTGTTTTTCCGCGACCCGCACCAGTCGCACTGGCGTCGCGGCCTCGATCAGGCTTCCATCGTCCTCTGCGATGTCCTCACCGCAAAGCTCCGCGAATTCCGCGCCGACCCCCGCGTCGTCACCTTCCCGCTACTCGCCGACTCAGCTCGCGACGAACTCGCCCAATACTCCGATTTCTTGTCTTTGTGACACTCCAAAAACTGTACGCAACGCCCGCCAAACGCCGATCCCCGCCGTCTACGCTCTTCTCATCGGCGTTCCCGCCGAGAGGAGCCCAAAATGCGATTCCTCTTCCGAAAAGAACACCTCCCCTGGGGAATGGCTGGTATGCGTGCAGCCCTCGGCCCCATCCTCATCGCCGGCGCGGCCTGCAACTGGAGCGGCGTCGCCCTAGCTTCTCTCGTGCTCAGCGCCCTCCTCTCCGACATCTTTGACGGCGTACTCGCGCGCCGCTGGAAATGCGATACCGCCGGCGTCCGCCTCTTCGACTCCATGGCCGACACCTTTTTCTATCTCTGCGTTGCAATCGCTCTTTGGATCGGTCAACCCCAACTTTGCAACAGCAATGCCGTCCTGATTTGCGCTCTGTTCGCAGCCGAAGCGGCCAGGTTCGTCTTCGACTTCGCGAAATTCGGCAAACCCTCCAGCTACCACTCCTGGCTGGCGAAAACCTGGGGACTGCTCATGGCCATTGCCGTCACGGCAGCCTTCGCCAGCCATTCTGCCGCTCCGCTATTCCG
Organism: Acidobacterium sp.; assembly: GCA_003152415.1. Classification (GTDB taxonomy): domain Bacteria; phylum Acidobacteriota; class Terriglobia; order Terriglobales; family Acidobacteriaceae; genus Palsa-343. The sequence continues at coordinate 1,059 of PMAD01000200.1, forward strand.
CGCATCGCTGATCGTCGGCATCCTCTGCAACGCCGAGGGCCTCGCCATGTCCATCGTCCTGCCCATGTGGCGTCGCGATGTGCGCAACCTGTCCCAGGCCTTCAGGATTCGTCGTGAAACACTGGCCGCCGCTGCACCAGTCGGCGTAGAGCACCGCCGATTTGCGAAAACCGCCCTGCTTTTGCTCCTGGCCCTCCTCGGTGTGGCAACCGCCCAGGGGCAGAAAGACTGGCCCGCGCTGTATGTGGGAGGAACCACCCCCGTCGCCAACGGTATCGCCGGAGGTCTGGATACCTCACTCCCCGATCAGGTCGTGTTTCGCCCCGCTGCCGGCGCTTCCGGCGCGATCGAAATCCCCTGGACCGATCTGCAATCCACCCGCAACTGGTCCCAGGTGTCGCATCATCTCGGTGTCCTGCCCGCGATCGGCGTCGGCCTGGTGCATCATCGCAATCGCAGCTTCTTCGTCGCGGTCTCCTGGGTCGACCGCCGTTCGCACGTCATCCAGGAAGCCGTCTTTCAGGTGCACGAGAAGGACGTACAGCCCCTGGTGGACATCCTGCAATCGCGCGCGAACCGTAGGGGCTGTCCTCGTTGCGCATACTGAGGAGCCGGCCCTCCACCCTCACTGCCCACGGCGTCCCGGCCGCGGAGAAGGCTGCCCCACGCCCCACCCCGGCCGCAAGCACGCCGATTCCCGCTCACGCCAGTTAGACCCGTTCGTCCAATCACGGAACCGACAGCCGTCCTGACTATGAACGCGTTGTAATCCTGCGTTATTTCCGAGGTCCAGCGCCGGAGTAATCTGAAGGCAATCTCCTCCACTGCACACGGTCGCCTCGACGACGCATTGGCGCTCGTGCGAGGAGCGCACCCCAAAGGGAGACCCATGCGGTTGCTCGTCGTCGAAGATGACACTACCATTCGCGAGTTCCTCACCCGCGCTCTCGCCGAATCCGGCTTTCGCGTCGATGCCTGCGGACAGGGAGCCGAAGCCGAGCGCTTCGCCCTCGAGGGCATCCACGATGCGCTCGTCGTCGACCTCACTCTCCCCGACATCGACGGTCTGGAGCTGATCCAGCGCCTTCGCTGCCAGGGCGTCGTCTCTCCCGTCCTCATCCTTTCCGCGCGCCGCTCTGTCGATGAGCGCGTCCTCGGTCTCGAACGCGGCGGCGACGACTACATGACCAAGCCCTTCGCCGTCGCCGAACTCCAGGCACGCATCCGCGCGCTCCTCCGCCGCAGCACGCCCGGCCAGTCGGAAACTACCCGCCTCCGCGTCGCCGATCTCGAAATCGACCTCATCCGCCGCGAAGCCCGCCGTGCAGGCATCGAGCTCCAGCTCACCCAGCAGGAATTCGCACTCCTCGAATACCTCTGCCGCAACGTCGGCCGCGTCGTCACCCGCGCCATGGTGCTCGACCATGTCTGGAAGATGCGCATCGACACCTCCACCAACATCGTCGATGTCCACATCCATCGCCTCCGCAATAAAGTCGACCGCGAGTCGCAGCACCCGCTCATCCGCACCATCCGCGGCGTCGGTTATCTTCTCCGGGACTAAGATTCCCCAATGCTCTCCCGCGTCGGCAGCTCGTTTTACCGGACCGCCGCCTGGCGACTGGCGCTGCGCAGCACCCTCGTCTTCGCCGCCGGCAGCGCCGCCGTCTTCCTCGCGATGTACTTTATCGTGGCCCGCACTGTGCGCGAACGCAGCGACTCGTGGCTCACCGGCGAGAGCGAAACCCTCCGCCAGGTCGCCCTCAACACGCCCCGCGACGCCCTCTACGACCGCATTGTTGAGGAAGTCGCCGAGCTCGCCTCCCAGGAAGTCTCCTGGGACGGCGGCGGACGCCACGTCGAAGGCAACACCGTCTTCTTCGCGCAAACCGGCGACCCCTCCCATCCGCCCGTCTGGGTCGGCCCGCACGACAGTGCCAAATTCCTCGACGCTCTGCGCGGCATGAACATCCCCCAGGGATCACCTGTCTCGCTTCGCGTCAGCGGCTGGCGCGAGCCCTTTCGCGTCGTTGGGCTCGACATGCGCCCGGGCGACGGTCGCCTCTATCTCGGCCTGCTCGACTCGGGCGCGGCGCACCTGCTCCGCCAGCTCCTTCTGCGTTTCTTCCTCGGCTGGGTCTTCATGGTGGCCTTCGGCTTCCTCCTCACCCTGCTCGGCCTGCGGCGCATGCTCAAGCGCGTCGACGCCATCACCGGCGCTGCCGCCAGCATCCGCTCTGACGACCTTAGCTCCCGCGTCCCCGTCGGCGGCCAGCAGGACGAAGTCGCGCGCCTCGCCCGCACCTTCAACAACATGCTCGACCGCGTCTCCTCCTCGGTAAACCAGCTCCGCACCCTCACCGACGCCGTCGCGCACGACCTCAAAAGCCCCATCACCTCCGTCCGCGGCAGCCTCGAAGTCGCGCTCTCCCTCGAAGACCGCGAACAATCCTCCGAACTCGTCGCCAGCGCCATCGAACACCTCGACCGCCTCTCTGACGTCATCACCACTTCCCTCGACCTTGCTGAAGCCGATGGCGGCGCCCTCCGCCTCCACCGCGAAACCGTCGACCTCAGCGACCTTGTCCATCGCGTAGCCGAGCTGTACGCTCCCGCCTTCGCTGATCGCAACCAGCAGCTCACCGTCACCGCCCCGGCGCCGGTCCTCGTCACCGCCGACCTCTCCCTCTGCACGCGCTTGCTTTCGAACCTCATGGAGAATGAGCTCCGCTATGCGGGCGACCACGCCCACATTTCCATCGCCGTTGCCGCCCAGGGCCCTTCGGCCCGCATTACAGTGGAGGACGATGGTCCCGGTTTCGCCGCCGACCTGCTCCCTCGCGTTTTCCAGCGCTTCGTCAAGGGTCGCGAGTCGGAGGGCCATGGCCTGGGCCTGGCCTTCGTAAGCGCGGTGGCAGGCGCCCACACCGGACGCGCCGTTGCCCGCAATCGCTCACCCCGCGGCGCCGAGATCGTCGTCGAATTGCCCATGGCAACGGCCCATCAGGAGGAGCGGCAGATTCCCGACAATCTCCTGACATCGCACTGACGCCACCGTCAAAAAAGCCTCCCATCATGGCAACAGTAACGACTGATCATTCCCAACGGACCCGGAGCGAGCGTAGCGAGTCAAAGGGAAGTGGAGTGTGTCAGAAATGAATCGGCGATTCTCTATGCTCTCCGTGTCCTCTGTGGTGTGCTGCCTTTGAAACTCTTTGCCCGGCAAGATACCTTGGAATCTCAACCCAGAGACCTGCATGCACATTCTCGCTACCTCTACCGCGTTCCCCCCGCACTACTACACGCAGCGCGAGTTCCTCGACGCTCTCCTGCCCTACTGGGGACAGGACCCCAAAGTCGCCTCCATCGTCGAGCGCCTCCACCTGCGCACCGGCGTCGACGGCCGCTACTTCTCCCGGCGCCTCGAGGAATACCTCGCCCTCGACACATGGGGCAAAACCAATGACGCCTGGATTGAAGTCGCCGTCGACCTGGGCGAGCGCGCCATCGACTGCGCCGTCAAACAGGCCGGCCTCCGCGCCGATCAGCTCCGCGCCATCTTCTTCGTCTCTGTCACCGGCATCGCCAGCCCGTCCATCGACGCGCGCCTCGTCAACCGCATGCATCTCGCGCCCAACATCCGCCGCAACCCCATCTTCGGACTCGGCTGCGTCGCCGGTGCCGCCGGCCTCGCCCGCGCCGCCGACTACGTCCGCGCCTATCCCGACCAGATCGCCGTCCTTCTCTCCGTCGAGCTCTGCTCCCTCACCTGGCAGCGCGACGACAAATCCGTCGCCAACCTCATCTCCGTCGGCCTCTTCGGCGACGGCGCCGCCGCCGTCCTCGTCGCCGGAGACAACATCCCCCGCCGCGGCCCCCGCATTCTCGCCAGCGACCGTGTCTTCTACCCCAACACCGAAGATGTCATGGGCTGGAGCATCTCCGAAAAAGGCTTCAACATCGTTCTCTCCCCCAACGTCCCCAAAGTCGTCGTCGAAAACCTCGGCCCCAACGTTGACGCTTTCCTCGCCGCCCACGGCATGACTCGCCGCGACATCGGTTCCTGGATCATGCACACCGGCGGCCCCAAGGTCCTCGAAGCCACCGCCGAATCCCTTGGCCTCACCCGCGAAGACCTCGCGGTCTCCTGGGAAGCACTCCGCCGCGTCGGCAACCTATCGTCCGCGTCCGTCCTCGTTGTCCTCGACGAAATCATGAAGCACCGCCGCCCCGCCCCCGGAACCCGCAGCATCCTCGCCGCCATGGGCCCCGGCTTCTGCGCCGAAATGCTCCTCCTCGAATGGTGACGCGCATGGCCACGCCAATCGCGACCCGAATGGTAACGATGCGTCTCTCGCCCTGCACTTCGCCCTGCA
>PMAD01000203.1 GCA_003152415.1 Acidobacterium sp.
ACCGGCTGATCGAGGATTTGCGGGGGACGGAGCCGTTCAAATGGAACGGCGGGAATCCAACGCTGGGGGTGGAGTGCGGGCCGCGGACCGAGAAGTATTTCTACCGGTCGCAGAGCTTCGACGACCAGACGCTGGTGGATCTGGTGACGTACATCCGGAGTTTGCCGTCGCGGCCGAATCGATTCCGCGCGGCGAACGGCGAGCTGACGCCGGCGCAGGAGCGGGGGCGGGTGATCTTCAATCGCGTGGCCGACAAGCTGGGGCAGCCGATTCNNNACAGCAGCCTGTTCGATACGCCGCAACTGATGAGCCTGGCGCTGACGGCGCCCTATCTGCACGATGGGTCGGCCAAGTCACTGGAGGAGATATGGACGGTTTACAACTCGCAAGATCGGCACGGGCGGACGAACGATCTGACCAAGGACGAGCTGAACGACCTGGTGGAGTATTTGAGGACGCGATGAGAAAGGCGACGATTGTCGGAGTTTTGCTGGCGGTTGGCGCAATAGGCCTGGCGGCTCAGACCAGCGCACGGCCAGCGCGGAAGATTCATGCGGACACGCAGACACAGGGTGTGCCCTCGATGCCGCGGTTCCGGTTTGAAAACTTCACAACGGCGAATGGCTTGCCGGACGATCACGTATTTTCGGTGCTGGTGGATGGGGATCGTGTTTGGGCGGGGACGAACAACGGGCTGGCGGTCTACGAAAACGGAAGCTGGAAAACCTACACGACGGCGGATGGGCTGGCGCATCGCGCGGTGTTGTCGCTGGCGCTCGACAAGCGGACCGGCGATGTGTGGGCGGGAACGATGGGGGGGCTGAGCCGGATTTCGGCGGGGCGGATCGACACGTACACGCAGCTGAATTCGGGGCTGAGTAACGACGTGGTGTATGGCGTTTCGGTCGAAGGCGAGAACGTGTGGGTGGCGACGGCGGCGGGGGCGTGCCGGCTGAACACGCGGACCGGAGAGTGGTCACTTTACAACGAGCGCAACACGCCGATGGTCGAGATCTGGGCTTATGGGGTTTCGGCGGCTCCGGACAAGGTGTATTACGCGATTTGGGGCAGCGGTCTGCTGGAATTGAATCAGAAGACCGGCGTTTGGGATAAGTACGACGATCCGGACGGCGAGAACGAGATTGTGCTGCTGAAGGATCAGGGCTTGATCCACGAAATTGTGACGTCGGTGAGTTATGTGGATGGCGTGGTCTGGGCGGCGACTTACTTTGGCGCGAGTCACTATGACGGACGGAACTGGCATAACTTCCTGACGAAAGATAGTGGGCTGCCGAGTAACTTCATCAACTTTATTAAGGGNNGTGACGGAGATTCCGGTGGAGACGGCACCGGCGCATAACTACGTTCTGGGGATCGATTTTCAGGGGCGCGACATCTGGGTCGCGACGGCGAAGGGATTGAATCACGGAGTTTATCAACGATAAGGAGGGGATTCTATGAGTGCAGTTGCTGAATTGCTTGCAGGTCTGGCGCACACACCGATTGAGAAGCGCGCGATCACCAACTATGGGGTTCTGAACGAGGCGTATGCCTATGCGAAGCCGAGCTCGTTTTCGCGCGGGATGCGGATCGATCTGAACGGGCTGACGATTTTGCTGATTTCGGGGACGGCGAGCATCGATGAGGAGGGGCGGAGCGTGCATATTGGCGATCTGCGCGCGCAGGTGCGGCGAACGTTTGCCAACATCACCGGGTTGCTGGCGAGCGAAGGCGCGACGTGGAAGGACATTGTGAGAACGAGCTGCTATCTGCGCGACATCGAGCGGGATTACGAGGCGTTCAACGAGGAGCGGACGGCGTTTTTCGCGGAGCAGGGGCTCGATCCTGTGCCGGCTTCGACGGGAATCCAGGCGATTCTTTGCCGGCCGGAGCTGCTGGTGGAGATCGAGGCGATCGCGATGTTCCGGACGGCCAAAAAAGAGGAGTAGCCATGAGGGCGGGCGGGATGAGGAGCGGAGCGCGCCGGGCGGGCGTGCTGGCCGCGGCGCTGTTGTTGACGTGCGGGCTGGGAGCGCAGAGCGGCGGGCCGGGATCGGCGACGCCGGGGCCGGGGTGCCCGTGCGGGGCGCATCCGCCGGGACCACCGCCGGATCGGACGGTTGAACCGTATGCCGGGACGCCGAAGGACCTGGAGCCGTTCGGGAAATTCGCCACACCGTACTTTCTGAATTACACGAACCCGAACATTTATTCGGGGGCGGGGCGCGACGTGCCCGATCCGACGGACATCAGCGAAGTGCGGATTGGATTCCTGGGGCCGATTGAGAAGCAGGCGGATCAGGTGTTTGGGCTGCGCATGCTGCATGGGGCGCAGCTGGCGATCGATGAGGCGAATGCGCGCGGCGGGTATGGGGGCAAGCCGTTCCGGCTGATGGTGCACGAGGACTACAACAACTGGCAGTTTGGCGCAGAGTCCGGGGAGGAGCGGCCGACGGATCCGGCGATCTGGGGCTCGCCGTCGGACGAAGCGGTGAAGATGATCTACGACGAGAAGGACTGGGCGATCTTTGGCAGCATGAGCTCGGAAAGCACGCACATTATTTTGCGGGTGGCGCTGCGGGCGGAGATACCCATCGTGAATTCGGCGTCGACGGATGCGACGATTCCGGAGACGTACATTCCCTGGTATTTCACGGACATTCAGGATGATCGCGTGCAGTGTTACACGCTGGCGCGGCGGATTTTTACGGAGCTGGGGCTGAAGAGGGTGGCGCTGTTGCGAGTGAACAACCGCTATGGGCGGCTGGGAGTGGTGAAGTTTCGCGATGCGGCGCGGCGGCTGGGGCATCCGGTGGTGATCGAGCAGAAGTTTTTGCCGGGGGATACGGATTTTCGGCGAGCGCTGAGGATCATTCAGGATTCTCGGACGGATGGGATTGTGGTTTGGGGCGATGAGGCGCAGGCGGCCGGGATACTGCAGCAGATGCGCGAGCTGGGGATGAAACAGCGGGTGTTCGGGAGCTATCGGACGCTGGGAGACGATTTATTGGCGCAGGCGGGACCGGCGGCGGAGGGATTTGAGGCGGTGTTTCCTTACGATCCGACGCGGACGAACCCTCGCTGGACGGGATTTGAGCAGCGGTACACGGCGAAGTTTGGTGAGAAGCCGGAGCAATTTGCGGCGTTGGCGTACGACGCGATGAACGCTTTGCTGGAATCGATTTGCAGGGCGGGGCTGAATCGGGCGCGGATCCACGATGCGCTGGCGCAGATTTACGAGTACGACGGCGTGACGGGGCGTATGGTGTTCGATCCGAACCAGAAGAATGTGAGCCGGATGTATTTCGGGACGGTGCGGGACGGGAAGATTACGTATCGGGTAGCGGGGATGGGTGCCGCTGCAGAAAAATCGGCGGCTGCCATCGGAGGACAGGCGGAAGTGGTATCCCACATCTGCCAAAGGCAGGCAGATATGGGGCACCCGGGATCGTGCCCGTATGCGCGGGTGGGTGAGGATGGGGTTGATTATGCAGGACCGCATGAGGCGGATATTCCCGCTGGTCAGGCGAAGATTGTAGTTTTTGGGCCGCGGGCGGCGGAGGTGGTGGAAGCTCTAAAGGACGGGAACACTCCCACCCTGCTGCGCGAAAAACATGCGCACCAGGATGGGGCACCCGGTCTGGTTGCTGTGAACAGCGATCAGAACTGGGGTGTGGCGTCGACGGAGCTGGTGCAGGCGCTGATGGAGGAGCATGCGCTGGCCATCGTGGCGCTGGATCGCGACTCGGCGCATTTGGGGGAGCAGCTGGCGCTGAAGACGTTCGTTCCGGTGGTGGCGTTGAGTGACGACAAGGCGCTGACATCCACGAATGTGCCGTGGATTTTCCGGTTGCCGGCGAATACGGGGGTGACGGAGGCGATTCGCCTGGTGACGGAGGCGGCGCGGACGAGCGGGGATAATCCAGAAAAGCTGCGGGATGTGCTGGCGTCGGGGACGTTGGTGGCGGGAGTGCGTTTTTTGCCAACGGGCGAGCCGGCGAACTAAGACAAGCTACGCGGTGACGAGGCTGGGGGTGCGGGCGGGGGCGGGTTTTGCTTTCGCCTTTGCTTTTTCGGTTTCTAACGTGACGAGTTGCCAGGCGGAGCGGTCGCGGAGGAGGCGGGAGACGAGGGCGGTGTGCATGGCGTGTCCAGCGCGCTCGGCGACGACATGGCCGAGGATGTGGTGGCCGGCGAGAGCGAGGTCACCGATGAGGTCGAGGACCTTGTGGCGGGCGAACTCGTCGGGGAAGCGGAGGTTGCCGTTGAGGACGCCCTGGCGGGAGAGCACGATGACGCTTTCTTCGGTGGCGCCGCGGATGAGGCCCATGTCGCGGAGCATTTTTTCGTCTTCGCGCCAGCCGAAGGTGCGGGCGGGGGCGATTTCGCGCTCGTAGGCGCCGGTGGCGAGGTCGACGATGTATCCCTGGCGACCGATGGGCGGAGGGAAGTCGATTTTGTAAGAGACGGAGTAGCCGTCGCCCGGATAGACTCCGATGAACTTATCGCCTTCGCGGACCTCGACGCTCTTGAGAATGCGGAGGTATTCACGACGGCGGCGCTGGGTCTTGAGTCCGACTGCGTGGAAGGCCTGGGTGTAGGGGAGAGCGCTGCCGTCGAGGATGGGGAGCTCGAGGTTGTCGAGCTCGATGAGGACATTGTCGACGCCTGAGCCGAGGAGGGCAGAGAGCAGGTGCTCGGTGGTGGAGATGAGGACGCCCTGGCGCATAAGGCTGGTGGCGTAGCTGACTTTGGCGACGTTGCGTCCGGTGGCGGGGATTTCGAATCCGTCGAGATCGGTGCGGCGGAAGACGACGCCGGAGCCAGCAGGGGCTGGGAGCAGGCGCATGCGCACGGGAGCGCCGCTGTGAAGGCCAACGCCGGAGAAGTCAATCGGGGAGGAAATCGTATTTTCCAGGTGCGATGATTCAGCCAAGCGNNCACACTCGGTTTCCCAAGAGTCACAGGACCTGGGAAGATTATTCATATGGCAACTCACAAGAAACAAGCTACTTACGGTAATAATTCGCTACAAAACGGGGTCGCGGCCAGCGAGCGAAAGTTGCACGATTGGATACGCCACCTGGTCGCAATCGAGTCGCCCAGCGATGACAAGAGGGCTGTGGATCGCTGTGTGGATGCGGTTGTGGAAATGGCGACCGAACTCGGTGGACGAGTGCGGCGGCATCGGCAGCGGACGTTTGGCGATGTGCTGGAGCTGCGCTTCGGGAGTTCGGGAAAGGCGGAGAGGAAACTCGCGCCGGTGATGCTGCTGGGGCATCTTGATACGGTTTGGCCGCTGGGGACACTAAGGAGCATGCCGTTCCGGGTCGCGAAGGGACGGGCATGGGGTCCGGGCGTGCTCGACATGAAGGCGGGCGTCGCGATGGGGTTGACGGCACTTTCGATCCTGCGCGAACAGGAGGCGCGGCGGCGGCCGGTGATTTTTCTGCTGAACAGTGATGAAGAGGTGGGGAGCGCGGTCTCAAGGGGTATTACGGAGAAGCTGGCGCTGGAGTGCACGGCGGTTTTTGTGCTGGAGCCGGCGCAGGGGCTGAAGGGCGCGTACAAGACGGCGCGCAAGGGCGTGGGCGGTTACAGGGTGCGGGTAACAGGCGTGGCAGCGCATGCGGGGGTGGATTTTGAACGCGGGCACAGCGCGATCGCGGAGCTGGCGTGGCAGCTGGAAAAGGTGCGGGGATTCACGGAGCTGGATCG
>PMAD01000201.1 GCA_003152415.1 Acidobacterium sp.
TCTTCTATCGCGATCTGTGGACCTCGAGCTACTTCGCCGCGAAACAAGCCCCCGAAACGCCCGACACAGCGGCAACCCCCGCAGTCGGCGCCCCTCAGTAGCCCGCATTCCCTTCAAGCTTGAGACGAAACGCCCCGCCTACCAGCGGGGCGTTTCCGCATCACGACCCAACCTGTCATCCTGACGCCGAGCTACGCGAGGCGGAAGGATCTGCGGTTGTTCCTTCCAGCCGAAAGACACATCAGGTCAGTGCGAGGACGCCGCCAGTACCTCTTACTTTCGGATGCCGGTGACTGGCCCAAACACCGTTACTTCAGATTCGGCATGTCTGGAATGATGTACCCGAATACGTCATCGGTGGACGAACCCACTGGCCTGCCCGCAATCCTGTTTAGCAGTGCCGCCCCAACTATGCGGACGAATGGGCCTTTGCGCCCCGTCCAGTTCTCACCGAATGGCCGCGGAGCATAACCGGCAACGTTCCCTACGATGAGAAGCGAGCCGTCATCCCCCAAGTCTCCTACCCCAATGTCGACACACGGGTAGATGTGTTCCTCATCCACGAAAACCCGCTGGACGATGTATTCGACCACGTTCTGGGTGATGAGAGGCTGTGTGCGACCCAGCCACTTGAAGATGTATAACCGAGGCAGCGCGTTGCCACACTTTTGCTCTGCGAGGCGAATGACCTCCTCCAGCGTTTCCTCTACAAAGCTTGCGAACTCTTCCCTGGTCACTGCTGCCGATCCTTCGCCAAATCATACGGCAACTTCCGGCGACATTCTGTGTGGCCGGCGATTCGGAAATTACGGGCGCCCCGCGAAAAACCCGCCACCCCGTTGGTCCCGGCCAGGTTCACCCCACAGCAAGAAGCTAAAGCCCAGGCGGTCACATCTTCAATTCAATTTTGTTTTGTATCCAATCATGGGTAACCCCACTCGCCCATTTCGGGAATCCCAGCGGCCCCTCCCAAAGCAACGACCGCTTTACCGATCCGAGGCCCGCTTGAAGGACCCACAATCGTGAATCGAGCATCCCGCCTAAGCAGCAGGCCGTTTCTGCATCCTGCCTTCCTGCAAAGCCCCCACCTTCGCCGCCAACTGCTCCCGCTCCAACGCCTTCAGATGCCCACGAAACAGCGAATCCCGCCGCTTCGCCAGCTCCGCATTCGCTTCCGCCCCAATCAGAATCGCCAGCGCCGTCAGATAAATCCAGAACATCAGCCCGGTCACCGCGCCCATCCCCCCATACAACCGCGAGTAATGCGCAAAGTGGTTCAGGTAGAATGACAGCCCCGCCGATCCCGCAAACCACAGCGCAATCGCCACAACGGCGCCCGGCAGCGTCGACGTAAACCGCTGCTTCCGGTTCGGCGCCAGAAAATACACCAGCTCCAGCGCCACCACGAACGCCACAAACACTGTTGCCACCCGGATCAGCGGCCACATTCTCTCCAGCGACGCCGGAATCGGAATAACCGTCCCCATGAAATGCCCGAAACCCGGCCCGGCGAGCAGCGCCAGCAGCGATATCGTCAGCAGGCCCCCGCTCGTGCACGCCAGGATCAGCCCCTGCAGCCGGTCCCGCAGCCACGAACGCGGCGCCGTTACGTCGTACGCCACGTTCAGCGCCGTAATCAGCGCCGTAAACCCGGTCGTCGTCGACCAGATATAAATGACGATCCCAAACGACAGCATCCCCCGATGCGGAGCGAGCAGTCCTCCTACCATCTTCTCCACCATGGCCAGAGAATCCGCGGGCACCAGCATCGCCAGCACTCCCAGCAGCTGCGGCAGCAAACCCGGTATCCGCAGCATCGAGAGCAGCGCCGCCAGTGCCATCAGCAGCGGCACCATCGACAGCATCGACCAGAAGGCCAGCCCCGCTGCCACCTCCAGCACGTCCGTCCGCACCAGCTCACGCCCCACGATGAGGCTCAGAGCCCGTGCCTGGCGCCAGCGGCGGCGCAGCCGATGACGCCAGCACGACAGCGTGCGGCGACGGGGTGAGTGGGAGAGACGAGGGTCGCCGCCCCAGCGCGTGGCGACATCGACCTGCGCTGCATCTCGAGGGTCCGAAATAGATGCGGTCTGCGGCACCAGGCGGCTCCTGAACGACCGGCTACCTTAGGTGCGATGGCAATTGTTTCCGCGCGGATGCGTGCACCCTCTCTTAAATTCCCCTCGCCCCGCTTGCCTCCTCGTGCGCTTTTCTGCGATACAGGTATGGTTTCCTCCGAAGGAGCCGCCATGAAAAACAAGGTTCTCGCCCCAGCCCTGTTCCTTCTTCTCAGCCTCGTTCTCCCCTGCATCGCCCTCCACGCCCAAAGCCCGGTCACCTTCCCCAGCGGCGACGGCACCGCCCAGGGTTTTCTCTATCTACCCTCTGGTTCCGGCACGCATCCCGCCGTCGTTGTCATTCAGGAATGGTGGGGCGTCAACAACTGGGTCAAAGAACAAGCCCAGCAGTTCGCCAACGAAGGCTACGTCGCCCTGGCTGTCGATCTCTACCGTGGCAAGGTTGCCACCGACGCCGATATGGCCCATGAGCTGATGCGCGGCCTGCCTCAGGATCGCGGCGTGCGCGACCTCACCTCCGCCGTCGCCTGGCTCGAGCACCGCCCCGACGTCGACCCCCGTCGCATTGGCGCCATCGGCTGGTGTATGGGCGGAGGCTTCGCCGCCCAGCTCGCCGTGGCCGACTCAAACCTGAAGGCGGTGGTCATCAACTACGGTTCCCTGCCCACCGATAGGACCGCCCTCGGCCAGATCCACGCCGCCGTGCTCGGCAACTTCGGCGGCCTCGATCGCGGCATCACCCCCGACGACGTCCACGCCTTCCAGGCCGCCATGCAGTCCCTCGGCAAGAGCACCGATCTGAAAATCTACCCCGACGCCGGGCACGCCTTCGAAAACCCGGGTAACACCACCGGTTACCGCGCCGCCGACGCCGACGATGCACAGCACCGTTCGCATCAGTTCCTGGCGAGTCAACTAACATACACCCATGAGGAGATGACCCCAGTCCCACTGATGGCCCCGTCTCGCTACCGCTTCAGTAGCCTGCGCCCCTTGCGATCGAGGCATTTCCGCCTCGCAGGCATCCTCAGCGTGCGACTCCCTGGAGCTCGACGCCGCCCAACCGCGGCCCGTCTTTTTTCTGCGTCGCCAAGTGCCTGATTTATTGTGCAATTTCGGCGTTTAGTAACTGTCTTTGGTGCCTTCGCGGATTACCAAAGTCCGAAAAATACTTCTTGCTTGTGAATCTGAGAACGTGTTAACTATGCAGGCAATACTTGAATCGATTCTGCCTTGCAGTCAACAGGGGAAAGTGCGGTCTATAAGGCCAACACTATGAAAATTGGAATTACCATACGAGGATATCGCCTCTCAAAAGGCTTATCCCAGGGGGATATCGAGAAGCGTACGGGGCTTCTCCGCTGCTACTTATCGAGAGTTGAAAACGGGCATACCGTTCCTTCGCTGGACACCCTCGCGAAGATCGCCGGTGCCCTCGAAATGCCACTTGCACAACTGTTTGCAGAAGACACACTGGGACGTCAGCTCCAGTCGCAAAAACTCTCCGACGACGAGCTCCGCTTCCTCACCCAGATCCGCCGTTATTCCACGAACCTCAACGACAGCGACCGAAAGCTGCTCCTGGCGATGGTCAAAAAGTTCGCCACGACAGCCACTCGATAAACACTTCGGCCCGTAAAGAATCCGCACCAGAATCCAGCGTAGCTTGGAGTTCACCTCCCAGGCCGTGGGAGAGCCTTACCCCGGAGCCGGCACTGCGTAAGCCGCTCGCAGTCCCCACGCAACCAGCAGCAGCGCAAACGCCATGATCCCGACGGCGAACGCCCGCCGCCGCAGGAACCTCGGGCGCGGCGCCCCAATGCGCGGCACCAGCGGCACTCCCAGCGCCATCCCGCTCAGGAATCCCCCCAGGTGCGCCAGGTTGTCCACCTGGATCACCGTGTGCGCAATCCACACCCCCGCTCCGATAACAAAATTCAGCAGCGCGAAATACCACACGCTCCGCCGCAGCTTCTTCAGTTCCACCTGCGG
>PMAD01000228.1 GCA_003152415.1 Acidobacterium sp.
GACTTAGCATTCAAACAATCCCCGCGACGAAACCCGCGGCGCCGGCTGGGAGTTCCTCTACGTGGCCGTCGACGATCACTCGCGCATGGCCTTCACCGCCATCCTGCCCGATGAAAAAGCCCTCTCCTCGGCCAGCTTCCTCGCTCAGGCCGTCGACTGGTTCGCGCGCTTCGCATCCGCACCCGCCGCGTCATGACCGACAATGGCCCCTGTTTTTACGCCGATCGGTTCCGCGACACCTGTCGTGCTCTCGATCTCCGCCATGTGCACACCCGCATCTATACGCCGCGCACCAACGGCAAGGCCGAACGCTTCATCCAGACCGCCATCCGCGAGTGGCTCTACGCCCGCCTCTATCAGAACTCCGCTGAGCGCACTGCCTCTCTGCCCCTCCGGACCCATCACTACAACTGGCATCACCCTCACACTGCCGCCAATCACAACCCTCCTGTCTCTCGTTCCGGAATTTCGGTCAGCAACCTCTTGACACACCACAGCTAAAGCCGGACGCATTTTGCTGCCGTTACGGCACGGCTGCCGTGCCCTGACACGGAACGAAACCCAAAACCACTGCTTCCGCCCGGCCAGGTTCACCCCACAGCAAGCAGCGTAGGCTCAAACCGTGCGCTGCCCCTACCACTAAATTCCGCCCATCAACTCCTCAGTACTGTCCGGAAACCAAAACGGAACTGCGCCCGGCGCCGTAACCACCGCAAAATGGCTCCGGCTTTGGCCCCCGCCGGGCGCCTCTTTCCCGAATCGGCATTTCTCTCCCAGTCGCTTCGCACGCTCCATTGGCGTGCCGGCTCGCTCTACCGTAAAATCGAAAGAGTCTTTCCCACCACAGTGGGGCTATAGCTCAGCCTGGGAGAGCGCCTCGTTCGCAACGAGGAGGTCGTCGGTTCGAGCCCGACTAGCTCCACCAAAATCAAAACCACTCCCGCAAGCCGCCCGAAATGCGGAAAATTCCGAACCCGCCTCGAACTTCTCCGCCAAAGCGCAGCCCTCACTTCACGCTCATGCCCCCATCCACATCCACCACGATCCAGTCCCCATCGATCGTCATGGAGTGAATCTTCAGCCGGTCCAGCGACAGCGTGTAACCCGTCGTCTGCGTCGAACCCTCCAGCGCCTTGCGCAGCATCTCCGCCGCATTCACCTTCATGCTCGACGGGATCTGGTGGCTCAGAAACGGCGTCAGAAGAAAATTCAGCTCCTTCGATTCGCTCACGTGCTCCACCCGCGCATCGCGAAACCCGATCGTCTCCCCGTCTGCTTCCGGAATCACCGAGACCTCCGCCGACGGCGCCAGATTCAGCCCCAGGCACCGCCCGCTCACCGCCGTCCCCAGCCGCGCGTGGACTTTCACCTTCACTCGCACCCGCTCGCCGGCAAAGCTCACCTCTGGATCCTCCGCGTAAACCGAGCAGCTCGACTTCGCGCTGCCCTTCAGGTAGATGCGCCCCTGCGGCCCGCCAAACAGCTGCTGCTCCAGCGTCCGCTGCAGTGCCTCGCGGCTCATCTTCAGTTCGGCCGCCCGCCCTGGAGCGACCACGCCGGCCAGCGCCAGCACCGCCACCGCGCCTGGCAGGACCGCCCTTGCCGCCCCAAACAGCCGCCGCAACCGGCGCATGACGAAGCAGTCAGAAGTCATCGCGTCCATCCCTGGAAATAGACTACGAAATCCCGCCCCGCCCGTTCCCCACCGACACGAGCCACGCCGCGATCTTCCGCACCCCGCCACCACCCCACCGTCTGCGGTATGCATCACATCGCCCCTCGCCGCGCCACAGTCTAGAATTGATCCAGCTTCGGTCCCCCCCGAAGAAATCGCCCGCCCTCCGGACCCGAGCTCACGATGCCCTCTGCCCTCCGCAACCTCTTCAACGACCACGCTGACCACGTCCGTGGCAAGGTTGCCGGCATCTACGCCCTCCTCATCCTCATCAACGCCGCCGCATGGCTNNAAGCTCATGCAGGAAGGCAAGCGCCCCGTCGCCGTCGGCTTCATGTTCTCCCTCGGCCACTCCACCATCGTCATCTTCGGCTCGCTCCTTATCGCCGCCGCCGCGCTCAGGCTCCAGCAGCACATCGACCACTACCGCAACATCGGTGGTGTCATCGGCACCCTGGTCTCCGCCGTCTTCCTCCTCGCCATCGCCATCGTCAACATCGTCATCCTCCGCTCCGTCTACGCCACCTTCACCCGCGTCCGCCGCGGCGAGCCCTACGTCGACGAGGACCTCGACCTCCTCCTCGCCAATCGCGGCTTCCTCGCCCGCATCTTCCGCCCCATTTTTGCCATGATCCGCCGCAGCTGGCACATGTACCCGCTCGGCGTCCTCTTCGGACTCGGCTTCGACACCGCCACCGAAATCGGCCTCCTCGGCATCTCCGCCGCCGAAGCCTCCCGCGGCCTCCCGCTCTGGTCCATCGCCGTTTTCCCCGTGCTCTTCGCCGCCGGCATGTCCCTCATCGACACCACCGACAACATCCTCATGCTCGGCGCCTACGGCTGGGCCTATATCAAGCCCATCCGCAAGCTCTACTACAACCTCACCATCACATCTGTATCAGTCGTAGTTGCATTAGTTGTCGGCGGCATCGAAGCCCTCGGCCTCCTCGGCGGCCAGCTCCATCTCCAGGGCGTCTTCTGGGGATTCATCGTCCGCCTCAACTCCAACTTCGGCGTCCTCGGCTACTGCATCATAGCCATCTTCGCCCTCGCCTGGATCGTTTCCATCGCCATCTACAAGCTCCGCCGCTTCGAAGATTTGGAGCTGAACCCCGAGCTGTAATCGCCGTTCGAGCGCGCCACAAAAAGAAGTGTCATCCTGAGCGAAGCGAAGGACCCTGCGTTTGTTTTTAAGATTGTCATCCTGAGCGAAGGCACAGCCGCAGCGAAGGACCTGCGTTTCTTTTCGGATCACTGTTCACTGATCACTGTTCACTGACACTATCCGCTCCCTGCTCCCCACTCACTGCTCGTATCACCGCCGCCCGTGCCAGCAGCCGCGTCGAATCCAGTGTCGGCAGCGGCGAGTTGCCGTCATTCATAATCAGCGGAATCTCCGTGCACCCAAGCACCACCGCGTCACACCCCTCGGCTTGCATGCGCGCCATTGTCTTCTGGAAATACGCCACAGCCTCCGGCTTAAGGACCCCGCACACCAGCTCCTCCATAATGATGCGGTTGATCTCCTCGCGTTCGGCGTCGTTCGGCCGAACATATTTGACCCCGCGCGCCGTCAGCTGCTCCGGATAGACCTCGCTCGTCACCAGCCACTTTGTCCCGGTGATCCCGACCCGATGAAAACCCCGCCGAACCGCCTCATCGGCCACCACAGCCGCGATGTGCAGCCACGGCCGCGGCGACCGTGCTTCGATGAACGGCAGCCCCTTGTGAAAGGTGTTGTCCGGGCAGATCAGCAATTCCGCGCCCGCCTCCGCCAGCGTATGCGCCGACTGCAGCATAAGCTCCCCCACTCCCGCCCAGTCATCGCGGTCGACGCACACCATGTAGTCGGAGAACGGAATCGAGTCCATCGTGACCCGTGGGTGCGCGTAGAGGCCGAGCCGCTGCTCGCCCTCATGAACGACGGTCCGGTAGCAAAGAGCGGCTCCTTCCGCGGAGCAGGCAACAATCCCAATGTGCATAGCAGCAGGGTACAGCTACTGGCTACCGGCTACGAGCTGCAGGCTACTGGCTGCCTCACTCCGGCAGATGGATACTCCCATCCTCGGTAATCGGGAACGACGCGTTCCAAGCAACCTCCCACGCAAAGTTGTCCGGATCGGCGAAGTACCCCGAATACCCTCCCCAGAAAGCTTCCTGCGCAGGCTTCAGGATCTTCGCCCCGGCGACCTCCGCCTCGGCAAGAACCGCATCCACCTCGGAGCGCGTGCGGGCGTTGTACGAAATGCTGAATCCGGGAAAGCCCTGCCCCTCCCCGGCAACGCTGGCATCTTTCGCAAGGTCGGCGCGTGGGTAAAGCGCCAGGATCATCCCGCCGGCCTGGAAGAAGACAACCGCCGCTGAGCTGGCCTGGGAGGCGCGCCACCCCAGGCTCTCGTAGAATGTCCGGCTGCGCGCGAGGTCCGCGACCCCGAGCGTCACAATGCTGATGCGTTGTTCCATCGCTGCAGTCGATTCTACGAGCCGCCGCATCTCCCTGCAGCTTGTGTCGGCGCCCCGGCATCCGCGCGGCGCCAGCCCCATCAAACGAGAAGCGCGTATCTTGATGGAGTCCATCGGTTCCAGCAGAGAATTCCCTCCAAAAGAAAGGACACGATCATGAAGAAATCCATCGCAGTATGGGCCGCCGCGATGCTGGCGGCCGCCACCACTGTGCCCGCGTTCGCGCAGGGTAAGGCCGACATGGAGCTCGACCGGGCAAGCCAGATCATGCAGCAACTAACCGGGCCGCAATCCACCGCCGGCATTCCCGACGCGGTGCTGAAGGCCGCCAAATGCGTCGCCGTCATCCCGAAGATGATCAAAGGCGGCTTCGTCGTCGGCGCGCAGCATGGCGATGGCGTCGCCACCTGCCGCCTCAGCGACGGCCGCTGGAGCCCGCCCGCTCCCTTCCAGCTTTCCGGCGCGAGCTTCGGCGCGCAGATCGGCGGCGAGGAGCAGGCCTACGTCATGATGGTCATGGACGACAGCGGCATGCAGGCCCTCCAGTCCGGCCACTTCAAAGTCGGCGCCGGCGTCGACGCGGCAGCCGGCCCGGTGGGCCGCGAAGCTTCGGGCTCGGCAGGATGGAAGGC
>PMAD01000062.1 GCA_003152415.1 Acidobacterium sp.
GAAGAAGCGGCAGAAGGTGATCGTCGTCAAGGAAGTGAAGTTCTCCGTCACCATCGACGATCACGACTTCGAGACGCGGCGGAACCAGGCAATCCGTTTTTTGCAGGAGGGCGACAAGGTGAAGGCGTCGCTGCGGTTTAAGGGGCGGCAGATGGCGCACCGAGAGCTGGGGTACAAAATCATCAACCGGCTGATCCAGGACATTGGCGAGACCGGTGTGGTGGAGTTCATGCCGCGCATGGAAGGCAACACTCTGCACGCGATTATTGCGCCGGGCAAGAAGGAAATGCCGAAGAAGCCGGCGGCTCCGCGGGCGGAGGCCCCGCCGGCAGCGGCGCCATCGCAGGCGCAGACGGCGCAGTAATTTCGGTTCCATCAACAAGGGCCTTCCATTGTGGGAGGCCTTTGCTTCGCTGAATTTAACTTCTCGTTGCTGCAAAGCGGCTATTATGCTCGGAAGCCTTCTAAGCCTTGCGAGCCGCATGTCTGGCGATCCCACCAATCCGGTCCCTTTGCGCGTCGACGCGGTGGCGAAGCGCTTTGGCGCGGTCACGGCGGTGGACGATGTTTCTTTTGAAATTGCGGCTGGGGCGTGTTTCGGGTTGCTGGGGCCGAATGGCGCCGGAAAATCGACGCTGATTCGGAGCATTGTGGGCCGGGTTCGGCTCGACTCGGGCAGCATCAGCATCTTTGGGCATCCGGTCGGCTCCAGCGCGGCGCGCGCGGATCTGGGTTGGGTGCCGCAGGAGCTGGCGGTTTATCCGCTGCTGACCTGCCGCGAGAACCTCCAGGCGTTCGGACGCTACCAGGGATTGCACGGCAACGCGCTCGATGACGCCATCGCGTGGTGTCTGGAGTGGGCAGCGCTCGCCGATCGCGCGGGATCACCGGTGAGGACGCTGTCGGGCGGCATGAAGCGGCGGCTGAACATGGCGGCAGGACTGATTCATCGGCCGCGGCTGGTGTTGCTCGACGAGCCGACGGTGGGCGTCGATCCCCAGTCGCGGAATCGCATCTTCGAGATGGTGGAAGCGCTGCGCAGCGATGGCACGACGATCATCTACACGACGCATTACATGGAAGAAGCGGAACGGCTCTGCGACTGGATCGCGATCATCGATCACGGCCAGATCATCGCGCAGGGAACGAAGGAGGCGCTGGTGGCGCAGTCGTTCGGATCGCGGAGCTCGGTGACGATGCACGTTGGAGCCACGCGCGTGGATCTGGCGGCGTGGGCTGCGGCGCGCGGCGGGACGGCGCAGGATTCGGTGGTGTTTTGCTCGGTCGAGAAGCCTGCCGAGATTGCCGGCCTTCTGGAAGCGGCGAGCGGAGACGGGCTCGATGTTCTCGACGTCACGCTGCAGCGGCCGAATCTCGAGTCGGTTTTTCTGCACCTGACGGGAAAGGAGCTGCGGGCGTGATCGGAACGATTCTGCAGACGAGCTTCCGGTCGCTGCGGCGGGATCGCGGCGCGTTCGTGATGTCGTTCATTCTGCCGATTGGTTTTTTCACGATTTTCGGGTTCGTTTTCGGGAGCATGCGCGGTTCTTCGACGCCGCGAGTTACTGTGCTGGTGGTCGATGAAGACAACAGTGACGCGTCGAAGAGCCTGGTGCGCGGGCTGTTGCGGGAGCCATCGCTCGATGCGATGACGCATCCCAGGGTGACGAAGGAGAATCCGGCGCCCGCCGATTACACAGCGGCGACGGCGGAGGCCGCGGTGCGCAGCGGCGATGCACCGGCGGCGTTGATCATTCCCGCTGGTTTCGGCGCGCATCCGATTGCGTTCGGGCCTAACTCAGAGGCCGGATCAACGCAGGCGAAGTTTCGCATCCTGCACGACAGCTCGGACCCGGTTGCGGCGCAGGTGGTGGCCGGGATGCTCGAGAAGACGGTGATGATCTCGATGCCGGCGACGATGGCGGCGGTTGGGTCGCAGTATTTCGATCGGGAGATCGGCGGGCTGACGCCGAAGCAGCGGCAGCAGATGGACCAGGGACTGGCGGCGCTGCGCAAACGGCAGGATCAGCAGGATGCGCAGCCAAGCGCGGCAACGGGAGGCTCGGCCACCGCCAGTCCGGCTGCGGATTCTGGAGGGATGGTTGCTGTCGATATCCAGGACGTGGTGGGCGAGAAGAAGAAGAGTCCGATGATTTCGTACTATGCGGCGGGTGTCGGCGTGATGTTCCTGCTGTTCACGGCGAGCGCCGCAGGCGGAAGCCTGCTGGACGAGTCGGAAAGCGGAGCGCTCGATCGCGTGCTGTCGGCGCGGGTGACGATGACGACGCTGCTGCTGGGTAAGCTGACCTACTCCGCGTTGCTGGCGTTTGCGCAGCTGACGCTGATGTTTCTGTGGGCGGCGCTGGTGTTTCATCTCGATTTTTTCACGCATATTCCGGGATTCCTGGTGATGACGGCGATCACCTCATTCGCGGTGGCGTCGTTTGGGATGCTGCTGGCGAGCGTGACGCGCACGAGGGCGCAGCTGGGAGCGTTTTCGACGCTGATCATCCTGACCATGTCGGCGCTGGGCGGAAGCATGTTTCCAAAATTCCTGATGTCCGACGCGATGCTCAAGGTCGGCTACTTCACATTTAACTCGTGGGCGATCTCGGGGTACCAGAAAATCTTCTGGCGCGACGAGCCGATCAGCAGCCTTGGGCCGGAAATCGCGGTTCTGGTGGGTTCGGGCGTGGTGCTGTTCGTGCTGGCGCGGTGGTTCGCGCGCAAGTGGGAGTACGTGTAAGCCGGTAGCCCGTAGCTGGTGGTTCCAGCGAAAAGCTGTTCGCCAAGAATCGGGCGCGCCAGAGCTCGGGAGTCAGGCGCCGAAACGGACGGCGGCACGCACTTTTGCTTTGGCAGCTTCCTCTTCGCGATTTTTTGGCGGCGCGTTGGTCGCGAGCGAATGCAGAAGGCGCGTGGAGCTGACGCCGATCTCGTCGATGGCGGCGAGAAAAGCGGCTTCGTTCGCTTGCGAGGGTTTGTTAAAGCCGGTGATCTTGCGGACGAACTGGAGCGAGGCGGCGCGGATTTCTTCGGGCGTAACGGGCGGATCGAAATTGAAGAGGATTTTGATGTTTCGGCACATGGTGGTTTGTCCTTAGAACAGATTAGCGAAAGACGTTTAGCGAAGTGCGTTTAGCGAAGAACTTCTAGCGAGATGCGTTTAGCGAAAGACGAGCAAGGGTCGAGCGCGGAGCGAGCCCGTGCGGGCCGCTCGGTTGGCTTAAGCTTTGACCCCCTACCCCCTTTTCGAAATGCATGTGTTTGGAAACAGGCGGGTTGCTTTTGGCTATCCCGCAAGTATTTGAAAATGGGCGAGTTGTGGCGCGTGTGAGTGGAAGTGATTGAGAACAAACAGCTGGTGGCTGTGGTGTTTGGCGAAAACGGTCAGCGAGAGAGGTTTAGCAATGGACGATTAGCGAAAAGCTGTTAGCGAGAGGCGAGCAGGAGACGAGTGAGGGGCGAGCGCGAAGATCCTGGCGAAAGCCGTTGGGGCATACCCCCCCTGAGGGGTGGGGCTGTGGCAAACGATTGAAAACTATTGGCTCAAAAATGTTGTCGAGCTTGATAACACCTGGTCTTGCCGGGAAGGGGCTCGGGGCGAGCGGGCCGGCGGCGATTTCAAAGAGCGCGCAGCTGGCTCGGCCTGGGCCGAGCGGGAGTAGAGTTGGGCAACAGGAAAAGCCTCGCTTAGCGAGGCTTTTCTCTTTGCTTGATTCCGAAAAACGGAAAAACTTTCTTCTTTAACCCTATAAGTTCAGAATATCAGATCCAGAGAATAAACCCGCCAAATATCTTTGAGAGTATAAGGATGGAAGTGTTATGGAATGAGAGACAACACTTTCGTACCGTGCGCGAAAAGCTTGACAAATTTTGGGGATTGCCGGTGGGAGGCCGAAAGAGGCGCTGGAGCCATGACACGGTGGGTAACAGCGGGTCAGTGTGATGGTAAGATGGCGACATCATGATGGCACGGACGCAGATCACACTGGAAGCCGAGACCCAGCGTCGGGCGCGGAAGCGCGCCAGCGACCTGGGCGTTTCTATGGCGGAATATGTGCGGCGTCTGGTGGCGCGCGATCTGGCGCGTCCGGAGACCAGCGCGGATCCGGCGGCGGTTTTCGATCTTGGGCGTTCCGAGGGATCGAACATCGCTGCCGAAAAGGACGCGATGATCGCCGAAGCGTTTGGCGCTGACCGTCGCAGCGCGCGCCGATGAGCCTTTTCGTCGATACTTCGGTTTGGTATGCGGCAGCGGATTCAGGCGACGCGAGCAACCGGCGCGCCAAGGCAATTCTGAAGGCCGGAGAATCTCTGGTGACCACCGATCATGTGCTGGTGGAAACGTGGACGCTGCTGCGGCATCGTCTGGGGCGGCTGGCTGCCGAACGATTCTGGGACGGGATGCGCAGCGGCATCGCCGTGCTGGAGCCAGCCGGCGTTGCCGATCTGGAGGCTGCCTGGCAAATCGGCGTGGCGTGGAGAGACCAGGACTTTTCGCTGGTGGATCGGACCAGTTTTGCAGTGATGCGCCGGCTGGGAATCGAGCGGGCGGCGTCCCTCGACGAGCATTTTGCGATCTTCCGCTTCGGGCCGCAGAATCGGCGCGCGTTCACGATTCTTCGTTAGGTAGCGCGGTCCCACTCAAGCCAAAAGAGGGCTTGCATGGGCCACCCTGCCGAACGTGTCGGCGGCTCGTTGTGACAGGAACGAAGGTGCCACAATAGTGCCGGCCCCGCGACGGGAAGGGCACTATAGTTGGGGCATGAAAATCGTTTGCGGGAGGACGCAGGGATTCACGAGATTTGGGATGGCGATGGCGATTCTCGTCCTGTCCGTGCTCAGTTCTTCAGGCGAAGACTTGCGAGGCGGCAATATCCCGCGATTGCCAGGGGCAACGCTTCTGCTGGGCTGGCCGCCCGATCAGCTTACTGTGACCGCTGGGGATGAAACCTGGAGGCTGCCAGGAAAAGCAGGGATGATCGACTCGCCCAGCATTTCTGCAGACGGACGTGTCATTGCCTCGGCGCTGCCCGGCAGTGACTATGAGCCTCCGAGAAGCGGACACTGGTTCACCGTCAGCACCTACTCCATGACGGACAACAAGTGGACGGAATACCCAGGCCTCGAACTTCGCCATGGTCCTGTTTCAATCTCTCCGGACGGAACGAAACTGGCCTGTGTCGCGCGCACCACTACGAATGGCCCCAGCCTTTTCCGCATCCTCGACCTCAAGACAGGAAAGATAACCGTGGGTCAGCCACCGTCGCAGAAGAGCAATATTGCCATCAGCTGGTCCCCGGATTGTCGACGAATCGCCTTTGACGCGGATGTCGAGATGCCACTGGATGAGCCGCCGGTCCCATTGGTTTTCGTGATGGATGCCGAAACCGGAGTGGTCTCGATGATCGCAAAGGGTCGGACGCCGTCTTGGTCGCCTTCGGGCGAATGGATTGCGTACTTTTCTTACATCGCGCATATACGCGACAAGCACGGGTGGTGGAGTTTCACCGGCGCGGACGGCATCAGCCTGATGCATCCTGACGGCACCGATTCCACGTTCATTCACAAATTCGACTGGCCCATGAACATTAAGCCCGTTTGGTCCCCGGATTCCAAAACGCTTCTGCTCACCTCGTTTCCGGATGACTTCACGGGCAAATTCGACATATTCATGTTGGACCTTACCACTCGCAAGCTCGCGAAGAGATTCAGGCACCCTCCGACGATTTTCGGTTGGGCCAGAGCGAATTAGAACATGCCTGGACAGGCCCTTTGACATGGAAGCGATCTGAACGCAGAACAAGCGAGCACGCCGAGCAGCAGAAGATCCTACGTAGGGCCACCTACTGCGTGACGCCGGCGGGTTCGCGGAGCCAGCCGTAGAGGGGGAACTGTTCGGCGAGCGAGAGGACCTGGCGGCGGATGCGGGCGAGGGCGGCGGGGTCGGTGCTGTGCTCGAGGGCATCGGCGATCCAGCCACCGATGACGCGCATCTCGGCTTCCTTCATGCCGCGAGTGGTGAGGGCGGGCGTTCCGATGCGGACGCCGGAGGGTTTGAGCGGGGGATTCGTGTCGAAGGGGATGGCGTTCTTGTTGACGGTGATGCCGGCTTCGCCGAGCGCCGCCTCGGCTTCGCTGCCGAGCAAGCCTTTGGCATATACGTCGACGAGCATGAGGTGGGTGTCGGTTCCACCGGAGATGATGCGGTAGCCGGCGTCGGAGAGCGCGGCCGCGAGCGCTTTGGCGTTGGCGACGATTTGCGCGGCGTAGGTTTTGAAGTCGGGCTGGAGGACNNAAGACGGCCTTGTCGATGGCCTGCGCGAATTCCTGGCGGGAGAGGATGAGTCCGGCACGGGGTCCGCGGAGTGTTTTGTGGGTGGTAGTGGTGACGATCTGCGCGTGCGGGACGGGCGAGGGATGCACACCGCCTGCGACGAGCCCGGCGAAGTGAGCCATGTCGACGATGAGGATGGCGCCGGATGCGTCGGCGATCTGGCGCATGCGGGGGAAGTCAAAGAAGCGGGGATAGGCGCTGCCGCCGCCGATGATGACTTTGGGATGCTCGCGGAGAGCGATCTGCTCGAGCTCGTCGTAGTCGATGGTTTCAGTATCTTTGCGGACGCCGTAGGAGACGACGCGATAGAGCTTGCCGGAGAAGTTGAGCTTGTGGCCGTGGGTGAGGTGGCCGCCCATGGCGAGGTCGAGGCCGAGGATGGTGTCGCCGGGCTGGAGGAGGGCGGCGTAGGCGGCGGCGTTGGCCTGGGAGCCGGAGTGAGGCTGGACGTTGGCGTGTTCGGAGCCAAAGATTTGTTTGGCGCGGTCGCGAGCCAGGTTCTCGACGACGTCGGCGTACTCGCACCCGCCGTAGTAGCGGCGTCCTGGATAGCCCTCAGCATATTTGTTGGTGAAGACCGAGCCCGCGGCTTCAAGGACAGCGCGGCTGACGAAGTTTTCCGAGGCGATCATCTCGAGCCCTTCGTGCTGGCGGCGGACTTCGGCGTCGATGGCGGCGGAGATTTCGGGATCTTCGAAGGGGAGGGTGAGGGACATGCGGTCGGGCATGGTTGATTGTAGCGAAAAGCGGGGAGGGAGAAACGAGTGAACGGCGAGTGAACGGCGAGCGAGAGGCGATTAGCGAAGGACTATTAGCGAGAAGCGTTTAGCGAAAAACGATTAGCAAAAAGCGAGGGAGCTACAGGTCAAAGGCGGCGCGCTTCGCGCGTATCCCGGGTCTCAGATTCGAGACCCGGGGCAGCCATATCCGTTCGATGCCGACAGCTTAGTTGTGGGGTGGGAGTTCGTCGGGCCACTGGACGGCGGCGAATTTGCCGCTGGGATCGCGGGTGANNGAGAGGACGTCGGGGTCGCCGTCGAGCAGGCGCTCTTCGGTGAGGGGGACGATTTCGGCCTGCTGGAAATCGGTGAGGGAGGCGAACCAGAGGTTCCAGTCGAAGCGGGGCTGGTAGGGCGCGTAGAGGCCGGGGGCTTCGTTGAGGGCCTGGGGTTTGTGGAGGAAGAGGTAAGGGGTCCAGTTCTCGCCGTCATTGGAGCCCTGGAACTCGATTTCGTAGCGGCCGCGGGTCATGACGGCGAAGAGACCGTACTGGTTGGCGATGCGGAAGGGTTCGAGCGCGATGATGGGCGACGTGAAGACCGGGAGGTCGGGCCAGGGCATGCGCAGCATTTCCGCGGTGGTGACGTAGGCGATCCAGGTGAGCAGGACGGTGGCGACGGCGATGCGTATGGCGCGGAGGTGCGCGGGGATGCCGCGCAGGTCGCGGGGTTTCGGCCGCGCCGGATTGGGTGTTGGAGCGTGGGAGCTGGGGGTGAAGCGCTCTTCTGTGGTGGCGACTGTGGACAGACGCTCCTGGGTTGCCTCAACGGATTCTGGAGCGATGAACTCCAGCGAATCGCGGAAACGGCCGGGGATCCAGGAGAGCAGGCTACGGTCGTCGAGGAGGAGGAAGCCGAGGACGAGGACGAGGTAGTTGAGGAAGGCGTAGTTGGCGGTGAGGATGACGCCGATTTCCCAGGGGGTGACGATGCAGAAGCAGATGAGGCGGACGCGGCGTGGGAGGAAGAGCATCCAGACGATGGCGAGTTCCATGACGAGGGTGCCGCCGGCGCTGGCGACGTGGAACCAGTGCGGGAGGTGCTCGACATACCAGCCGATCCAGGTGGGGAGCGGGCCGTTCTGGTAGTACTCGTCCATCGCGGTGAGGTGACGCCATTCGGGATCGCCGGAGAGCAACTTGACGACGCCGGATTCGAAGTAGATGCGGAACCACTCCCACAGGAGAAGGAAAAGGGCCGCGCGCGAAGGCGGGGACTGGATTCCCCAGCCGGGCCAGAGCCCGCGAGGGGTGAAAAAGAGGGCGAGGAAGCCGGCTTCGAGGAGCATGCCGTCGGACTGGTAGCCGGAGAAATCGCCGGCGGCGCTGACGAAGGACAGGAAACAGACGAAGCAGAGGAAGAAGCTGAGGCGCGGCCAGACGTTGAGGAAGGCGAGGACGGAGAAGAGGAGGCCGGTCCAGACGACGACCATCATGAAGTGCGAGGTGGAGGAGTACCAGAAAAGGGTGGGCGCGTACCAGAAGCGCACCAGGCCGGGCGCCTGGCGCTGGACGGCGGTGAGGAAGTTGGCGGCAGGCAGGATGCCGTGAGGACCGATGAGGCCTTTGATCTGAAATACGAGCGCGAGGAAGGCGGAGAAATAGATGGCGGCGAGAGCGCGGAGGAAGATCCAGCGGGGCGCAAAGCGATTGTGCGGGCCGGAGTCCGAGTCGAAGAGCCAGCGGAAGTAGTTACGGGGTGTGTGGTCCATTGGTGCGGGCCGCAGGGGTTGATTGCAAGGGTTCTGCAGCGATGATACGGCGTCATGAACCCACGTCCCCAAAAACAGGGACGTGAACAGGGACATGGGCACCCATTCTGTCACCGTGAGGTTTTGGGGCGGACAAAGACCGTGATCAGGGAGAGCAGGAAGATGAGCGCGATGAGGATCTGGGAGATGACGCAGTAGAGGCACCAGACTTCGAGGACGTGCGCTTCGATGTTGCTGAGGTAGAGGGCGAAGCCGAGTCCGATGAGGGAGAAGAGGACAGTGAGCCAGCGCTGGCGAAGCAAGGCGAAGAGGGCGATGGCGG
>PMAD01000246.1 GCA_003152415.1 Acidobacterium sp.
ACCGGCAACAGCCTGTCGATGACCTACACGGATACCGCCAGTGGAGCGGTCCTGACCACCTCGGGCACCTTCAACGGCGCGGCCAACCAGCTGACCATCACAAGCTGGTCGATCGTCGGCGGCGCGTGCAATGGGGATTCGGGAACGGGAATGCTGACCGANNCAACAGAATCTGTAGAGATTAATGCCCGCGTTTATTTCGATTCGGTGAGAGGCCTTGGCCAGCGCGCCTCAATCGTGGTGGAGATGCCGCCGCGGGGGCGGAACTCCCCCTTCACCACCGCCCAAACCGGATCGCAGGCGCGGACCANNAGAAGAGATATTCCTTCCAGGATTTCAGTTCGAGGCACTGCTCGCGCGGCATGTAGCGCAGCGTGATGACGCCGAAATCCGGAAGCCCGGTTTTGGGACACACCGAGGTGAACTCGGGATCGTCAATGACAATTTCATAGCCGGGAAACTGGTTGCGCCAGGTTTCGATCGGCGGAAAGTCGTAGTCGAGCCCCGCCTGGGCATGCTTATCGGTGTATCGCGGTGCGATGGCCATAGTTTCGATTTTACGGGCAGGCTTGTCAGGTGACGACTGTCCTGATCATAGGCCGCTCCGGCAAAGAGAACCGCACCAGGTTCGAAGCACTTAACGGTACGCTTCGGAGCGGTGAAGAACGGCGTGAATGTGAAGCGTCCCTGGCGGATCCTCGGTGAAGCGAACGCGGTAGTCCCCCACACGCAGGCGCAATTCCCTGGGATTGCCGTGCAGCCTCTTGATGTCGCCTTCGCCGGTGCGGGCGAACCGGTCGAGCGCGGTGAGAATTCGCATGGCGGTCTCACGGTCGATCCTGCGCACATAGGCACGCGCCGCCGGGGTGAAAATGACCTTCTTCACGGCGGATGCCGTCAGCGATCGAGGTTGTCGGAAGTAAGCCCGAACTCGCGGAGGACTTCTTCGTGGGGGATACCCTCTCCGGGATGCTCCGCCAGCCACTGCTTGGAAGCGGCGACTGCTCGGCTCTCTTCCTCGCTGATTGGCTCATCCTCCCAGGGCGCATTGGCAATGGCGCGATCGACCGGATCGAGCATCGCTTCCAGCAACCCAACGACCGCGGAAACCTGCCCGATCGACATGCGTTCGATCAGCTCATGGGCCTGTTGCTTCGGGTTGGTGGCGCTGCTCGCCATCGGAAACCTCTTCTTTCCATCCTGCGCCGCGCCGGCGAATTTATCAATCGTGCTGCGCGCGCTGCTGGGGTATGTACTCCGGTACCGGGGCAAATTTAGCATTTTACGAACCCTAAAGCCTGCCAGGTGTGTCTTATATACTGACTCACGGTTTTACGAATGACAACAGGGCAGGCAAGACCACGAACGGCGCGGGTCTGGATCATTACCGCCGTCGCACTTATTCTTATTTTCTATGGCGTGCACCTCCTGACACGAGGAAGTCTGCCCATCCGTGTCGCTGCCGCCTCCATGGGGAATCTCACCAGCACGGAGGCCACCAACGGCAAAGTCGAGCCCCAGCCGCAGGTGAATTTCGAGGCCCACGCCCCGTTTCCTGGGGTCGTGCAGGCGCTTTACGTCCACGAAGGAGACAAAGTCCCCGCCGGGAAGCTGCTTCTCGCCATGGATGACACCGAGGCAAAGGCGCGTGTTGCCTCGGCTCTGGACGTGCTGAAGGGCGCGCAGGCGGCTTACCAGGCGGCGCAACACGGGGGAACGCAGGAAGAGCGAATCTCGCTGACCGGCGAGCTGGAGAAGGCGCGCATCGATCGTGACCAGACACAGCATGACCTGGACACTTTGCAGAAACTGCAATCCTCTGGCGCGGCTTCTCCCAGTGAAATCGGCGCCGCCCAGGCGCGGCTGGCCGCGGATAACAGCACGATTCAGGTCCTCCAGCAGCGGCAGTCGGAACGCTATGGCTCGGCCGATCTCGCCCACACCCAGGCCACCCTCGACGATGCCCAGGCCGCCTATGCCGCCGCGCAGGACGCGCTGCAGCACGCCGTCGTGCATGCGCCGTTTGCCGGGATCGTGTATTCGGTGCCCGTCTCGCGTACGGAATACGTCCAGCAGGGAGACCGCCTTCTCTCCATGGCGGACCTCTCAAAGATGCAGGTGCGCGCGTTCTTTGACGAACCGGAACTTGGCAAGCTGAGTGTCGACCAGCCGGTAACGATTGTGTGGGATTCCCGGCCTGATGAGCAATGGCATGGCCACATCAGCCGTCTGCCTACCACCATCATCACCTCTGGAACGCGCAACGTCGGCGAAGTGCTGGTCGCGATCGACGACGCCGACGGCGCGCTGCTGCCCGACGCGAATGTTCGCGTGACGGTAACCGTCGCCAACGTGTCGAACGTCCTGCAGGTGCCGCGGGATGCGATGCATTTCGAGCAGGGGTCCACTTTCGTCTATCGCAAAGAGGGCAATTCCCTGCACCGGGTCAAGGTAGCAATCGGCGCCAGGAACCTCGGCGCGATACAGATTGTCAGTGGGCTCCAATCCGGCGACGTCGTGGCGCTGGGCACCACCAACGCCCAGCCGCTCAGCGACGGCGTGCCCGTCAGAGTCGTTCAGTAAAGGGGGAGATTTGCGGAGAGAAACACTGCTGGCGGGAGTCCTTTTTTTCCTTTCCGCCGTGCTGGGCGCGACGCCGGCTGGCGCTGCAAATCCGGCGCGCCAGGACCTGGAGCTCGGACGCGCCGACAGTGCCCTGCAAACCCTGGGCGCAGCTCTCGCTCGCAACCCGAACGACGCGGAGGCGCATAACCTCCGTTGCCGCGTCTTTTACGAAGAGGCCCAGTGGGACCAGGCCATCCTGGACTGCGAAGCCGCGGTCCAGCTCGCACCGGGCGACAGCAACCTCCATCTCTGGCTGGGCCGCGCTTATGGACAGAAAGCCAATCGCGTGTCGATGGTCTTGGGCTACCCGCTGGCGCGCAAGGTCCACGCGGAATTCGAGCAGGCGGTCCAGCTTAACGCGCGCAACGCCGAGGCGCTGGCCGACCTTGGCGAATTCGACGTGATGGCTCCGGCGGTGGTCGGAGGCGGCCTCGCCCATGCCGACGCCATCGTGCAGCAGCTTCGCGGCGTGAACCCCGCCGGCGCTCTGACCCTCGAGGCCCGCATCGCTGAATCCAAAAAGGACTACGGCTCCGCGGAAGCCCGCCTGAGAGACGCGATCCGCCAATCTGCCTACCCCGCCAATGCGTGGATGGACCTGGCAGCTTTCTATCGCCGGCGCGGGCGGCTCGATGAGATGA
Source organism: Acidobacterium sp. (assembly GCA_003152415.1). Taxonomy (GTDB): domain Bacteria; phylum Acidobacteriota; class Terriglobia; order Terriglobales; family Acidobacteriaceae; genus Palsa-343. The sequence continues at coordinate 3,267 of PMAD01000246.1, forward strand.
CCGCCGCGGCGCACACCGGCGCATCGCTCGACGCCAGTCATGGCCCCGCGCTGGTGGATGGCGCCAGCAATCTGAGCCTCGCTGGCCGGGAAGCGCCAACCGCGATTCAATGGCTCCAGCAATATCTGAACTCCAGCGCGCAGTCGGAAATCGCGCCCTCCTTCGTCGTCCGCGCACAGCTCGCCGAGCTGCTGCGGAAACAGGGTGATACCGAGGCCGCGCAGCAGCAGCTGGCGGTGGTGCGCGCCCTGGCTTCCGGCTATCGCATTCCCCTCTCCAATGCCGCCTTCAAAGAAGCCGGTCTGTAAACTCAAGACGATGCGCGCGTCAAAGCTGACAACAGCACGGAGCCTGGTACCCAGCAGTATCGTGGCGGCGCTGTTCCTGTTCACGTCCTTGGCGGCTACAGCACAGATTTCTCTCTCCACGGCCGTGGACCTCGCCGAGAAAAACAGTCCCGCGGTGCGCGCAGCGGTGGCCAACGTGCACAAGGCGGAGGGCGCGCTGGCGGAATCGAGAGACGCCTACATTCCGAATTTCAATCTCGGCGGCAGCCCCGGCTATGCCTATGGATTTCCCTTCGGCTATCCGTCGTTGTTCTCGGCAACCTCGCAGTCGCTTCTGCTGTCCTTTCCCCAGCGTGACTACATCCGCGCCGCCCGCGCTGCCGTGGACAGCGCCACCCTGAACCTGAAAGACGTGCAGCAGCAGGTGGCTCTCGACGTTTCTCAGAACTACGTGGAGCTCGACTACGACCTGCGCGAGATCGCTGTACTCGAAGAGGAAACCGGCTACGCGGGAACCCTCGTCCAGATCGAGCAGGACCGCGTGCAGGCGGGCGTGGACCCGCGCGTTACCGAGCTGCAGGCGGAGCTGACCGCGGCCCAGGTGGACGAGAAGCGCATCCATCTGCTGGGCGACGCCGAGGCGATGCGCCAGAAACTGGCGCATCTGACCGGGCTTCCCGCCATCGGGCTCACTTCGGTGAGCGCCAGCATTCCTCCGCCACCAACGGCCGATGCGCTGGCCAATGCCGGCGAAGAGGCAGCGCCGAATAGCCCGGGCGTAGCGGCGGCCTACGCGAATGCGAAGTCGAAGCTTTACGCATCCTTCGGCGATGTGCGGCAGAATTACCGGCCGCTGGTCACCTTTGGCGCGCAATACAGCCTCTTTGAGAAGTTCGCCGATTACACCAAATATTTCCCTACTGGCTTCCAGTACAACAACGTCGCCATCGGTGTCGTCGTCACTTTCCCGCTCTTCGACGCCACGCGTCGCGCCAAGGCACGCGAATCCGCGGCCGATGCCGTTCACGCCCGCGCGGACGCCGACGCCGCCCTGGACGTGCTGAACGAGCAAAGGTCCACCATGCGCGAAACCCTCCTCGAACTGGGCGCCCAGCAGCGCGTGGCCCAGGTGGAGAGCCAACTGGCCCAGGAGCAACTGNNTGAGGCGCAGAAGGCCCACATCGAGGAGCGCGAGCGCTACCAGGACGTGCTCGATGCGAATTTCTCCATGATTAAGGTTGAGCTGAACCTGCTGCGCGCCACCGGCCAGATGGACGCGTGGGTTCGCGCATCGTTAAAGTAGCAACCGGCTACAGGCTACGGGCTACCGGCTACCGGCTGTCTGCTGTTCTCTGAGTGGTAAACTGGAAGAACTGCCTATGCCGCTTAAAACCTTATTCCTGAATCCTCCCTCCTTTGAAAACTTCGACGGCGGCGCCAGTTCCCGCTGGCCCGCTACCCGCGAAATCGAGTCCTACTGGTACCCGGTTTGGCTGGCTTATCCCACCGGGATGCTCGAGGGCGCGCGCCTGCTCGACGCCAACCCGCACCACATCACCTGGCCCCAGGTCATCGAGACCCTGAAGGACTACGAGTTCCTGGTCCTGTTCACCAGCACCATCGCCTGGGGCGGCGACCAGCGCTGGGCAGAGAAGATTCGCGACGCCTACCCGAACCTGAAGATTTGTTTCGTGGGGCCGCCGGTCACAACCGACCCCGACAAAGCTCTCAACGAGTGCTACGCCATCGATTTCGTGTGCCGCCGCGAGTTCGACTACTCGGTCGTCGAGTACGCCAATGGCAAGCCGCTCGACCAGATCCTCGGCATCAGCTACCGGAAAAACGGCCAGGTCGTCCACAATCCCGATCGCCCGCAGGTCGAAGACCTCGACGCGCTGCCCTGGGTCACGGATGTCTACAAGCGCGACCTGGACGTGACGAAATACAACGTCCCATTCCTGCTGCACCCCTTCGTCTCGCTCTACTCCACGCGCGGCTGCCCGGCGCAGTGCACCTTCTGCCTGTGGCCGCAGACGCTCAGCGGGCACGCATGGCGCAAGCGCTCCACCGACGATGTCGCCGCCGAAATGGCGCACGTGAAGGAAAAGTGGCCCGCCGTGAAGGAATTCTTCTTCGACG
>PMAD01000021.1 GCA_003152415.1 Acidobacterium sp.
CCAACCCGCCGCAGTATCTCGACCCCACCACGAACATGCTCGTCGATAACCCACTCGCAGCTTCCCTCCAGACCGTCGCCCGCATCATCGGTGGACGCGCCAGCCTCGGCGTCAACCGCCAAATCTTCTATGTCCAGCTCGGCAGCTTCGATACCCACGACGGCCAGGCCGCAACCCACGCCAAGCTCCTAACCCAGCTCGGCCAGGCACTCGAGTACTTCGATGGACTCATGNNGACCACGGCTGGGGCAGTCATCACTTCGTTGTCGGCGGCGCTGTCCAGGGCCACGATATGTATGGCCAATATCCCGTCGTCGGTGCGGACCAGGCAAACGACGTCGGAGCTGGCCGCCTCATACCCACCACTGCCGTCGACCAATACGCAGGAACCCTCGCGCGCTGGTTCGGTCTCTCCAATGGCCAGATACAACAGGTATTCCCGAATTTTGCTAACTTCGGCTCCAACCCCTATCTTGGCTTCATGGGCTCGTAATGAGAATGCAGTGATTGCCTCTCTTAGACCTCGCTCAACGCAGCGCAGCCGACGCAGTTCCTGGACGATTCGGCGGCTGAACCTCTGCGCGCTGCTTCTCGTCCCGCTGGTTTCCGTTGTTTTTTCCGGCTGCGGCTCGACAATTTCGACCTCGGCCTCCGGGCCCGGCTCACCACCAGTGATAACTTTGTTCGCGGCGAGCCCAGCGACAATCAACTCCGGCGCGAGCAGCACGCTAACTTGGGCAGTAACTGGAGCCACGAGCATCGCCATCGCGCCGGGTACCTTCACCTCCACTGAGGCGAGTGGTTCGACGACCGTCAGCCCAACGGCAACCACCACCTACACGCTGACCGCGACCAATGGCGCCGGCTCGGTCACATCAACAGCGACCGTCACCGTCAACGCACCGCCGAGCAAGCCAACCATCAGCTCCTTCACCGCCAGTCCCACCAGCATCACCCCAGGTTCCAGCAGCACCCTCAGTTGGGTAACCAGCGGAGCCACCAACATCGCTATCACGCCAGGAACCTTTACCTCCACGACGGCCAGTGGTTCAACGACCGTCAGCCCAACGGCAACCACAACCTACACGCTGACCGCGACAAACGCCGCCGGCTCTACCACAGCCACGGCAACCGTCACCGTCAACCTGCCGCCGAGCAAACCAACCATCAGTTCCTTCACCGCCAGCCCCACCAGCATCACGTCGGGTTCCAGCAGCACCCTAAGTTGGGTGACCAGCGGAGCCACCACTATCGCCATCACGCCAGGAACCTTCACCTCAACAGCGGCCAGTGGTTCAACAAGCGTCAGCCCAACGGCAACCACCACCTACACGCTCACAGCGACCAATGCCGCCGGCTCTGCCACAGCCACGGCAACGGTCACCATAACAGCGGCTGGAGGCGCACTCTCGATCACCACCACCTCCTGCCCAGGCGGAACCCAGGCCACGTCCTACGCAGGCTGCACCATCGCCGCCACCGGCGGCACTCCTCCCTACACCTTTTCCGTGAGCACAGCTTCCAGCAACCCGCCTCTGCCCGAGGGAATGTCTCTCGATCCCACAACGGGTGACATCACCAGCTCAGAGATCGGCGGCCAAGGCAGCTACACGCCTGAATTTGTGGCGACGGACTCGACCCACGCGCAGGCGAGTCAGGAAATCAGCTTCGCCATCAACGGCAGCAATGCCTTCCTCGCGAATATCTTCCCCTCCACTTCGATCTTTCACCATCGAGTCGATGCAGCCACCACCGGCCTGCCCGTCGATACTTCCCCCGCGGCGCCCATGTACAGTGGCTATCTGCCCGAGACCGTCAAGCCATTCTTCGGCAATAACTCCAATGCCCCGTTTCCCAATGGAATCCCCGCTTTCCAAGTGCCATATAACCAGCCCAACGTAACCGTTTCAACCACCATCTACCAGTCCTATTTCGCCTTCGGTCCTATTCCAGCTAATGCTCCGGTAGAAGGCACCAGTAACTCAAACGGTGATAGACATGTCTTGATCTATCTCGAGGCAGGCGGCGGCAATAATCCAGCTCTCTATGAGATGTGGCAGGGAATCTACCAAAACGGGCCGTGGACCGATTCCTCCAACGCACTCTGGCCCAACGTAGCTTCCAACGCCCTCACGCCGCAAGGCACGGGAACCTCCGATGCCGCCGGACTTCCGGTAGCGCCGCTCCTCGCCAATGCCGACGAGGTCATTGGTACCGGCACACCCACTTCACCCAACGGAACGATTCAGCATCCCTTCCGCTTCACGCTCAACCACATGGTGAACTACTGGGTCTGGCCTGCGACCGAAACAGCCGGTGTAGGCAGCTGCACAGCAACAGGCGGGGCCACCATTCCCACAGAATCGCAAATCTCGCAGTCCTCTCCACCCGCCAGCTGCACCATGTCCGGACCCGCCGGCGAAATCTATCGCCTCAAGGCCTCCATCGCGACTCCTGCCTGTGCCGCCACCAGTCCCCAGGCCGCGATCATCATCACCGCCTTCCGCAATTACGGCATCATCCTCGCCGACAACGGAGACAGCGGCGGCCTCATCGGCACCCCCGACGCGCGCTGGAACGACAACGACCTTTCCTGCATTACCAGCCTCACGCTGTCAGACTTCGAGCCGGTCAACGTCTCCAGCCTCATCGTCACTAACGACAGCGGAGCCACCAGCCACTAGCTACCAGCCACGAACCCTAGCCACGAGCCACCAGCCACTCGCCGCACTTGTGCCCATTCGCGAGATACTCATCTCTGCTGCCGTCCGCAGCCTTCATGAGACCCCCTTCCGATGAAGCCGTAATTCGATCTGGCGACGCCGTAACTCCGTGTGCTGCCCGGGCTCGAACCTGGATCCTCGCCGCGACCATTCTCGGCTCTAGCATGGCGTTCATCGATGGCACCGTCGTCAACGTCGCCCTGCCCGCCCTCCAGACCAGCCTTCATGCAACGGTGGTCGATGTGCAGTGGGTCATCGAATCGTATGGGCTCCTGCTGGCCGCTTTGATCCTGGTCGGCGGCTCACTCGGCGACCTGTTTGGGCGCCGCCTGATCTTCCTCCTGGGTGTAGTGATCTTCGCTCTCGCGTCCGCCGGTTGCGGAATTGCCTCGAGCATCCATCAACTGCTTCTCGCGCGGAGCATTCAGGGAATCGGGGCAGCGCTCCTCGTCCCAGGTAGCCTCGCGATTATCAGTGTCTCCTTCGACGAGAAAAGCCGCGGTAAGGCCATTGGCACGTGGTCCGGCTTTACCGCGATCATGACGGCGCTGGGGCCGGTCCTCGGCGGCTGGCTCATTCAGCATGGTTCGTGGCGCTGGGTCTTCTTCATCAACCTTCCCCTCGCCGCCGTGGTCATCGTCATCTCGCTTCGGCATGTGCGCGAAAGTCGCGGTGCCGTCCAGAGTGGCCTCGATTGGCCTGGAGCGCTGCTCGTCACTCTTGGCCTGGGAGCCCTGGTCAACGGATTCATTGCATCGGAGAACACGGGATGGGACCATCCTCTGGTGCTCATCAGCCTGATCGCGGGCTGCGGCTGTCTCATCGCGTTCCTGTTCGTCGAAGCCGCCGTGACGTCGCCGATGGTCCCCCTAACCCTGTTCCGGTCTTCCAGCTTCACCGGCGCCAACCTGCTCACTCTTCTCCTCTATGCCGCGATCGGAATCTTTTTCTTCCTCTTTCCTCTGGACCTGATCCAGGTCGAGAAATATTCCGCGACGGCCGCCGGCGCCGCCATGCTTCCCCTGATCCTCCTTATCTTCTTGCTCTCTCGCTGGTCAGGAGGTCTCGTTGCGCGTTACGGGCCGCGGCTTCCGTTGATCGTCGGCCCACTCGTGGCCGCCGTGGGATTTGTCCTCTTCGCCGTGCCCTTACCAGGCAGCAGTTACTGGATCTTGTTCTTCCCCGCAGTAATTGTTCTCGGCCTTGGCATGGCTGTTACGGTCGCTCCGCTCACCACCGTTGTCATGGATGCGGTGCAAGAGGGTCTTATCGGAGCCGCCTCCGGCATCAACAATACTGTCGCCCGCGTCGCCGGGGTTCTCGCCGTCGCTGTCTTTGGAGTCGTGATGGTGAAGGCCTTTGGGCTGCACCTGAATAACAGCCTGGCCCACCTGCCTCTGCCCAGCCAGGTTCTGGCCGAGCTTCAGGCGAACGAGATCAAACTCGCCGGCCTCCAGCCCCCAGCGGGACTGGAGGCCGGCACACGAGCCGCCGTCACGCAATCGATTGCCGCGGCATTCGTATTCGGATTCCGCATCGTGATCTGGATGTGTGCAGCCCTGGCCCTGGCAAGTTCTGCGGTTGCATGGCTGCTGATACCCAAAAAGCCCAGCTAGGTCACTTTGACTTCTCAAATCAGATGCAGCGGCTGGGAACTCGCCGTCGCATTCCCCAAAAAACAAATGGCCCTCCATAATCAGAGGGCCATTTGTTCCTGGCTCGTAGTTAGCTCGCCTTTTGCTCGCAGTTAACTCGCTTTTCCCTCACCCTTCGCTGCCTTTTAGATATCCAGGTTCTTCACGTCCAGCGCATTATCTTCGATGAACTTCCGCCGAGCCTCCACATCCTCGCCCATCAGCGTCGTGAAGATCGTCTCCGTCTCCGCAATGTCCTCGAGCTTCACCTGCAGCAGCGTCCGCCGCTCCGGATCCATCGTAGTCTCCCACAGCTGCGTCGCCGTCATCTCGCCCAGGCCCTTGTAGCGCTGCACCTGATATTCGCGCCGCCCCTGTTCGATCACGTACTCAAACAGCTCCCGCGGAGTTTGCTTCTCCACCGGCTCGATATTCGCCTTCCCTGTGCGTTTCGGAGCCGGCTTACCCGCTTCCACCTCGCCCGTCGTCTCGCCTTCCGTCTCCTCCGCGTCCGGAGTCCCAACCACCCCCGCCGCCGCGGCCTTCGCCGCATACTCCACCACAAACGGCGGCTCCAGCAGTTCCTTAATCTGCCCGTGCTTCGACATCATCTGCCGATACTCCGGCGTCGACGCCAGCAACCAGTCAATCCGCCGCTCCGCTCCCTGCGCGTCGCTAAAGCACAGCGACCACGTCCGATGCTCCTCGTCCTGCACCGGCTTCTGCAGCCCCTTGAACTGATACTTCTTCTCAATCTTCTCCAGTTCCTTGTGCAGCCCCTGCAGCTTCGTTACGCTTTCAAAATCCACCCGCTTCGTCAGCTCCGCGCGCGCCAGCAGGTTCGTCACTTCCTCATTGCGCAGCCGCGTGTTCACCTTGTCAAAGAACCCAAGATACTCATTCAGCTGTGTCATGAACTTCGTCAGCGCCG
>PMAD01000284.1:0-1914 GCA_003152415.1 Acidobacterium sp.
AGCCGAGAATCAGCCCACCGGCAGGCTTCCGCAGTTCTTCGCGGATGAATTCGGCTGGGAGGACATGGTGCGCAAAACCGCCGCCGTTTATGCAAGCCTGTCTCCCGAAGAGCGTGCCCATACATCGATCTTCGCGAACGACTGGGGCGAAGCGGCCGCCGTCGATTACTTCGGCCCGAAGTACGGCCTGCCCCGCGCCATCAGCAACCACAATTCGTACTGGTTCTGGGGACCGCGCGATGCTGACGGCAGCATCGTCATCGTGCTGGGCAGCGACGGCACCGGCGACCGCGAGCACTTCCAGACCGTCATCGACACCGGACAGAAAACCGACAACCCGTGGTCACGCGAAGACGAGCACTTCACCATCTGGCTCTGCCGGGGCCTCAAGTGGGATTTCCGCGCCGTCTGGCCGCGGATCAAACATTGGGGATGAACGGTAGGCGCCATAAGGGATTTGACTTCTGTAACCTGAATGGATATGTATGATCCCCCGCATCCCGGCGAGATCGTCAGGGAGGATTGCCTGAAGGCTCTCGATCTCACGGTGACCGAAGCGGCGAAAGGCCTTGGCGTTACACGCAAGACTCTCTCGTCGATTCTTAACGGCCACTCCGGCATAACGGCCGAAATGGCGCTGCGGTTGTCCAAAGCGTTCGGGAGTACGCCGGAGCACTGGCTGCAAATGCAGCTTGCCTATGATCTGTGGCAAGCGAAGCGAAGCACCAAAAAGCTGCGGGTGAAGCAGTTCTTCGCCACNNGCCTAGTCCAGCTTCTCGGGCTGGATGGCGATGTTCTTCTCGCCCGCGGCTTTCTTCTCCCAGTATTTCCTAACCCACGCCTCGAAGGTCTTCCCCGCGGCGTTGTCGCGTCCGGTAAATGCCAGCGCGGCAATGTCGGAATACGGAATCGTCAGCTTGGTCCGCTCCTCGGAGGGCATCACCCGCACCGCGGAATCCTGCAAGCTCGTGCCCGCGCGCCGGTCGAACACATACCCATGCACCACGCGCCCATCCTTCAGCGTCAGCGTCACGTCGCCGCGATAATCGAAGGCCTTTTCCAGCGCCTGGCGGACGTCCTCCTCGCTGGCCAGCGAGGGAATCCAGCCCTCGAGCTGCTCGCGCTGGCGGCCTTCCATCACCTCAACGCTGTTCGGATCGATGGTCGGCTGGCTCATACGCGAGTTCCCTCTTCGACCGTGACGTGCGTCTCAATCTGGGCGTTAATCTGCACCAGCGGATTGAAGCTGTGTACCGGCTTTACGGGCTCGTGCAGCAAATCCAGTGCGCCTTTGTCGGGATACAGATTCATCATCGCCTTCGCGGTCTCCCAGAGACCCTTCAGCGAGCCGAAGGTATAGTTGACCGCCGTGCCCTCATAGCCGGAGTGCACCATGCAGTTCGCGCACTTCGGATTGCCGCTCTCCGTCCCGTAGTTCGACCAATCCGTCGAATCGATCAGCTCCTGGAACGTATCTGCGTAGCCGTCCTGCAGCAGGTAGCAGGGCTTCTGCCAGCCGAAGATGCTGAACGTCGGCATCGCCCACGCCGTGCACTTGAAATCCCGCTTGCCCATGATGAATTCGAGGTAAAGATAATTCGCGTTGAACTTCCAGCTTTTCTTCCGGTTCGAAAGAATCGCGCGGAACAGCCGCCGCGAGCGCGCCCGTCCCAGGAAGTGTTTCTGATCGGGCGCCTTTTCGTAGGTGTACCCCGGCGCGACCATCATCGCCTCGACCCCCACCGTCATCAGATCGTCGAAATGTCCGCGCACCGAGTTGGGATCGGCTCCGTCGAACAGCGTCGTGTTCGTCGTCACGCGAAATCCCCCAGCAACCGCGGCCTTGATTCCTTCCATCGCGATGTCGTAGCCGCCCTCGCGGCATACCGAGAAGTCGTGGTGCTCGCGCTGCCC
>PMAD01000284.1:2021-3677 GCA_003152415.1 Acidobacterium sp.
CACGCCAGGTTGCAGCGGAACAGCGGCTCCAGCATGGTGACCAGCGGAAAGCGCTTCCGTCCCTTCAGCTTCTGCGTCAGAACGTACGTTGCAACCGTCCACGCCTGCGATACAGGTACCGCCATCAGGAATCCATCCTCCGTCTCAAATTGGGGTGCCCCATCCTGGGCGCGCCCGGTTTTGGCGCGAGCAGGGTGGGGTTGTTTCCTTACTCGGCCTTTTCGACAGCTCGCTTGTAATTCGTCAGCGCCAGCAGCGGAAAATAATTCCGATACAGCGGATACGCCAGGTAGAACACCCGCGGGAATCCCGTTCCCGTATAGATCCCCTGGCGCGTTTTCCCCTGGCCGAGGCTCTCATCCCAGCAGCCATCCACCTGCTGCCGAGCCAGCAGCCATTTGATGCCCTTCGCTACCGAGTCGCTCCGCGTATCGCCGGCCGCCAGCAGCCCCAGAAGCCCCCAGGCGGTCTGCGAAGGCGTGCTCACACCCACGCCACGCGTCGTGGGATCGTCGTAGCTGTCGCAGCTCTCGCCCCAGCCGCCATCGGCGTTCTGCACCATGCGGATCCATTCCGCCGCCTGCTGGATCTCCGGCTCGTGATTCCAGACGCCGATCGCCTCCAGCCCCCGCAGCACCAGAAACGTCCCGTACAGATAATTCACGCCCCAGCGGCCAAACCAGCTCCCATCGGCTTCCTGCTCTGCGTAGATGAACTTGATCGCCTTCTCCACGCGCCGGTNNTCGCGTTGTGGTCGGCAAACGGGATGTGCTGGAAGATCAACCGCGTGTTGTCTTTGTCGAAGCTCGCCCACCCGCCATTGCGGCACTGCATCGAAAAGACCCACTCAATCGCCCGCTGGCAAACGTCATACTGGTAGCGCTCGCGCGGATTGTCGATCTTGTTCAGCGCAAGCAAAACCTGCCCGGTATCATCCACATCAGGGTAAAACTCATTGTCGAACTCGAAGTACCATCCGCCCGGCGCGGCCCGTTGATTCTTCACCGCCCAGTCGCCCTTGTGGCGTACTTCCTTCGACAGCATCCAGTCGGCCGCCTGCAGCAGCCGCGGATCCGTCCTGTCCACTCCCGCCTCGCCCAGCGCGTACACCGCCTGCGCCGTATCCCACACTGGCGACATGCACGGCTGCATGCGGAACGTCGGCTCCGGATAATCCCTGGTCCCCTCCGGCTCGTCGATCCCCAGTTTCTCAAACTCATCCATCGCTCGAATCACCTGCGGATCGTCGAGCGAATACCCCAGGCACCGCAGCGCAATGATCGAATTCAGAATCGCCGGATAAATCGCGCCCAGCCCATCGGACATCTCCAGCCGCTCCAGCATCCACTTCTGCGCCTTCTTCAGCGCCATCGAGCGCAGCGGCCGAATATGAATGCGCTCGAACCAGTGAGTCAGCCGGTCGACGAAGATGAAGAAATTCCGCCAGCTGATGATGTTCTCGCCATCCCACTTCAGGCGCAGATCGGCATGCTCTCGCCCACCGACAAACAGTTCGCTGATCCCATGCTCCGGCGGAATCTTCTTATAGGGCTTCTTCGCGTAGGCGATCGACAGCGGCACCAGGATCGCCCTGGACCACGCCGAAATCTCGTAGATGTTGAACCAGAACCAGCTCGGAAACAGCACGATCTCCGG
>PMAD01000354.1:0-1116 GCA_003152415.1 Acidobacterium sp.
CCTCGGACTCGAGCCAGCTCTGTACTTTGGCGAGGTCGCTGTCACTGAGGCCGAAGTGGGTGGCGTACTGGGCGGGTGTGAGCCACGCGTGGTATTCGAGCGAGCCCGGGGTTTGCTGCGCCTGGACGAGCGCGTCGAGCTGCGCCTGCTGCTCGGCGGTCGGCTGGAAGTACATCGTGATGGCCTTAAGAGGCGTGGCCGGATCGAGGCGGCCGATGTCATAGCCCGCGGCGATNNGAGTTCGGCGGCGGAGCGGGAGTCGATCTCCTGAAGGACTCGGTTGGGCTGCTGAGCCGAGGCGAGAGTCGCGGTGAGAAGAGCAGCGACAATCAGGCCTGAAGGCGGGCGATGGAACGACGAACGCATTGGGGGAACCTCGCTAAAAAAGAANNTGCATGAGGCAGAACAGTACTTCCAGGCAAAGCAGCACAGACTGCGTATTTAGACGCCACCAAGCCGCAATTTGTTACGCGGGGCCGTCAACAAATTGAGGGCATGGGCGGTCTGACGCTGGGTGGTTTTCTCTCTTCTTCGAATCTAATTTTGCTTTTGGTCTCCGGAATCAAAAACTTGCTGCCGGGCAAGCTTATACTCGGTTTCACTCCAAAAACCGAGGTGGATGATGGCTTTCTTTTCCCGGGGCCGGTTGGCAGGACTTGCAGTATTCGTAGCAGCAGCGAGCACAATTTCGGGCGCACTGTTTGCGCAGGAAAAACCCAGCGAACGCGGCGGTGAAGCTAGGGCGGCGGCGGGCAACGCCACCACCGTCGGGGCGCCGGATTCGATCACTGAAGGCACAGTGACGGTGAGCGGGCAGGCGATCGCGTATCGCGCTGCGGCGGGAACAATCACGGTGGGCGCGACCGACGCGCAGGATGCGACGCTGGCGTTCGATGGCAGCCTGCTGCCGGACTCAGGGGTGAAGGCGCCGACGGATCCGGCGGAAGCTCCGCCGACCGCGCGCATCTTTTATGNNGCGACGATGTGGCTGCACCTGGGAACGTTTGGGCCGAGACGAATTGTGGTCCCGGATGCGGAACATCAGGAAGGCGCGCCCTACACCATGGTTGCGAACCAGTATTCGCTGCTGGATGCGAGCGATCTGGTGTTCATCGA
>PMAD01000354.1:1136-2897 GCA_003152415.1 Acidobacterium sp.
GGAATTCGCCGAAGTATCTGTTCGGCGAGAGCTACGGGACGCCGCGGTCGGCGGTGCTGGCGGCTGATCTGCGCGGGGTGGATCTGAACGGGATCGTTTTGCTGTCGCAGATTCTGAGCTTCGATAATTCCGTGGATGACCCGAACCAGAACCCGGGCGTGGATCAGGCCTATGCGCTGGCACTGCCCAGTTATGCGGCGACGGCGTGGTATTTCCATAAGCTGCCGACGCAGCCAGCGGCGCTGAAGCCGTTCCTCGATGAAGTGGAGAAGTTCGCGCTGGGCGATTACATGGCGGCGCTGCTGAAGGGGAGCGAACTTTCAGACGCCGAAAAACAGGCCGTGGCAGAGAAGCTGCACGGTTACACGGGGCTGCCGGTGGACTATCTGATGCGCGCCGACCTGCGTGTCGTCGGCGGGAATTTTTCAAAGACGCTGAAGCTGGACGAAGGCACGACGATCGGGCGGCTGGATACTCGGTACCAGGGGCCGGATGTGGATCCGCTGAGCGAAGGGGCGCAGTACGATCCGCAGAGCGACGCGATCACGAGCGCGTGGATGGCGGCGATCAATGAGTATCTGCGCTCGGACCTGAAGTACGGGTTGCAGAGCGTCTACTTGGCGAGCGGCCGGCAGGGCGGCGACTTCACGTGGGACATGCGGCATCGGGTGCCGGGAGGTTTTGGGCCGGGCAGTGAGCAGGAAGGCGGCACGAACGTGATGCCGGATTTGGCGTACCGGATGAAGATGAACCCGAAGATGANNNAGGAAGATGTGCTGAAGCAGTTTCACTCCGATGTGGAGAGCTTTATCAAGGCGACGGAGAGCGGGCAGTAGCGGCTCAAGTACGGCATGGAAATTCTGCGTTCAGCAGCGCAACCTCGCGCAGCGGAGCGGGTCTGGAAGAACAGGTCTGGAAAGGCAGGTTCGGAACGGCGAGCGCAAGCGAGTCGTTCGACTCGTCGCACCGGGCGACTTGCCGATGGCAGGTTCCTGCTCTGCGCGACAAAGAACGAGCAGCCATGACCTGCTCGATCTGTTCCAATGGAGGGCAGCACAAGGGTCGATGACGAATTCCCTTCCCCAGACTTCTTAACCCACGCAGCACGAAAGGAAAATCGTGATGAAGAAGATTCTGTGTTTGGCGCTCGTGTTTCTGCCGGTTGCACTCATAACCGGGTGCTCTCATCCTCAACCGGTGGTCGTTTATGCTCCGCCGCCGGCGTACAGCGAAGCAGCGCAGCAGGGCTACCGCGATGGCGTTGCGGCAGCGCAGCGCGACATTCACAACGGACTCGGACCCGATGCGGGGCGGCATCCACGGTTCCGGAATCCTCCAGTGCCTCCGCCGTTGCAGGAAGATTTTCGGCACGGATTCCGTGAGGGATATCAAGCCGTGTTTCATGGCGGGCCTGGACCGGGCTACTGAGGCTGGATCAAATCAATGGGCCCCGTTAATTCTGCTGAGAAGTCGGGATGAAGTTGTAGGAAATCTGGGTGTGGACTCGGACGGGGCGGCCATTGACCAGGTAAGGCTTGTAGCGGTTGGTTTTGGCGGCGGCGAGGGCAGCGGCCTGGAGCAGGTTCGGGCCGCTGACCACATGAACTTCCTGGACGGTTCCGATTTTGGAAATGATGGCGTCGAGGACAACCATTCCGTGGGCGTGGGCGAGATTGGCGAGGGGGGGAACCTGGGGCTTGTCGCCGGAAATTTCGAGGGCGTTGGCGGCATCGGGAGAGAGTTCGGCGATCGGGTCGGCGG
>PMAD01000068.1 GCA_003152415.1 Acidobacterium sp.
GCTGGGTGCTGCAGGTGAAGATGGCGTGGCCGGCCGGGAAGTCGAGGATCGCGGAGGTGAGGCGGTCGGTGTGGAGGTGGGGGTCGCGGTCGATGAGGCCGGAGACGCGGGTTGGTTCCTGGGCAAACCCGGTGCGCGCGGCCTGGATGCAGTAGCAGCCGATGTCGTAGAGGGCGCCACCGCCGGTCTCGGGGATGTTGCGGATGTTGGCGGGGTCGGTATTGAAGTAGCTGAAGAAGGCAGCGATCGAACGGAGCGTGCCGATGCGGCCTTCGTCGAGGAGGGCGCGGAGGCGGAGCCACTGCGGGTGGGAGCGGATCATGAAGGCTTCGCCGATGAGGATGCCGGTGCGGTCGCGAACGGAGAGGAGGGACTGGGCCTCGGCGAGGGTCATGCTGAGGGGTTTTTCGCAGAGGACGTGCTTGCCGGCTTCGGCGGCGCGGATGGTCCAGGGGACGTGAAGCTGATTGGGGAGCGGGTTGTAAATGGCGTCGATGTTAGGGTCGGCGAGGAGTTCTTCGTAGGAGCCGTAGGCGGTGGGGATGTTGAGTTGCGCGGCGACGGTGCGGGCTTTGGCGAGGTCGCGCGAGGCGATGGCGGCGACGGTGGAGTGCTGGCCGCGCTGCATGGCGGGGATGACTTTTCTGACGCCGATGCTGGCGGTGGAGAGGACGCCCCAGCGGACTTTTTTGTTCATGGGAACAGGGTACAAGGTGCGGCCGGTAGCCGGTAGCCAGTAGCCGGTAGCGAAGACAGCGAAGACGTTTAGCGAAGTACTTTTAGCGAAGAACGGTTAGCGAGAAGCGTTTAGCAAAAACCACAAATGATGCAAATCGTCAGCGAGAAGGGTCTCCGCTACTACGAAGAGGCTGGGTGGAAGAAGCGCCCGGGGTTGCTTTGAGACAACCAGCTTACGGCGTTTTCCGAACCGAAATGTACTCGTGAGAGGCTACCGCTGTGCGAGGGCTTTTCGGACGGCGCGATCGATGGCTGCGACGGAGCCGGAGCCGTAGCCAACCTCCTGAAAGACGATCACGCCGTGGCGATCAATGACATAAGTTCGCGGGATACCGCCGTTCGCGAGGCGGGAATAAACGGCTCGCTTTGGATCCCACGCAAGCGGGAAGGTCAGGCCGGGGTGGGTTTTCCTGAAGCGGTCGACGGTGTCCTTATCCTGCTCGCGGGCGATCGCAATGAAGGCGAAATCGGGCGAGGATTTGTACTTCTGCCAGACCTGCGTTTCCATTTCGGGCATTTCGACCTGGCAGGGTTCGCACCACGTGGCCCAGAAGTTGACCACGACCACCTTGCCGGTGTGACCGGCGAGCGAGAAGGCGCCGCCCGCGGCCTGATCGACAGAAAACTCGGGCATCCTGTCCCCGACCTTCGTGTAGGTATCGATTTTCTGGCCGGATGCGGCACTAGCCGACAGAGTGAGGAGCAGGACAGCCAGCGAAACGAGAGCACTGCGACGGCGTGGATTCATGACTTCCTTTGTAGCCAATGTCGCTTGTGCGGCAATCAGGATGACATCGCGTGAGATTCAGATGCCGGCCTGGGTCATGATCTCGCGGACGTGGGCGCGCCAGCGCTGGAGTTCGACGCGGTCGCCGAGCTTGAGCTGCTGCGCGGCTTCGCTGAGGGTGATGCGGCGGGAATAGAGCTCGTCAGTGACGCGATCGGCGAGGTCGGGAAGGAAGAGGCTCTTGCCGCCCTGCTGGGCGATGGTTTCGGGCATGGAACTGGACTGATAAAGCTCGAACTTACTCTCGTCGCCGAAGTAGCCGTTGCGGACGACGTGGACGATGCCGGTGGTCATCGATTCCATATAGTTGCGGAGCAGCTCGAGCGAGTCGCGCTGGCGGTTGATGACCCAGAGGGTAATAAGGGGGCGAGCGAGTTCCTTGAGGGACTCAAGCAGGATGGAGCCGTGGTGGCGCACCGAATCGTTGTTGCGCGCGGGCGTATTGATAACGATGGCTTTGAAGGGATTCGCGTCGCAGGTGTTGACGAGGTTAATCCAGCCGTCAACGTCGTCGAGGTCGGAAACCTCGCCTTCGATGGTGCGGCGGTAGGATTTCCAGACGTCGGGGTTGGTGGTGTCGGCTTCCAAAAGCCGGACATAGCGATGCTCGGTGGAGAGGAAATCGAGCACAGCCATCGCGGTGAGGGATTTGCCCACACCTCCCTTGCTGCCGCTGACGAAGACAATGGGTTGATTCATGGAAATTCCTACGGCTGTTCTTTGGGTGGACGCAGAATCGAGGGAGACCCGAAGATTCGAGAGTACACGGGTGTTGCGGTTGGGGCAATGGGGACCCTCGGGTCGCGGGACCTCAGTAACCGGGTCGGGAGCGGGAACGGCGCGGAGTCAGAGCCCGCCGCCGCCGACGAAGTGAACGATTTCAAACTTGTCGCCGTCAGTGACGGGGGTGGAGGGCCAGGCGGGGCGAGAGACGATGGAGCCGTTGTGTTCGACAGCGACACGGTCAGGCTTGAGAGCGAGGGCGGTTAGGAGATCCCGGAGTGTGGCGCCGGCCGTGAGCTCGGGGAAGGTGCGCGGCTGGCCGTTGATGAGGAGGTCCATACAGGTTACAGGTTACAGGGTGCAGGTTACAGGTTGCAGGGCACAGCGTGACGACCAGTGATCGGAGCGCAGAGCAGAAAGAGATGGTCATCTGTGGTCAGCACCTGGCGGGGTTATGGAGATACGGGCGCGGCGCGCGATTCCCACTCTCAAAATCAATTCTGTGGCGTCCCTGTCTCGGGAGGATTGCGGTGAGCTACCAGTGGATGAAGCGCAGGAGTTGCCAGACAACGCCGCCGAGAGCGACGAGGACGGTTTCAAAAATGAGGGCAAAGGCTAGACCGCGGAAGGCGCCGAGGTTGATTTCGCCAGCACCATCGGAGGCATCCGCCGGGGCAGCGATGAGGTTTTCACCAGTAAAGTCCTGAAGGTCGATCGATGCTTCGATGGAATGGTTGGCCATAAAAAATCCCCTCGTAGAAACGGTATCGACGGGGGACGGCCTGTGCATCAGAAGAATCGGAAAAGAGCGACGCCCTGTTTCAGAAGAGGACGGGGCAGGACTCGCGGATCAAAACGGGAAGGCCCGGATCGCGGGGATCCGGGCCTTTCTCTGCAACGGTTTGAACCACAAACGTGCTTCGCGTTGCTACCTCAGAACATCGAGAGTGACCGTGGTTGTGTGTTTTGTGCTGCCGCTGGTGCCGGTGACGGTGATGGTGTGATCGCCGGTGGAGGCGGTGCGGCCAACGGAGATGGTCCCACGTTCCAGAGGGCGTTTATTTGGACGATGTTTGCGCGATTGCAGTCTCCGTGACCGCCGTGTATCCGTGCTCGACGACCCTGGCGGCGCGGGCGCGGTAGATGTCGGGGTCCTGCGGCGCCCAGGTGCCGAGTCCATCGACATAGCGGTTGCACATGCAGAAGACGGCGGCGATGAGGACGGTGTCGTGGATCTCGCGGTCGGTGGCTCCGGCCTGGCGAGCGGCGGCAATGTCTTCTTCGGTGACGTATTTGCCGCCTTGCTGCACTTTGCCGGCGATATTCAGCAGTGATTTGAGTTTGGGCGAAATATCGGCATGGAGCCAGTCGGTTTTGACACGCTGGACCAGCGCTTCGTCGTGATCGAGCTGCGCCGCGGCAATCGCGCCGTGGATGTTCTGGCAGAAGAAGCAGTCGTTGCGCCAGGAAACGTGGGTCGCGATAAGTTCGCGCTCACCGGGCGAGAGCGTACTTTCGCCACGCAGCAGAGTATTGACCAGCTGGTTGATGGGCGCCGCGGTTTCCGGGCGGAAGGTCATGGGTCCGACGATGCCAGGAAACTCGCGGCCAAGTTCGGGGGCGATGGGCAGCTCGATGTAAGCCATAGAGAGAAGCTCCTGTTCTGGCGTAAGAGGTGTTTGGGAACACCGGCATCGGGATTGTAAGGGTTCATGGGTGTCCGGTGCATCCGCCAAAGGGTTGAGAGGAATGCTGACCTGGGAGCGGTTGTTAATTGGCAGTTGGGTCGGGGATAATCAGGGCGCGCGAGCGGATAGAGAACGGGAGGAGAGAGACGATGGCACATATCGCACTGGAAGAGGGCGTACCGGGAATTGTGGCGGCATTTGCTTTTCGGCCGGAGACGGCGAAGCCGATGCGGGAGCTGGCGGAGATTCTGCTGCGTGGGCCCAATTCGCTGACGAGCGCGGAGCGCGAGGCGATTGCGGCGGTGGTTTCGAATGGCAACGAATGCAGGTTTTGCCAGCTGTCGCACAGCGCGGCGGCGGCGGAGCATCGCGGGGGACGCGAGGCGGACTACGAGTGGATCGAAGCGGTGAAGGCGAATCCTGATGCGGCGGATGTTTCGCCGAAGCTGCGGGCGCTGCTGCGCATTGCGAGCAAGGTGCGCGAGGGCGGGAAGAAAGTGACTGCGCAGGATATTGCCGCTGCGCGCGAGCAGGGCGCGACGGATATGGAGATCCATGACACGGTGCTAATTGCGGCGGCGTTCTCGATGTACAACCGCTACGTGGATGGTTTGGCGACTTTCCAGCCAGAGTCCATCGAGGTGTACAAGCCGATGGGCAAGCGCATGGCGCAGGAAGGATATGCGCGGCCGGCTGGGGAACCGGTGGTTGCGGGACGGTAGAGAGCGTGGGATCCCACATCTGCCAAAACCGGNNTCGATGCCGAGGCCGGTGTCGCGGGTGCCTGTGCCCTTGTCGCTGTCGAAGTGAGCTTTGACGGTGTAGTGGTAGTCTTCGCCCTTGTGCGCGAAAAGGCCGTGGGCGTTGGCGCGGTTGGCGAGGATGCCGTTGACGTCGAGTTTGGCGTTGCCGTCGTCGCCGATTTTGCCGGTGATGATCTCGTAGCCGGGCTGATCGGGGGTGCCCTTGTCACCCTTGAGGGCGCTGCCGGCGATGGTGGTGGGAATTTTGCGGATCAGCTCTTCCATCTTGCCCTGGGCCGGGCAGTCCTGGGTGGTGAGCCACTGGCCGTCGAACTTTTCCGCGGCGATGGAGGTTGCGGGGAGAAGGGCCATGACGCAGGCCGAGGCGGACAAAAGGAGCACAGGGAGTCGAAGGGAGTGCATGGCGAGCCTCCAGTCATTCACAAATCAGGGATGGAGTACGCGGGGAATTCTTTTTTAGCAGGGGAGGGACGGGGTTGTAAACGGCTGCGTGGCGTTGCCTAACGAACGACGCCCATGTTATCGGCGGGCCAATAGATGAAGGTGGCTTTGCCGTAGATTAGGTCGCGATCGACGGGGCCGAAGTCGCGGGAGTCGCTGGAAATGGAGCGATGGTCGCCCATAACGAAGTAGTCGCCGGAGGGAATGAGGATTTCGGGCATGGAGCGGGTGTCGAGATAGCGGCGGGGGACATAGGGCTCGTCCAGAGGCTCGCCATTGACCCAGACGCGGCCGTGATCGATGAAGATGGAGTCGCCGGGGAGCGCAATGACGCGCTTGATGTAGCTCTTCTCGGGATCGCGGGGGTAGTGGAAGACGATGACGTCGCCACGCGAGATTTTTTCGAAGCGGAAGAAGAACTTGTCGATGAAGAGGCGGTCCTGGTCGCGCAGTCCGGGCTGCATGCTGGTGCCTTCGACGCGCACCGGCTGATAGAGGACGGTGACGATGATCAGCGAGGCGATGACGGAGATGCCGATGTCGCGCGCCCAGACGCGGAAGCGGGACATATCGCGCATCCAGCGGCGCCCGCGAATGCGGAGGCGGATGAGTTCGCGGGTCCAGACGCGTCGACGGGGATTGAGCACTGGCGTTGGTTCCTCGGTGTACCTAATCTAACTGAACCGCAATGTATATCGAACCGTCTCTAGCTTCAGAAAATCTCTGATTCACCCGATAGAGCATTCCGCAGGGGCTAAAGCCCACATCGTTTCGTAGCGGTTACGGCACGAGTGAACTCGTGCCCTGATACAAAACCAAATCATTCTGGATGCTGTGAAACTCGTGACTCATACAGAAACGGTTCGCAGGTATTTTCCACGCGCCGCTCCTTCACCGCGTTCAACGTTGCCGCCATTCGTTAGCTGCAACCGAGGCTCCCGGTGGGGCAGAGGATCTGCTCGCGGTGCGGCTTGGGCAAAGGCTGCTGCTGACTGGAGGCGGGGACCAGGCTGGTGGGCCCGTTGATGTTCGCTTCCTGGACCTGCAGGGGACGCTGGAGGACCATTTCGACCTGGGTGCCCGAGGGGATGTTGACGTCGGCTCCGCGGGTAAAGAGGGCGACAATGCCGGCGGCGGCGAGTCCGGCGCCTGCACCTTCAAGGCCTCCGGCGAGGGGATGGCCGCCTTCGAGGCCGCCGATGGAGCCGATGGTGGCGCCGGTGGGCACGGCGACCTTGGCGGTTTCGCCGGCATTGTGAGCCTTGTTGCTGCCGCCATCCTGCTCGATGGTGCCCTCGTCGCCGTTGACCTTCTGGTGTTCAGCGCCGGGCATGCTGTTGACGACGCCGGGGATTTCAACGACGGAGCCATTGGAGAAAATCATGGAGGTGAAGTGCATGTTGAGCTGCGCCTTTTTGGCGCCCACGCCGCGGCCGGGGCGGACGACGCTGTCGACGACTCCCTGGACATAGACACCGGAGGGAATAACGACGCGGTTGCCGACGACGACGGGAAAGATGGAGTAGAGATAGACGCCGTCGCCGGGGCGGGCGCTTTTGGTGTTGATGGCGCTGCGGACCTCGAGGAGGACTTTGGTTCCGGCGGGGACCAGGATGATGTTGGGGGCTGTCGGGGGTGCGGCCACAGCTGCGGGTGCCGGCGTTACGGCGGCGGTTTGGGTGGGAGCGGGGGACGGCTGCGAGGCGGGCATGGCCGGTGCGGCGGGGGGCGGAGTCGCAGCCGAGTCGGGCGGCGCGGTCTGTGCGGCGGCAGCCAGGGTTCCGGCGAGCAGGAATGCAGTGAGGGTGAGGCGGTAGTTGGTCATCGGCGGCAGCCTCCGGGAACCATCGCTATTGTGCCTGAAACATCGGATGAGTTCTTATCTGAAATCTTATGCCCAAATCCCCGACCAGGCGCCGGGGCGCTCTATTGGACGGCTGGCAACGGTCACGGGTGAGCCACGCCGGTGTTGTCGACGGAGACGACGATGCAGTCTTCCTGGTTCTGAGCGTTGTGGCGGCAGTTTTCTATGGCCTTGTGCTTCGCGTCGTCGGTGCTCATTTGCGCGACGGAGACGCCGTAGAAGTGAGGCGAGACAGCGAAGGCCTTGTGGGGTCCGAGGAGGAGGTAGTTTTGCCATACGCGCTGGCCGGCCTCGTCGAGGCCGGGCGGAGGGGGGATGTTGGGAGGCTGGATCGCGGGAAGCGGCTCCGGGAGCGGGTTGAGCTGATGGGCGTCGAGGAAGGCGTCCACGGTGTCGGACCAGGCTGAGACATGGGAGAAGAGGTGGTGGCCGTCGTCGCCGTTGGGAGGGGCGAGGACGAACTGGTCGTTGCCGCCCTGGGAGCGGAAGGCGGCGTCGAACTCTTGGGCGAGCTCGGGCCAGAAGAATTTGTCGTTCTGCGCGTAGAGCCAAAGCATGGGGACGCGGGAACGCTTGCCGAAGTCTTTATAGGCGTGGATCAGGTCGTCGGGATTGCAGACGTCGTGATCGGCTTGTGAGCCGCGGCCTCCGGCGAAATTGATGGCGGCGACGAGCTGCGGCGGGGCCTGCGCGGTGAACGCGACCGTGGCCATGCCGCCGGTGGAGACGCCGACGGCGATGGCGCGCTCGGGATCGACGTTGGGGAGGGTGCGGGCAAAGTCCATGGCGACGCGCAGGTCCTGGGCGGAGTACTCGGCGGCGGACTGGTAGTCGGTGGCGGGGCAGCGTCCGGCGTGACGGCCATCCTGTTCGCCGCCGGAGTGCCCGTAGCCGCGGCGCACGACGACGATGACAACCCAGCCGCGGCGGGCGAACCACTGGGCCTGCGGGATAAAGGCCCAGGGCGTGACTTCGGCATGCTCCTCCGGCTTGCGCGCGGAGCCATGGGTGATGACAACGAGCGGATGTTTGCCGGGAAGGTCGGCGTAGACGAGCAGGGCATCGAGGCCGGTGGGAGCGGCCTGCATCCAGGGGATGAACAGCTCGCGCTCGACATAGTGCGGCGGTGTGACGGTCTGAGCTTTGACGCTCAGGAACGCGAGAAGGAGAAGCAGCCACCGCCAGGTTCGCACAGAAGAACTTTACAACGGGTGCGGTTCGCGGAGTGGGGGCGGGCGTTAGGCGGCTTTTTCGTCGATGGCTGGGGTGGTTTCGCCGGCGCCGGTGGCCTCGTTGCTGGCGAGGATGGTGACGATCTGGGCGAAGGGGATGAAGAAGGCCGATGGGGTTGCAGACCGGACACGGAATTTATCGGCGATGCGGTTGGAGGCTTCTTTGCTCTCGATCCAGATGCCGGCCGGTTCTACGCCGACGAGGGTAACGGTTTCGAGCTTGTCGTGATCCTTACCCCCATCGAGGAGCTTGGGGCCAAGGACGACGATCTTGCGGTGAATCAGTTTGGCGAGCTGCATATCCATGCCTATGCAGACGCGCGGTTGCGGGGCGGAGTTGTCTGAGGGGCGATAGCGGCCGTTTAGGCGGGATTTTGATGGTGGGCGTGTGTCTGCGGTGACACGGCGTGTCTGGCGGGACACGCGGTTTCGAGGGGCTTCTGACGGTTAACTCATTTGTTTTCCGGGTGCGGGCGATTGGTCCACGGGGTGCACTTTGTCGCGGCGCAGGGCGAACGATGCGAGGCGACGAGATGAACAGCCCGATGAAAGCAATGATTGCAAGCTGCCTGGTTCTCTCGGTGGCGCAGGTTTCGGCGCAGAAGACGCAAGCGAAGGTGGGCGCGGCTCCGGCGGTTGCGATCCGGACAGCGACGGCGCAGCAGCACGCGGTAACGCGGGTGATCGTGGTCAGTCTCGAGGACCGGCGGCTGGCGCTTGTGGAAGGCGGCGCGGTGAAGAAGGTTTACCGGGTTGCGGTAGGACGGGGTACGTCGCCGAGTCCGACGGGGACGTTCACGATTGTGCAGCGCGTCGAGAACCCGACTTATTACCACGAGGGCACAGTGATTCCTCCGGGTCCCGACAACCCGGTGGGCACGCGGTGGATGGGGCTAAGCCAGAAGGGCTACGGGATTCACGGAACGAACGAGCCGCATTCGATTGGGAAGGCCGCCTCGCATGGCTGCATCCGGATGGGGCAGAAGGATATCGAGGAGCTGTTCGCGGAAATGAGGAGCGGCGACACGGTGGAGATCGTGGGCGAGAGGAACGAGGAAACGGCGGCGATTTTTGGAGCGCCGATGATGCCGGGTGCCGCGAGTGCTGCGCAGGTGGTGACGGCCAAGGCAGCGCCTGCGGAGTCAGAACAGAGCCCAGCGGCCGATGTTGCCGCGACAGCGATGGTGACGGCGGTGGTGCCGGTGAGCCAGTAAGCACGAGAGGAAATGAGGATCGCCATGGAACTGTTTGCGGAAGGTCTGAGCGTGGTGGGGGCGATGCTGCTGAGCGTCTCATGCGGGCTGCTGGTGGAGGAGATGCTGTTCGGGGGGCTGGTGAGGCTGTTCTTCAGCCGCCAGCCGCTGACCAGCCGGGCAACAGAGCGGAAGGAACTGGGAAGGGAAGGGTGAACGGAAATGCTTGCACTGAAGGATCTGCTGATCGCCGCGGGAGTGCTTTTTCTGGCTGCCGCATTCGCCATCACGCTGTATGACCTGTGGAAGATGTTCGAGTATCGCCGGAAGCTGGCTCGGCTGGCGGGAGGCGAAGGTCCGATGGAAATGATGCCGGAGCCTGATTCGGTACGCTGGCGGACTTCGATCGCACTGGCGGTGGCTGCGTGCCTGCCGCTGCTGGTGGCGGACAGCATCGTGGTGATCCCGGCCGGGATGGGTGGCGTGCGCGTGAGCCAGATGCGCGGAACGCTGCCGGGGACGCTGTATTCCGGCGCGCATTTTGTGACGCCGCTGGTGGAGAGCGTGCAGATGTTCGACCTGCGGGACAAGTTGTTCACGGCTGGCGTGGTCGAGGGAGCGGCGGCTCCATCAGGGACCGTTCAGAAAATGGCGATGGAGATGCAGCCGCTGGATGTGCAGTCAAAGGAGGGGCTGGATATCGGGCTGGCGATCACGGTGCGGTACCGGCTGGATCCGCACAGGCTGGACTACATCGAGAGCCGTTTGCCGCAGCCGGTGGATTCGCAGATGGTGCCGGCGGTGGTGGCGAGCGCGTGGCGGGAGCTGACGCCGGGTTATACGGTGCGGGATATCTTCAGCGCGAAACGCGAGGAGATTCGTTCACAGGCGGCGGGGGTGATAACGAAGAAGCTGGGGGCGGACGGGATTCTGGTGGAGGAAGTGATGCTGCGGAATAT
>PMAD01000005.1 GCA_003152415.1 Acidobacterium sp.
TTTCTGCAATCCGCTTCCCGGACTCGGCAATGACAATGGATGTTGGGGTGCGCCGGTACGTGACGAATGTCGGATCCTTGAATTCCTCGTCTGCGTAGCCCCGAGTTGCGGCATCTCCGCCGCTATCGACGTCGCCCGACGATCCCATAATGAGATGATAGTCATCAACAAAGAACGTACGCAGGCGCACGGCATCGTGGGCCGCAATCGCGGCGTTGTACTCCGCGCGCTGCGCTCTGACGATCGCGGTGGAGGCCTCAGCGGTGGATCCATTGGATTCACCCATGCAACCGACGGTCAGCAGGAAAATCGCGAAGCACGTCCTCATCGGCACATCCTCCTATCGGCTGTTTTCGATTTGCAACCCTATTGCAGAACGACAGCTTTCCATCGCAGATTATTACATGCCGGATGACGGGCATTGGCCGGGTGCCGCCGGTTTGTGGTCGACGACCGGCGATTCGCCGCTTAGGACCGGTCCTGACCCGAAGCGCCCACTCAATGACGTCCGCTTTCGGACCGTCTGATTTGACCTGCGAAGCAGCAAATGATCTAGTGGGATAGCATTTCTTGCATTGGCATACGCCTCACCAGGAGCCAGGTTGGCGAAGGCACCGCGAACGTTGAACTCCACGGCGAACGTGGCAGTGACACGCTTGCGCGCTGCTGCAGCTTCGCTGGCGGGCGCTGAGGAATCGGTTAGCTTTGGGAACCCAACATTCCGAGTTAATCGCAAGCCGTTTGCAGTCATTGACCGATATCATGACCGCGATTGCTTGTGGCTGCGCGTCGAAAGTGTTGAGCGGGAGAGGTTGCTCGAACGCTGCGGGTGGTTCGCATCCCCCTACGACCCTCGTCGGACCGCCCTGTGCTGTGAGTTGGACCAATTCGACTGGCGATCTTTACGCCCTTTCCTGCGCGCAAGCTACGATCTGGCACTTCGGGAGTCGAGCAAAGCCCGCAGCTGACCCCTAGCCGCCAGCCACGGCCCCGGAACAGCGGACACTCAAAATCAGATAAACTGACGTTCACGGGGAGGCCGGCAAGACCCGTCAAGAGGATTTCCCGAATCGCGACGGTGGAGCAACGCGTCGGTGACCGAGTCGTCGAAGGCCGTATTCCTAAGCTACGCCTCCCAGGACGCGGAGGCTGCCGCACGAATCTGCGCGGCGCTCAGAGCCGCCGGCGTCGAAGTATGGTTCGACCAAAGCTCGCTGCGCGGCGGGGATGCCTGGGATGGGTTGATCCGTCGCCAGGTCAGGGAGTGCGCAGTCTTCATGCCGGTCATTTCAGCCAACGCCGACACGCGTACCGAGGGTTATTTCCGACTGGAATGGCGGCTGGCGGTCGACCGTTCCCACCTGATGTCCGATGACCGCCTGTTTCTTCTGCCGGTGGTGATCGACGACACACCCGAGCCGACGGCGCGCGTGCCGGACCGGTTCCGGGAGCGACAATGGTCCAAGCTACCGGCAGGCGAATGCTCGCCCGCGTTCGCCGAATGGGTCGCCCAGGTGGTGTCCGGCAGCGCGCCTTCGTCCGGTCCGCGGGCGATAGTGTCTTCAGCCGCGCAGATTTCCGGTGCCATGGCGGCGCCTCCGAAGACCCCGTCGATCGCGGTGCTGCCGCTTCTGAACATCAGCCGCGACGAAGAAGGCGGGCACTTTGCTGACGGCCTAGCCGAGGAGTTGCTAAGCGTCCTGGCAAGCATTCCCGGGCTCAGAGTGGCCTCGCGGACGTCTTCGTTTTCGTTCAAGGGCACGAATACGGATCTTGCAATCATTGCCAGCAAACTCAATGTCGCGACCCTCTTGGAGGGCAGCGTGCGCAAAGCTGGCAAGCGGGTGAGGATCACCGCACAGTTGATCCGGGTGGCCGACGACTCGCATCTATGGTCGAAGATCTACGACCGCGAACTGGACGACATCTTTGAGGTGCAGGACGACATCGCGCAGTCGGTGGTCAAGGAGCTGCGCACCGCGCTGATGGGCAGCGATGCCGGCCCGGCGGCGGCCGCCGAGGCACGCGCGGAGGTGAAGGCCGCAACAGTCGGCCGCACCGGAAATGCGAAGGCCTATGAGCTGTACCTTCAGGCGCGCTCTTTCGCCGACAAGATGACCGAAGCCGAAGGCGCACGGAGCATCGCCCTTTACGAGCAGGCGCTCGCGCTCGATCCCAGCTTCGCGCAGGCGTGGGCGGGACTCTCCGCCGCTCTTTTGCTCCGGACCCACAACGGGTTGGCTGCGTCCTATGCCGAGGGATACGAGGCGGCCCGCAAGGCCGCTTCGTGCGCGCTCGTCATCGCGCCGGGCCTTGCAGAAGCGCATGCCTGCCTGGGCACGGTATTAATCAGTTACGACTGGGACTGGAGGGCGGCCGAGGAAGAATTCCACCAGGCGCTCACAGTGGCCCCCAACAATGGCGATGTTCTAATAGCGGCCGGCACTCTGGCCACGGCGCTAGGGCGGGAGGAGGAATCCATCCGCCTTTTTCGACAGGCAACATCACTGGATCCGCTGCGTGCCTCGCTACGCGTCTGGTTGGGGCTTACGTTGTACATCTTCGGTCGCTACGACGAGGCGGAGAAGGAGGCGCTCAGTGTGCTTGAGGGCAACCCCTCGCAGGGCCGTATGTATGGACTGTTGTCTTACGTCCGCCTGCAGCAAGGCCGCGCGGGCGAGGCGCTCGAGTTCGCCGAACGGGAAAGCACGACTTGGACGCGCCTGACAGCGCAGGCGCTGGCCGAGCACTCCCTCGGCAACGCGGCCGGGTCCGACGCCGCACTTTCGCGCCTGACCGCCGAGTTCGACATCGATGCCGCCTTCCAGATCGCGGAAATCCACGCCTGGCGCGGAGACAATGATCGCGCCTTCGAATGGCTGGAACGGGCATACAAACACCACGACCCGGGCCTCGCGGTGTGGAATGGCGACCCCCTGCTTCATCGGCTGCACGGCGACCAACGATGGCCAAAGCTGCTAGCAAAAATGGGACTGCCGCTCATGAGCTCTCGGGTCGAGGCCGACGCGGGAGCCAGTTGACAGCGCGGCTTCAGTTCGGTTCGCGCTGCTGGGTCAGCGTGGAGTCTGATAACGGCGTTTCGGGTTGCGTCCAGCTCGGGCTTTGCTCGAACGTCAAACACCCTACGCGCTTAGCACTGCCGCGACTGCGGCCCAACACGACCGGTCCCGCCGAGCTGACAGGGGTACTACAGCGCGGTTTACAAGTGGCGGCAACGGAAGATGCCCGCGACGCGAGCCTTTTTCATTTGGGGTTGGGTGTCCGGGGTTAGACTCTAAACCGTTCCGCTACTCAAAAAATGGGGGGACGTCGTCCGCTATGTAGAAAACTGAGGGTTCTGCTCGAGTGGCCGGAGTTGGCCGATCAGAGACTTTCCACCCGTACTCACGCGCCGACGGTCGCTTCGTGACACCCGCTGCTGTCCGTCGCGAA
>PMAD01000076.1 GCA_003152415.1 Acidobacterium sp.
ATTTCACATCCCTGCAAACTGAAGATGCCGAGCGTCTGGCAGGCGGCGCGGATGGCGCGGACCTCGGCGTGGGCCGTCGGATCGTTGTCGCGGGTGACGCAGTTGATTCCCTCGCCGATCACGGCGCCGTCCTTCACGATGACCGCTCCGAAGGGTCCGCCCTGGCCGCTGCGGACGTTTTCCGTCGCGAGAGCAATGGCTTTGCGCATGAACTCAGGGTTCGGAGAAGGCTGCATTGTGGACGGGGACAATCCAGACCAGTATGGCATAAGGTGTAAGTAAACCAGCTAGTTGAACGCCATTTGTCTTGCCCCTCATCGAAGCCTTCGTTATGATCAGCGGAGTTTGGGTTACACCGGGCGGACGGATTCACTTGCGGACCACAACTTCCGGATGCCTGGTTGCGTCTCTAAGGTTCGACAGTCCAACTAGTTTGTGAAACCCCGCAGTCCCCGCAGCAGTCATGCGTCCCTCGGGCCGGAGCCACAATTTGATTTCAGGCAAGCGTTTTTTTGGTGACTGCACTCTGCGGATTTTTCTTCTGGCCGCCGCTGCGACCTTGATGTCGTTGGGCGCGCACGGGCAGTCTGTAAGTACGGACGAGTTGCCCGATGCCCCGCTGGCCACCGCACAACAGAGCTCGCCTCCGCCGACGCCGGCTCCGGCACCGACACCAGCGCAGAGCCAGACGCCGCAGCAGAACCAGACGCCACCGCCAGCCACTTCATCGAGTTCCACACAGCCTGCGCCGGCTCCGGGCCAGTCTGGTTCGTCCAGTTCCGCGCAGCCGGCGCAAAACACCCCGGAGACCAAAGAGCAACAGCAGGAGCGAGCGAAGCGGGAGCTGGAGGCGGAAGAGAAGCAGCGTTTGCTGGGTGTGGTGCCGATGTTCAACGTGCAGTCGAATGCCAACGCAGCGCCTATGACATCGAAACAGAAGTATCAGCTGTTCTTTAAGAGCTCGACGGATTGGTATGTTTTCGCGATCACCGCGATTGACGGGGAGCTCAGCCAGCTGGGCAATGAGTATCCCTCGTATGGAGAAGGCGTAGAGGGCTTCGCGAAGTATTGGGGCGCGGCCTATGTGGACACCTTCGATGGCAACCTCTGGGGCAATGCGATTCTGACCTCCTGGTGGCACGAGGATCCGCGCTATTACCGCATGGGTCATGGCAACTTCTTCAAGCGGGCCGGGTACTCGGCGCTGACGACGGTGTGGTGCAAGCGCGATAAGGGAACATGGGGGCCGAATTACGCCAACGTGGCCGGGAATTTCATCGGCGGGACCGTCTCGAATCTCTATTACCCAGCTAACGATCGCGGCGTGGAGCTGACCCTGGGCCGCGGCGCGAGCGTTACCTACGAGGGCGCGGTGGGCGCCGAGATCGCGGAGTTCTGGCCGGACATCGCGCAGCACTTCATGAAGAAGCACCAGGAGAAGCTGGATAAGCAAGCTGCGCGGGATTCCGCCGCGGCGAGTGCGAAGCCGGCGCCGGCGCAGGGGACCGCGACGCCCGCACCGACCCTGCCGACTCCGAAGCCGCAGTAGTTCCCATCCTTCGCCTTTCGAATTGCGGATTCTGAGCGCGTGGTATCGTAATCACGCGTCGAGCCCGAACCCATGAAATTGCTTCGCACGTTTCGGCTTTTCCTGCTTGTTCTCGCTGGTCTCGTCTCGACCTCTTCGTTCGCAAAGACTGTTGTTTTCTGGCAGGCCGGATTTCCGGCAGCGGATTCTCCTGCGCCGGATTCGGCTGGGCTGAGGGCGGCGTTCGCTGACGCATCGTTTGTGGACGCGGCGGGTTTGGGCGATGCGCTGTCGAAACCGGAAACAGATCTGCTGGTGCTGCCCTACGGGTCGGCGTGGCCGGAAGCGGATTGGGATTCGATCCTGCGTTATCTCGATCACGGCGGGAACCTGATCGTGCTGGGCGGCCAGCCGTTTACGCGAGCGGCGTTTGAGGACACCGACGGATGGCATGTGCGTACAGCGAGCGTGGCCCAGTCGCTGGAGTTGTTCATCCACGATTACCAGGAGACGCCGGGGAGCGATGCAGGAGTGGGCTCGCTGAAGTTTGCGGCAAATCCGGATGTGTTCCCGCAGCTTCCAGCATTTGGATGGAAGCGGGCATTCAGTCCTGTGGTGCGCTTGTCGGTGGTTGATGGAGACACGACGGGCGGTCACACCGGCTACGAAGACATGGACCTGACGACGCTGGCGTGGGGCGAGCGCGAAGGGCACAAGCTGGCCGCGCCGGTCATTGAGCTGGATCATAATGCGAATCGTTTCGTGGGTGGACGCTGGATTCTTGTGGCGTGTGAGCCGGATGCGGATTTCTTCAGCAATACAAAATTGCTCGCGACGCTGGCGGAAATCGCGGTGCGCAGGAACGATCGCATTGCGTTTCGGCCGTGGCTGCCGCTGTTCCTGCCGGGGGAAGCACTGGAGTTTCGTTTCAAGCCGTCCGATCCGATTGCGGAGCAGCCGGACGGCGATCAGCTTCGGGTTCGCGTGACCTCAGAGGACGGCGCAGTGTTGTATGACCGGACTGCGGCGTTTCCGGAGGCGCATCGGCTAACACTGCCGGCGAGTGCTGAGGGGGGACACGGATTTCATACGGTGGAGGCGACGCTAATCCGGGATGGGAAGCCGCTGCGGATTTACCGGTCGGGCTACTGGATGCGCGACTGGGAGTATCTGCNNGTGGGCACAACGTATATGTCGGGCGACGTGTCGCGCATGTATTTGATGCTGCCCAATGCCTACGTTTGGGACCACGACATGGCGCAGATTCGCGCGGCGGGGCTGAACATGATTCGCACCGGACTCTGGACGGCGTGGAAGCCGGAGCTGGCCGCGAATGGGCAGTTGAGCGAGGGCGCGCTGCGGACGGTGGAGGCGTTTCTGATGTGCGCGCGGCACAATGGGCTGCCCGTGCAGTTCAATCTGTTCGCGTTTTATCCGGATGAGTTTGGCGGGGTGAACGGCTATCTCGATCCGGCNNCCGTTTCTGGCGTGGGACCTGATCAACGAGCCCAGCGCGAACATGAATTTGTGGCGAACGCTGCCGGACTACGATCCGTTCGAGGAGGCAGCGTGGCGGAAATGGATCGCGGCGCGGTATCCGGATCGGGTGAAGCTTCTGCATGACTGGGCCGAGCCTTCGCTGGGCATCGGGCGGGACCTGCAGGCGCAACCGACGGCGATGGCGCCGGAGATTGGCGAGCAGGATCCGCTGGCGCTGCCGAAAGGCGGGGCTTTCCAGCCGGATGCAGTGCGGAGCGGCTTCAATCCGCTGAAGGTCTACGACTACACGCTGTTCACGCAGTCGGTGTTCGTGGATTGGGTGAGACAGATGCGGGACCTGATTCGCTCGACTGGATCGCAACAACTCATCACCGTGGGGCAGGATGAGGGCGGTGTCGCGGGGCGCGTATCGCCGGCGTTCTATTCGCCGTTCGTCGACTTCACCGCCGACCATACGTGGTGGGACTACGACGCGATCCTGTGGGCCTCGCTGGCGCCGAAGTTTGCGGGCAAGCCGCTGCTGATCCAGGAGACGGGCGAGCAGCGGCGGTTGACGCTCGATGACCATCTGCGGTTCAGCGCCGAGGTTGAGGGCTGGCAGCTGGAGCGAAAGATTGCCATTGCCTTCGCCCAGGGAGCGGGTGCGCTGGAATGGGTGTGGAACGTGAACGCCTATATGGCGAACGACAATGAGATTCCGATTGGCGCGGTGCGGCCGGACGGGACGGAGAAGCCGGAGGCGCAGGTGCTCGCCGGGTATGCGGCGTTCGCGGCGAAGAGCCCGCAGAGCTTCACAAAGATTGAGCCGCCGACGGTCACGATGGTGACGTCGCAGGTGGAGCTGTATTCAACTCTGGGCGGCCTGGCGCTCGATACGCAGAAGAAGGCGCTGCGGGCGATGGCGTATTTCGATCACACACCGTTACGCATGTTGCCGGAGAATCGGCTGACGGAACTGGGTTTGCCCAAGCTGGTTTTTTTACCGTCAGCGCAGGGACTGACCGAGAAGGCGTGGCAACAGCTCCTCGATTATGTGGCGAAGGGCGGGACGCTGCTGGTGACGGGTCCGGTCGATCGCGACGAACACTGGCAACCGGTGGATCGGCTCACGGCGCTGGAGATGAAGGCGGAGGTAATGCCGCTGGCTGTGCGGGGGTCGACGCTTGATCTGCCTGATGGGAAGACGGAGCCGCTCAGCTTCCCTGCCAACGTGCAGCAGTCATCGGCGGAGACGATGCGATTCTCCGATGGGAAGACCGTTGCAGTGATTCCGCATGGGAGCGGGAAGATCCTGTGGACCGCCGATCCGGTGGAGTTCGCTGAGGGTTATGACGCGACCGCAGCCCTGTATCGATGGGCGCTGGAGCAGGCAGGGGTGAAACCAGCTTTCAAAGAAGCAGGGCCGTTGTCGCCCGCAGTGCTGGCGTTCCCCACGGCTCTGGACGATGCAGAGTTGTACAGCTTCAGCAACGAATCGCTCGATTCGCAGGCTGTGAATCTGATCGACGCGCTGACCGGAGCGCACATCCACTTCACGATGCAGCCGCAGCGGGGCGCGGCCCTGCTGCTGAGCCGCCAGGGACAAGTGCTGGCCAGCTACGGCGGCGCGGCGGTTGTGCAGTAATTCCCTTCCCGGTGTTCAGACAACGGCGGCGTGCAAGGGTGGTGGACCGGATTTGCGCAGGATGCGGACGAAGCGCCAGGCGTTGATTCCCGCGATGATGAGGCAGATGAGAATCGCATAAGGGAAGCTGCGCGCCAGCCAGACATTGACCTGGGCGACGACGAACGCGGCTTTGTCCGGCGTGGCGCTCGGCCACCAGATGCCGACGAGGAGGTTCGCTTTGAAGAGCCAGCAGAAAAACACTGAGCCCACGACGTCGAGGCCGAGGCGGGCAGCGATGCGCGGGGCGGTCCACCACGGGCGGAGGAGATTCGCGAGTGAGATCGCCGCGCCGGCCAGCGTGATGAGCAGGATCGACCAGTAGAAGAGCGTCCACCCAGGCGCAAGGACGAAGTGCACATTGCCGACGCGGAGGTTGGCAAGTGAGGCCATGTTGCCAATCCACCAGGTCAGCACGCAGAGATAAACGGCGATTTCGATGGCAGAGCCGGAGCGCGGGATAGCGTTCGCGGGCCGCAACGGGGGCAGCTTTCGTGGGTTCCAGGTTTCGAGGATCTGGGTTTTCGCGGGGCTGCGCTCCAGGATGGCGAAGACGAGAGTGACGACGCCGAGTGCGGAAAACCATCCGGTCCACAGATGTCCGGCAATGGCGGCAAAGGGCGGACTCCAGGCCGCGTTGGTGGCGTTGCGCAGGGTGAAGCTGACGATGGCTGCAATCCAGCCGACGACGGCGGGGATGAGGATGCAGAGTGTCACGACCTTGAGGACGAAGGTGTAGATGGGAAAGAGAAGGGGTCCGATGAGCTGGCGCTGCGGCAGGTAGCCATTGGCTACCATGATGGGCGAGCCGCGCTGGCGGAGCAGGCTCTCGACTTCCATCTCGTTGAGCTTGCGGCCCAGTTTGGATTCGCGCTCTTCAATCTGGGCGCGAAGATCTTCCGAGAGCTCGGCAGTGATGTCGTCCTGCTGGTTTTTGGGCAGCCAGAATTTAACGGCCTGCAGATAGCGTTCGATGAGGTCCATGGGCGTGCTCCGTGGTGACTGCGCGGAGCGAGGCATCGAGGCTGTCCCATTCCGCAAGCAGCTGTTTGAGGATTTGTTTGCCTTCGGGGGAAAGGCGGTAGAAGCGTTTGTTGCGCTTTTCGTGTTCGCGCCATTCGCTGGAGAGCAGGTTCTGGGATTCGAGGCGGCGCAGCAGGGGATAGAGGGTGCCTTCGTCGATCACCATGCCCTGGTCGGCGAGATCCTTGCGCAGGGTGTAGCCGTAACGTTCGCTGCGCAGAGCGCCGAGAACAGCAAGGACCAGGCAACCGCGCCGGAGTTCGAGCTTCAGGTTCTCGAGGGTCGAGGATTGGGTTTCGGGACTCATGCCTGTCTACGATGCCTTACATCGTATGTGTCATACACTATGCGATACACAGTATCGATGTCAAGAGAAAAAAGCAGCCGGGAGCCTGGGAGTCCGTCGCCGGGGGGGCAGCGATCGCCACGGAGTATTCCCTTGACACATCGCCACCCAAGGCATAGGATGCCGATGCATGCAGGGCGAAGCGCTCAAGGGTCATCTCGATCTTCTGCTTCTGGCTTCACTGGAATCGCGGCCGGCCCATGGCTATGCGGTGGTGGAGATGCTGCGGAGGCGGAGCGCCGGGACGTTCGATCTGCCGGAGGGCACGCTGTATCCGGCGCTGCACCGGCTGGAAGACTCCGGCCTGGTGAACAGCCGGTGGACCGAAGAGAGTGGGAGGCGGCGGCGCGTGTATCAACTGACAGCCAAGGGGCGCCGGAGTCTGTCGCGGCGGCAGATGGAGTGGCGCGCCTTTGCGCGTGCAGTCGATGGCGTTGTGGAGGGTATGGCATGAGCCGAACTGAGGTCGAAAAGTACCTTGCGGATCTCGGCAGGGAGCTGAGGAAGCGCGGCGTCTTCGCAACGAGGTTCATGGAAGAGACGCGGGGGCACCTGACCGACGCCATCGAAGCCGGTCAGCGCGGCGGTCTCACGCGGGAAGCCGCCGAGGCAGCGGCGATCGGGAGTTTCGGCGATTCTCGCGAAGTTGCCGCGAAATTCGCGGCGCACAAGTATCGGACGCTGCACTGGGTGTTGCTGATCGCGGCGGTGATGATCGGGCTCGCCATCGCGTGGGTGGATTCGCGCCCGCACTGGGACGACTCGGGGATCACGGCCGGATGCCTGCTGCTGAGCGCCGGAGTACTGGGGCTGATGGGGCCACGACGGCCATGGCTGTGGGCGCTGGCGATTGGCATATGGGTTCCGCTTTACCTGATCGTCGGCCAGGCGGCCTCGCACACCCTCACTCTGAGGGCGGCGAGTTACCTCGTGATTCTGGCCTTCCCGATGGCCGGGGCGTATGCAGGCATGGCGGTGCGGCGTTTGGTCGCAGCCGCCTGAGCGGCCCACACGAAAAGAGCTTGGTGCGGCGCGGCCTACGGTAACAGGCCCGCGGAGTGACGCGTGTGCGCCGCCCATGTTATTCTTGGGTCAGACACTTAGGAAGTGTAATCGCAGAAAAATTCAGAGGAGTACGCACAAAGGTGCTGGCACCCCAAAAGAAATCTGAAGTTATCGCGCGCTATCGCACTCACGATTCCGATACAGGAAGCCCGGAAGTGCAGATTGCGGTACTCAGCGAGCGGATTGGCGACCTGACCGAGCATTTCAAAGCCCACGTGAAGGATCATGCTTCGCGCCGTGGTTTGCTGATGCTGGTGAGCAAGCGCCGCCGCCTGCTGGATTATCTGAAGACCCACGATTCGGAGCGTTACCGGACCGTGATTGGGAGACTGGGCATTCGCAAATAACACGAGAGGCCCGGCCTTCGGCGCGCGAGCGACGAGAACCGAAAGAGCATGGACAATTCAGGGCGACGCCCATCCCGCAACAGCGCGGGTTCTGATTGCGCACAGCAAGCTAAATCCGCAGACCACGGCTCTTTCCACTCCCCATCGCCCGTCCCGCCTGGGACGCCCGCCTGCTGTTCCCATAGAGAAATGAGGAAAATATGAAACAGGAAGTTACGGTCGAACTTGCCGGAGGCAAGCGGCTGCATTTTGAAACGGGCCGTATGGCCAAACAGGCGTCAGGCGCTGCTCTTGTCAGCTCGGGCGACACAGTCGTGCTGGCCACCGCCGTCGCCTCTCCGGATCCGCGGGAAGGCATCGACTTTTTTCCCCTAACCGTCGATTATCGCGAGTATGCCTATGCCGGTGGGCGCATCCCCGGCGGGTTTATCAAGCGCGAAGGCCGTCCCAGCGAGCGCGAAGTTCTCACCTGTCGTCAGATCGATCGCCCCATTCGTCCGCTGTTCCCCGAAGGTTTCCGCAACGAGACGCAGATCATCGCCCTGGTCTTTTCCGCCGACAGGGAAAACGATCCCGACATCGTCGGCATTAACGCGGCGGGCGCTGCGCTGGCTCTGTCGGACATTCCTTTCGGCGCAACCATCGGCGCGGTCCGCGTAGGCCAGATCAACGGCGAGTTCGTCATCAATCCGTCGTACCTGGAGCGCCGCGACAGCAAGGTCAACATCACGGTGGTCGGAACCAAGGACGGCATCGTGATGATCGAGAGCGGCGCGAAC
This sequence comes from Acidobacterium sp., assembly GCA_003152415.1. Classification (GTDB taxonomy): domain Bacteria; phylum Acidobacteriota; class Terriglobia; order Terriglobales; family Acidobacteriaceae; genus Palsa-343. The sequence goes on from PMAD01000076.1 coordinate 8,252, forward strand.
GAAGCCCCCGAAGATACGGTGGTGGACGCGATCGACTTCGGGCACCGTGAGATCAAGAAGATTGTCGCGGCCATCGAGGATCTGGTCTCGCGCGCCGGTAAGCAGAAGCGCGCTGTCACCCCTCCCGAGTTCGACACCGCCTATTACGAGGCGCTGCATGCCAGGGTGGGCAGCCGGCTCAAGGATGCTCTCGACACGAAAGCGCATCCCAAGCTCGACAGCCAGGTGCTGGTGAAACAGATCCAGGACGAGCTGAAGGGGGAGATTCCGGACGATACGAACGCGGCGGCGGCGAAGAAGAAGCTGGCGCATTATTTCGAGACACTGCGCGAGCGGCTCTTCCGGGAGCAGGTGACGAAGGAGCGGGTTCGGCCGGACCATCGCGCGTTCGACGAAATTCGGGCGATTTCGATCGAGCTCGGCGTGCTGCCCCGCACCCACGGCTCGGCGCTGTTTACGCGCGGAGAAACGCAGGCGCTGGTGACGGCGACGCTGGGGACAACCGACGATTCACAACGGCTGGAAACGTTTGAGGGCGAGCAGAGGAAGAAGTTCATGCTCCATTACAATTTCCCGCCATTTTCGGTTGGCGAAACCGGCCGTATGACCGGCGTGGGACGCCGCGAAGTGGGCCATGGAGCGCTGGCTGAGCGCGCTATCACCGCGGTGCTGCCGAGCGAAGAGGAATCGCCTTACTCGCTGCGCGTGGTTTCCGACATTCTCGAGTCCAACGGGTCGTCGTCGATGGCTTCGGTGTGCGGCGCCAGCCTGGCGCTGATGGACGCGGGCATTCCGCTGAAGTCATCTGTGGCTGGAATCGCGATGGGTCTGGTGAAGGAAGGCGATAACTACGCCATCCTGACGGACATCGCGGGGGCGGAAGATCACTACGGCGATATGGACTTCAAAGTCGCCGGCACGCGGAACGGAATCACCGCGCTGCAGATGGACATCAAGATCGGTGGCATCACCGGGCAGATCATGCGCGAGGCGCTCGAACAGGCGCGCCGCGGCCGGCTCTTCCTGCTGGATACCATGGATGCTGCGCTCAGCGGTCCGCGCACGGAGAAGTCGAAGTTCGCGCCGCAGATTCGCACGCTGCAGATTCCGACCGACAAGATTCGCGATCTGATCGGGCCGGGCGGAAAGACGATTCGCGGCATCATCGAAGCCACGCAGGTGAAGATCGACGTCGACGACACAGGCAAGGTGAACGTGGCGTCGAGCGACGAAGAAGGTTTGAAGAAGGCGCTGGCGATGATCAACGACCTGACCGCTGTGCCCGAGGTGGGGAAAGTCTACCTCGGCAAGGTGGTGCGGCTCGCGGAGTTCGGCGCGTTTGTCGAAATCTTCCCCGGCACCGANNGAGTTGCACGAGGGCGATCAGGTGATGGTGAAGGTTCTTGGCGTCGAAGGCAACCGCATCAAACTGTCGCGCAAGGCGGTTTTGCGCGAGCAGCGGCAGAAACTTGGATTGCCCGATCCCAACGCAGGCGGCTCCGGTGGTGGTCCTGCCGGAGATATGGCTGCGTCGGAAGCGCCGCCTCCGCGAGCGCCGCGTCCGCCACGGCCGGCCCCCCCGGAAGAGCGCCAGCCTTCGTCGAACGCCAGCACCATCATGATCGAGGGCGGCGAAGACTTCGACGACGATGGCGGCCCTCCGGTGGAAGAGGGCGAGGAAATCAACTACAACCGCGCCGACGGCGTGCCGGTCACCACGACTGGCGAGCGCCGTCCTTCCGGACCTGGCGGTCCGGGCGGATCCGGTGGAGGCCCCGGAGGTCAGCGGCGTCGCCGGCGTCGCGGGCGCCGTCCTGGCGGACCCGGCGGAGGCAGCGGGGGTCGCGGGTAATCCGTCATCGGTCTTCCGTGAACAAAGATGAGAGCCGGACCCAAACGTCCGGCTCTTTTCTTTGCCCGGGACTTGTCCCAAGGTCGAGGCAAGCCCGGTGAGATTTCTCCTTAACATGAACGTCGTCAATAGGCTGGGAGGGGCTGAGGGGGACCACGAAAGTTAGTTACTGATCTGGCAACGAACCATCCTCTCGCTTCTCACGGGCATCCTCACATCAGGTAGACTGTCGCAAATGAGCGCATCGATGTACATCGTCGTCGAAGGAGAAGACCCAGGTTACGACATCTTTGTGAACGGTCACGCGCTGGCCCGCAACGAGGATGCTCTGGAAAAACTGGCTCTTCGCCTAGGGGTAAAACCGCTGCTGGAATTCTTCTCTGCCGATGAGAATTCCATGGCTCTGCTCCTCGAAGAGGGCGCGGGAGATCCGGAGTGGGCCACGACCCTGCCGCCCCCGCAGTGGTTCACGCCTGAGGATGGGCTGATCACCATCTGTACGCTGCATGATTTTCTGAGAGAAGCTCCCTCGGCGCTGGGGGGGGACACAACTCCGGTCGTCGCTGAGCTGGCGGAGTATGAGCGCGTGCTGCGCAAGACCGCAGTGCGCAATCTACGCTGGCAGCTCGCGGTGAGCTGGAAGTGAAGCAGCCGGTGGCGAGTAACCGGTAGCCAGAAGCCGGGAACATTAAAGATGAAGGCGGGCTGAGAGCCCGCCTCTTGCTATTGCAAAATTCCGGCGGGATTAGAAGCGAATGCCGAACGTGACCGGAATCAGGGCCTCAGTGCCAGATCCCTGGAACGAATTGGACGAACTCGGTCCCGGAGAATTGACCCAGACGTACCGCACTTCCGCGAAGAACTTTCCGTTGCTGTCCTCGCCGAAGACTTTGTGGTAGAAGCCCCCCCCGCCGTTGAAGCCGCCCTGATTGCTGGAGAAGTGATCGACGGTTTCCGGCACGGCAATGCATCCGTAATAGGGGTCGCATTCGTCGACGGGCTCGGTAAAGTTGGTCACTTTGCGGTAGAAGCCTCCGCCGCCCGTCACATAGACGCCGCTCTTGCGGCTGAAGGGCAGGTAGACGATGGGATCGACGGTGAGCGACCAGGTATTGATGTTTCCACCCAAACCGGAAGCCGCGCCCGAGCTTCCGGCCTCAAGGGCGTTCAGATAAGCGCTCGGAATGCCCTGCCGAAGGAACTGGTACTCCAGCAGCGCGCCAAACCGCTTGGTGAAGTTCCAGCCGCCGCCGACAGTCAAGCCATAACCAAAACCCTCGTCCGGGCTCAGATCTCCATTGTCAAGACTGGTAGTAGAGTAACTCGTGTCGCTGCCAACGGGGATGCTGAAACCAAATCCTCCCTCGAAGGCAATGTGGCTGAAGCGGCTTTCGTAGCTTGGATAAGAGGAGGACCGACGGCCGCCGCCACCATACTGGGGTGAAGCACTGGCGCCGGCGCCGTCGGCGGGCTCGAACGAAGAGGAGCCGCCCAGCAATGCGTCGGTGCTGAAATAGGCACGGTAATCAGCCGAGCTGGAGTAGGTCTGTCCATTCGCCGAGCCGTCCGGAGACGAAGTCGCCTGGGCAGCAGCGTTGAGCGAGAATCCGATGGCAAAAACAGAAGCAGCAATCAACATGCGCCGCAGCAGCGGGCTGTTACGATCACAGTTCGCAACCATGTGAGAACACCTCAGAGTCATTGAATGTACGAATCGGGAAAAAGCAGGCCGGGGCCTGCCGTCTTCAATTACTTGGACACGAAACTCTTCGCTAAGTTTCATTCCTGGATACTTTTTCCCCGTTTTTGTGCTGTAATCGGAGCCCCGAGCCCACGACCAGGGGAGCCGGGTCTCAAGGAACAGACCCGTTTTCCTTTGCCGTACGTCTAAGACTACCCCTGAATGTCGAATTGCTCCGGTGGAAGCGCAGGATCGCTCTTCACCAGGATGGTCTTGCCGATCATCTCCTCGAGTTCATTCAGCCATTTTGCATTGTTGGCCTTGAGCACCTTGACTACCTCGGGGTGAACCCGCAGCAGGACATCGCCGCGCTCGAAATGCTGCATCATTTTGCGCATCTCGGTCCAGAGCTCGTTGGCGACGGTGGTCGGACTCTTTACCATGCCGGTTCCGGTGCAGGTGGGGCAGGGTACGCTGAGGGTCCGCTCCAGCGACTGCTTTACGCGCTTGCGGGTGATCGCCACAAGGCCAAAATCGTTGAACTGCAGAACCTTGGAGGGCGCACGATCGACCTTGAGCGCATCTTCGAGAGCCTGGGTCACCTTTTGCCGATTGCGGCGCTCGTCCATGTCGATGAAGTCGATGACGATGATGCCGCCGAGGTCGCGCAGGCGAACCTGGCGGACAATTTCGGGGATCGCGTCAAGGTTGGTCTTCAGGATCGTGTCCTCGAGCCGCGCGGTCTTGCCGACGTACTTGCCGGTGTTGATGTNNTGATGTCGATGGCCACCAGCGCTTCGGTCTGATTGATGACGATGGAGCCCCCCGACTTGAGCCACACCTTCGACTTGAGGGCCTTGCTGATCTCCTCCTGAATTCCAAACTGCTCGAAGAGCGGCGTCTCCTTGGTATAGAGCTTGACGCGCCGCACCAGCGAGGGCTGGAAGCGATTCAGGAAGCGCACGATGCGCTCGTACTCCGACTCGCTGTCGACCCAGATGGTGGAGAAATTGTCGCTGACCTGGTCGCGCAGGATGCGCTCGATCAGGTTGAGGTCGTGGTAGATCAGCGCCGGCGCTTTGGCGGCGTCGGAGCGCTGCTTAATTTCGTTCCACAGGTTGATGAGGAAGCGAATGTCGGCGCGGAGATCCTCTTCGCTCGCGCTCTCGGCGGCGGTGCGGACGATGAATCCGCCGGCAGCGCTTCCCTTCTCGCTGATCAGGACCCTCTTGAGCCGTTGACGTTCCTCGTCGGAGTCGATCTTGCGCGAAACTCCGACGTGGTTCACCGTCGGCATGAAGACGAGGAAGCGTCCAGGCAGGGCGATGTGGCTGGTGATGCGCGCACCCTTGCGAGCGATGGGTTCCTTGGCGATCTGGACCAGGATTTCCTGCCCCTGCTTCAGCAGTTCGCTGATGATGGGCAGATTCGAGGTCTGCATGCTGGAGCGGCGGCCACCCTGGCGGCGTGCGGGCGGGCGTCCTCCCCGGCCCCCGCGGCGAGGGAAGCGGCGATCCGGGCGCCGGGCCGGAGCTCCGGCGGTTCCAGCGGTGGCAGCGGGTTCCTCCGGGCCTTCGTCGGTCAGGACGATCGTTTCGTCCTCCTCAGCCTCCTCCGAATCCTGAAGTTCCTCCTCTTCAGTTTCGGCGAAGCCTGTTTCCAACTCGTCGGTCGCTTCATCCTCGGAAGCCTCAGCGGATGTGCCGTAGCCCAGGCGTTTGTCGATGTGAACATCGCGCACCGCGTCGCCGAGTGTGGAGGCCTGGTCGAGTGTCTCCTCCTCCATCTCTTCGTTCAGGTGCTCATCGGGCTGGCCGGGAATCGGCTCGAAATCGTATTCGTCCTCGTCGATGGTTTCTTCCTCGAGGACGCCCATGCCCGGGGCGTATCCGAAGAGCTGGCGGACGACTTCGCTTTCCGGAGAAACGGTCTCGCTCGCAGGGACCGCTGTCGCTTCAGGGGTTAGCGAGGCGACCAGCTCCGACTCCTGGATACTCGTGGTCAAGGGGGCGGGCGCCTCCACCTCTGCTTCGACGATCTCCTCGTCCTCTGCTTCCTCCAGTTCCTCGGCCGGAGCGAAACGAAATTCGCTGCGCGGCGACTCGACGCGATGGGAGGCGGAAGCGTCTTCGGGCTCGTACTCGCGGACCTCTTCGATCGTTTCGACCTGCAGTTCCTGGGGCGCGGCCTCTTCCTCCGAAGCGAATGCCGGCGTGATTACTGCGGCTGGGGGAGCTTGCCCGGCCATGGGCTGCGGCGGCTCCTCGACCCGGGTGAACCTGGCTTCGGCCGGAACCTCGGCGACTGCTGATCGTGTTACAGGTGGCTGGCTGCTCCCTTCCCTGGAACCTGCGTTCCGATGGCGGGAAAGTGTTTCTCCGGGCAGCACTGCGCCGCCATCCCAGCCGGTGGGCACCTCGACCAGCGTGGAGGGTTTGGCGCTGCCGCGCGTGGGCGCCGGCCCGCGGCTCGGAGCTGCGGACGGCGTCGATCGCGACTCCGTGCGGCCGCCGTATTTCGAAAGGGATTCTCCCGGCAAAACGATGGGAAGGTTCTGGGCCGGCATTCCGCCGGGCGCTCCGCGTTCAGGACGTGCAACTGGCTCGGCCGAAATGGCCTCCTCGACCATTTCCGGGGAATCAAGCGGACGCTGGTCGGACCGTCCTTCGGGGCGGGATTGACCTCCGCCGAAACGGCGCCCGCGGCGTCCATGCCAGCGGCGTGTTCCGGGCTCATCGCCGCGATCGCTCCGCTCCGGGCTTCTCTCGTTGCGGCGTGGAGGAGCTTCCGCTGCTGACACGCCGGTGTCCGGTTCCTGGGCCGCCGAGAGGGACTCACGCGGCTCGCGCGGCTCGCGCGGCCTGCGGCCATTGCCGCTGGACTCGGTCCGCTCAAATTCCGCCGAGTCCTCTTCCTGCTCTTCGAGGAAATCCGTGACGTAGAGGAAGGCGTCGCGCTCCAGCCCCACGTCGACAAATGCGGACTGCATTCCGGGAAGAACCCGGGTGACACGGCCCTTGTAAATGGAGCCGGCTAGTGTGTATTCGTTTTCCCGCTCGTAGTAGATTTCCGCGAGCTGATCGTCTTCAAGAATCGCAAGCCGCGTTTCATGCGGCGTGCTGGATATGCAAATCTCTTTTGCCATTCCGCCTCAATATCGCCAGGACGGAACGAGCCGGATTGCCGGAAAAGATCAGGAGTTCAAGGACAAGCGGCCGGGAGAGTGCGCGCACCAACCCGTACCACCTCGCCCTGCTCCGGTTCGGGAGCGCTGGGGAGAGACGACCGGGGATAGTTCGCTGGGAATTTGCATTCTTTCCGGAGAGTTGTCCGCGCGCATAGAGTTTGTGACCGCTTCAGCCGTCTTAAGTGGCGGGGCCGTTACCCGTCTCTGCGCGCTCATTCCTGATCCTGCCCGGCCCGTTTTCGATCCACCTGGCCGGTTAATAACGTCGTTCAAACTGCGCCCGCCCTGCGGGCCTCACTGCAAAAACCCTGTTTGCCGCTCTAGTTCACGAAGCGGCTCATGCGAACATTCATCACCATGCCCAGAGCCAGGAACGTGAACAGCACCGAAGATCCCCCGTAACTCATGAGAGGAAGGGGAATGCCGGTAACCGGCATCAGCCCCAGAACCATTCCGACGTTGACGGCGATCTGAAAAATCAGCACCGCCGCCACGCCCATCACCAGGAACGAACCTGGCAGGTCTGCGGCTGTCTGAGCGTTTTGAATCAAACGCATCAGTATCAAAAAGTATATCAGGAGCACGAGAATCGCGCCCACGAAGCCATGCTCCTCGCTAAAAGCGGCGAAGATGAAATCGGTGTAAGGGATGGGCAGGAAGTCGCCCTGGGTCTGGGTCCCCTGGTTGGCCCCGCGCCCGAAAACCCCGCCGTCGCCGACCGCAATCTTGGACTGGAGAATCTGGTAGCCGGTCCCGCGCGGGTCCGCATCCGGGTTCATAAAGCTGGTCAGCCGGGCCTTCTGGTAGGCCTTGAGCACTTTGCCGCTTTTCCAGACCCCACCCACCGCGAGCACCATGACCAGCACCAGGATGCCGCCCTTCCTCCAGTCAATTCCACCGAGGAACAAGCCGACCAGGAGGACCGGCGTGTAGGTCAGCGCTGTGCCCAGGTCGGGCTGCTTGAGAACCAGCAGCATGGGAACAGCGACGAACGCGATGGCCTTGAAAATATCCTTCCAGGTGGGTTCGCGGCTGGAGAGGTTGGTGAAATAGCGGGCTACGAGCACGATCAGCACCAGCTTGACCCACTCGGAAGGCTGGAAATGAGCGCCGCCCGGCAGCTTGATCCATCGCTTGCCGCCATTCACGCGCGTGCCCACAGCCAGCACGGCCACCAGCGACACAAGGCAGAATCCGTAGATCCAATAAATGGCGCTCAGCAGCTTGTGGTAGTCGATGATCGACATCACGAACATGGCGACGAGGCCGCCCAGGATCCAGAGAATCTGCATGCGATGCATGTGGAAGCCGAGGAATTTGGTGTGGAGGGTGGCGCTGTAAATTTCGAGCACGCTGATGATCGACAGCATCATCACGAAGCCGAGCAGCGTCCAGTCGAAATCGCGGAGGGAAAGGAAGCGGCGCATCGGACTAAGAAATACTCATGAACGGGTCGTAATTCATATCCTGCAAAGGGAACGTGGTTTGATTATCGCACTGGCAGGCGGGATTGTCGGCAATCACGTTTTGTAGGCAGTGCAGGGCTCGAACTTGAGCCGTTTTGCGGGCGTCTGAGCCCGCAGGCGAAATCCCGAGCGCAGCCGAGGGACCTCGGATTGAGCCAAGCTTAGGATCAACACTTGGTGGGCAGTGCAGGGCTCGAACCTGCGACCTCCTGCTTGTAAGGCAGGCGCTCTAACCAGCTGAGCTAACCGCCCGCATCCCGCCGGGCACCCAACCGATTTTATCAGCGTTGCGCAGGACAGCCGCCTCGAAGCCGCTATTTCGCTTTAGGCTCCCGTCGCTGCTTGATAAGGGCGTGAATCTCATGGGAGATGAACTCAGCGCCCAGCAGGACAGCCGCTCCGACGGTGAAAAAAATCCAGACAGTGCCGATCCCAAACCTGACGTGATCCATGCCCGCGTTCCCAGCTCTTTCTTTTGTAACGTTGCTGCAATCTCAGTGTAAGGACGGCGTTTCCGATCCCCCATACAACCTCAGTGCCAACGGTGCGAACGCGGGCGTCAAGGGTAACTCCCCGTTTTTCGCACCCGGAGAGCCGGCCTTTCGGCCTACGCGGCGTTGCTCTCGCTCCGCGCCTGAGCCAGCAGGGCGCGAACTTCAGCGTCGCTGGTCTGATCGAAATTGCGGTAGAACTCCCCGACCGCGTGGAACGGCTCAGGGGTCTCGAGGCAAACCACTTGATCGGCCTCTCGTCGCAACTCATCGCGGGTACTGAGCGCGGCGACCGGCACAGCGACTAAGACGCGGCGGGCGACCGGGCGCAGAGCGCGCACCGCCGCCGTCATGGTCGCTCCAGTGGCCAGGCCGTCGTCGACGAGGATGACGGTGCGCCCGTCAAGAAGAGCGGACGGGCGACCGTCGCGGTAAGCGGCTTCCCGGCGCTCGATTTCGAGCCGCTCGCGCGCAACCACGGCGTCGATGGTCTCCTGCTGAATGCTGAAGGCGGCGATCACGTCGGACTGAAGGACGACCATGCCTCCACCGGCGATTGCACCCAAGGCCAGTTCCTCCTGGCCCGGCACGCCGAGCTTCCGCACCACGAAAACATCCAGGGGAAGATGGAGAGCGTGGGCGATCTCGAAGGCGACGGGAATACCGCCGCGCGGCAGCCCCAGCACAATGGCGTCTCCGGCACTCAGGTCTTCTCCAAGTTCTTCGCTAAGCACCTGCGCCAGCGCGAGGCCAGCTTGCCGCCGGTCCTGAAAGATGATGACCACCTGCCGCCCTTCCTGCATGATTGTTCTCCAGAGAGCCGTGATCTGCAACGGATTTCACGGAACTTTTGCGATATGCCCGCGTATCCTAGGCGCAGCCAGGCAGCGCGGGCCCGCTTCCATTCATGAGCACACTCTCCGTCCAAAATGCCGCTCCGGCCGAACAGCGCGAGAGCTTTCGCCGCTTTGTGGGGATTTGTCTCGCCATGGCGGCCATCAAGCTGGCGATTGAGATCGTCGGCAACATCCTCGCGCAGCGCGCCGGCTACGGCATTTTTCGCGATGAGATGTATTACCTGATCTGCGGACGGCACCTGGCCTTCGGCTATGTGGATCAGCCGCCCATGGTCGCCCTGCAGGCGCGCCTTTCGGAGATTCTCTTCGGCTACGATCACATGTGGTCACTCCGGCTCATCTCCGGAATCGCCGGCGCATTCAAGGTGTTCCTCACCGGAGCGCTGGTATGGGCCATGGGAGGTAGCAGGCGAGCCGCCGCCCTCGCCATGCTGGGCGTCACGGTCGCCGGGGTTTATCTCGGCATCGACAGTTATCTCTCGATGAATTCCTTCGAGCCGGTCTTCTGGCTGCCGTGCGCCCTGGCGCTGATTCGCATCGCTCAGGCAGAGAGCATGCCGAATCCGGAGCGCGTCGTTCGCAACTGGTGGATCGTGCTGGGCGTTAGCGCCGGCCTCGGCCTCGAGAACAAGGCCAACGAAGTTTTCTTCCTGGTCGCGGTGCTGATCGCGCTGGTGCTGACGCCGCAGCGCAGGATTCTGGCAAGCCGCTGGTTCGGCGTAGCTATCGCGATCATCGTCGCGCTCGCGCTGCCCAATCTTTTATGGCAGATTCACAACCACTGGCCGACGCTGGAATGGCTGGTGGGAATCTCGAAGAGCAACAAGGATGTGAAGCTGCCGCCCGGGCGATTCCTGCTGGCTCAATTGATGATGCTGACGCCATGGACTGTCGTCCTGTGGCTGAGCGGCGTGATTTGGCTGCTGGTGAGCAAAACAGCGCGGCCGTTCCGGTTCCTCGGCGTGCTGTACCTGGTCTACCTTCCGATGATGATGTTGCTGCACGCGAAGGACTACTACCTGGCGCCGGTGTATCCGATCTACTTTGCGGCGGGCGGGGTGTTTCGGCTCCCGGTGGGAACAAAGAGCATCATCCGCAACGTTTTGGCGATCGCCTACGCGGTGCTGTTGATCGTCGGGTTTTTCCTTACGCTTCCCTTTTCCATCCCCGTGCTGCCTCCCCAGAAATTCGTAACGTGGTCGAAGACAATGCACTTCCAGCCGAAAGACACGGAGAATCACGACGCGACCATACTGCCGCAGTTTTATGCGGATCGCTTCGGGTGGCACGAAATGGTTGAGAAAGTGGCGGCCATCTACAACGCGCTCCCTCCGGACGAGCGCGCGGTGACCGGCATCTACACGGGCAATTACGGCGAGGCCAGCGCGATTAATCTGTTCGGGCCGAAATACGGCCTGCCGGTCGCGATCAGCGGGCACCAGACCTACTGGCTATGGGGGCCGCATGGATACACCGGCCAGGAGATGATCATCATCAACGGCGCGACGCTCGCGGACATGAAATCGTACTACGCCTCCTGCACGGTGCCAGCCGTGATGGACAATCCTCTCTCCATGCCCTGGGAGAAGAACCTCATCTTCCTTTGTCGTGGCAGAAAAGCCACGTATGCGGCAGACTGGAAGGACCTCAAGTACTACTACTGAAGCGGAGGTCCTGACACCCCTGGATAGCGCGCTCGAACGGTCTGTTCATGGCACAGCACCCGACCTGCCGCGGGTGCTGAACACTTCGCATGCCACCGCGATCGTGGTGGGGACCATCATCGGCAGCGGAATTTTTCTCGTCCCCCAGGAGATGATGCGGGCCACCGGCTCGTCGAGCCTGGTGTATCTGGCGTGGATCGCAGGCGGACTGCTCTCGCTCTTCGGCGCGATGACGTATGCGGAGCTGAGCACGCTGCTGCCCTATGCGGGCGGCGAGTACGTCTACATCCGCGGCGTCTACGGCGACCTGCCGGCGTTTCTCTACATGTGGACATGGTTCGCCGTGGCCAAGCCCGCGTCGATTGCCAGCGTGACGACCGGCCTGGCGCGGACGCTGGCGATTTTTCCAGCGCTGCACTGGCTGGAAGGCACAGCCTTTCATGCGCCCTTCGCGGTGATGTGGTCGCAGATCTTCGCCATCGTCGCGACGTGGCTGATCACTGGGCTCAACTACCTGGGCATTCGCAAGGCGGGCGATTTTCAGCTGGTCTTCACGTGGCTCAAGGGAGTACTGATCGTCGCGATTGCCGGAATTTGCTTCGGGTCGATGGCCGGACACTGGAGCAACTTCGCAACATCCTTCCTGGGCGCGCACGGCGGCTTTGGAGGATTTATGATCGCGCTGATCGCCGCGCTGTGGGCCTACGATGGCTGGAATGATCTGACCATGGTGGCGGGCGAAGTGCGGAATCCGAAACGCAGTTTGCCAATTGCGTTGATCGCCGGACTCGGAATCGTCGGCGTGTTGTACATGGCGACGAACGCGGCCATTCAGTACATCCTGCCAGCGGCACAGATCGCGGCCTCGCCGCGCCCGGCGGTGACCGCGCTGGCAACGATCACCGGCCCCTGGGGCGCCGGCCTGGTCTCGATCGCAATGGCGGTCAGCATATTTGTCACATTGAACGGCACCATTATGTCCGGGGCGCGTGTTCCCTTCGCCGCCGCGCGCGATGGTCTGTTCTTCCGCCGCATGGCGGATATCCATCCGCGCTTTGCCAGCCCCTCGACGTCGCTGATCGTGCAGGCGCTGCTGACCACGGGGCTGCTGCTCGCCGTCGGCCGGTTCCAGCAGCTTTTTGAGCTGGCCATCTTCGCGGAGTGGCTCTTCTACATGATCACTGCGACGACCATCTTCTTTTATCGAAGGCGCGAGACCGGCGAGAAGATTTACCGCGTGTGGGGCTACCCGGTGGTTCCAGCCCTGTTTGTCGCGGCTGCCGCGGTGCTGCTGGTCTACTCCTACGCGGAGAATCTGAAGAATTCGCTGATTGGGACCGCGATTATTCTGCTCGGCGTACCGCTGTTCACAGCGTTTCGGAAAAGGCCTGGCATTTCCACGTAGACGCGTGTAGTTTGCGGACGGCAGCTCAACTGAACAGGAATTCCTTGGTCCGCAGATCCTTGATCGTGTCGCGCAGCTTTGCGGCTTTTTCGAACTCGAACTTCTTCGCTGCCTCCCTCATGTCCGATTCGAGCTTTGCGACGTATTCGTCGAGTTGCTGCTGGTTTTCGAATTCCGGCATCGATTCCACTTCCTCGGCCAGATCGGCGTATTCCGCCTGCAGGATTTTGGCGAGCGACATATCGATGTGGCTGATGATGGATTGCGGCGTGATGCCGTGCTCCTCATTGTAGGCACGCTGGACCACGCGCCGTCGTTCTGTTTCATCCATCGCCTGGCGCATCGAGTCGGTGATCCTGTCGGCGTAGAGAATGGCACGGCCGCTCAGATGGCGCGCCGCGCGGCCCATGGTCTGGATGAGCGAGCCGGCAGAGCGCAGGAAGCCCTCTTTGTCGGCATCGAGGATCGCAACCAGCGAAACTTCGGGGAGGTCGAGGCCCTCGCGCAGCAGGTTGATGCCGATGAGCACGTCGTACTCGCCCTTGCGCAGATCGCGCAGCAGCTTGACGCGCTCCAGCGTTTCTATTTCCGAGTGCATGTAGCGGCAACGCACGCCGACTTCGGAGTAATAGCCGGCGAGGTCCTCGGCCATGCGTTTGGTGAGCGTGGTGACGAGGACGCGTTCGCTCTTTTGCGCTCGGTCGCGAATCTCATGGAGCAGGTCGTCGATCTGGCCGCGCACGGGGCGTATCTCGACTTCGGGATCGACCAGGCCAGTCGGCCGAATAATCTGCTCAACCACCACGCCGGCAGCCTTGGTCAACTCATAAGGCCCTGGGGTCGCGGAGACGTAGACGATCTGATTGGTGCGCGCCTCGAACTCCTCGAACTTCAGGGGGCGGTTATCCATCGCCGAGGGCAGGCGAAAGCCGTAATCCACCAGGTTCTGCTTGCGGGAGCGGTCGCCATGCCACATGCCGTGCAGCTGCGGCACCGTGACGTGCGACTCGTCAATAAAGAGCAGGAAGTCGCGCGGGAAATAATCGAGGAGAGTGGGTGGCGGCTCGCCGGGAAGGCGTCCGGAAAAGTGGCGCGAGTAGTTCTCGATGCCGTGGCAGTAGCCCACGGACTTGATCATCTCCAGGTCGAATCGCGTCCGTTGGTGCACGCGCTGCGATTCGACCATTCGCCCCTGCGTCTCCAGTTCCTTCTCCCACCAGGCCAGCTCTTCGAGGATGGTCTCAATCGCGGCCTTCCTCCGCTCCGGCTGCACGACGTAGTGGCTTTTGGGGTAGATGGGCAGACGCGCGTACTTCTGGCGGACCGTGCCGAACAGCGGGTCTATTTGTGAAAGAGAGTCGATCTCGTCGCCGAAGAGCTCGATGCGATAGGCGTTTTCGTCGTAGGTGGGAAACACCTCGATGACGTCGCCGCGCACGCGGAAGGTCCCGCGGCGGAAGTCGGCATCGTTGCGCTCGTAGAGGATCTCCACAAGACGGCGTGTGATGTCGTCGCGGCGCACCTTCTGCCCCTTTTCGAGCAGCAGCAGCATGCCGTAATAGGCCTCCGGCGAGCCGAGGCCGTAGATGCACGAGACGGATGCGACGATGATGGCATCGCGGCGCTCGAAGAGAGAACGCGTGGCCGAGAGGCGGAGCTTGTCCAGCTCCTCGTTGATGGTGGCTTCCTTCTCGATGTAGAGATCACCGGCGGGAATATACGCTTCCGGCTGGTAGTAGTCGTAGTAGGAGACGAAATACTCGACCGCGTTGTGCGGGAAAAACTGCTTGAATTCGTGAAACAGCTGCGCGGCGAGGGTCTTGTTGTGGGCGAGGACGAGAGCGGGGCGGTTGAGCTGCTCGATCATCTTCGCCACCGTAAAGGTCTTGCCCGACCCTGTGACGCCGAGCAGGACCTGGTGCTTCTCGCCGGCTTCGATGCCGGTGAGGAGCTCTTCGATGGCGCGGCCCTGGTCGCCGCGCGGCTTGTAGTCGCTGACTAGCTGGAAGTCCACAGCTTGATTTTAGGAGATGGCCTGTGGAAGCGCCTCAGCGGCGATTCTACCGCCTCAGTTTTCCGCCGATCCAGAGACAGACAGGCCAGACGATCAGCCACACGAGCGAATACCAGTGCGGCCAGGTGCCCCACATGCGCCAGGTGAAGCCCAGGCCGACCAGCTCGCCAATGAGGAAGAGCACGAAGAGGTGCGTGCCGGGTTTGGAGGGTGCGATGAGGACGCAGAGCCAGCCGCCGAGGATGGATGCAAGGGCGAAAATCGCCGTGCCGATCCAGAGGAGAAACGTCGGCGGAACTTTACCTGGAACATACTGGGTGGGAAAGAAATGGGTTAGTAGAGGATCGCTCGCAAACACGATCCCATACACCACGATGTAACTGACGACGACAGATGCAATCGATCGAAGCAGCTTCAAGCAGCGCCTCCGCGTATGCAACTCCGGAATTTGTGGGGAGCAGCAGAATAACGCGCTGACAGCAAGGATGGAAGTGAAAAGCGCTTGCACCTCCTATAGCTATCGGAGAATGCGTGGGGGTGTCGCTCTGGGGACGAGCCATTCTTCGTGATTTCGCTGCGACCCCCTCCTGCGCCTTCAGGCTAAGTCCCGTTAAAAAGGGAGCCGAGGAAGATCGGCTCCCTTGCTTGCGCAATCGGCGTTCTCAGCCGCCGTTGGCGTGATGGTCGTAGTACATGTGGTAGCCGCGGCGGAACCCCTCACGAAAATCTGCGCGCTGATCGCGCGGCAGATCGGGATGCCGGAAATTGTCGTGGCGATCCGGATCCGGCGGGCGCCCCGCATCGACGTCGTGCCGCGCGGCTTCAATGCCATCGTGGAATCCACTGTGCCACGCCTGCGGCCAGTTGCCCTGCGGTTCGTCCGGCGACCAGGCGCCCGCAGGCGGCGGACCTTCCTGAGCATGAACGGCCAGCGCCGTTCCTCCTGACAACGCCAGGCCCAATACCACAGCCATTCCGAATTTCATCTTTCCCATTGGTTTCTCCTTCGTTCGTCGTGGGATTTCCCGCTTTCTCCAGCTGGGATGCGGAGATGTCCTGTGGGGAGTACGTGCGAAGAAGGCTTTCATAACGCGAAATTCGACTTGCATCGGGCAACCAACGGCGAAGCACCCGATTGGCGCGCGGTTGCAGCCCTCCATGGCGACGAACAACGGGAGGAATTAGTGTGTCGACGCGCTCAGCGGCGCCGGACTCCCCTTGCTCTCGAGGGCCAGCGCATCGGCCCATTCACCCGCCGCGTCGACGAGGCAATCGGAGGGAATCGACTCCACTGTATGCGAAGACAATCCAAAACGGCAGCCCATCACCCAGGCCCCCGCACGGCGCGCCGTCAGAATATCCACGCTGGAGTCGCCAATCATCAACGTTTCGCCCGGAGCTATGCCGGCCTCACGAATCACCGCGTTCAGTCCTTCCGGATCGGGCTTCTTGCTGGCGAAGCTGTTGCCGCCGTAGATGCGAAACATATAAGGGCTGAGCCCCAGGGCGTCGCAGATCGCTACCGATGGCCCCACGGGTTTGTTGGTGAGCACCGCCATTTTTCGCGGCGATCCATCGGCGGTTGTACGCATCGCTTCGAGCGACTTGAAAACGCCCGGATAAACGTAGGTGTAATCCAGCTTGTGCTCGCGATAGTGCGCGAGGAAATGCTGCAGGGCGTTCTCCACCAGCGGCTCATCCTCGGGATCGCCGAGAGCCCGCCGCACAAGCATGCCAGCGCCATCGCCGATGTAGGTCGCAATGATCTCCTCGGGCAGCGGCTGGCGGCCGAACTCCATCAGCATCGCGTTGATGGAGTTGGTCAGGTCTTTGCGCGAATCGATCAGCGTCCCGTCCAGATCGAAGACGATCAGCCGAATCTTCTCCGCCGGAATCGGATTCAGGATCTGCAGCATGATTCCAGTTTAATGGGCCTCTCCGCTGCGCTGGTTTCCGAGGCTGCGATATGCTCTCAGAATGCTGAAATTCTCAGGATGCACGTTCCTGGCAGCGGTCTGCCTCTCGTTTTCGCTCGCACCTGCATTGGGCGAGGACCACTTCCCTTCCAATGAGGACATGCGCCACGTGCGTTCCATGGCGCAGCCCAAGGTTTCGCCGGATGGGCAGCAGGTGCTGATTCAGATCTCCGACGCGACTGCCGACGGCGGCAAGAGCCATCTTTGGCTCGTCGACGAAAAAGCGAATGCATTTCGCCAGCTGACGTTTTCGCCGAGCGCCGACAAGCGCGGCGAATCTGGCGGCCAGTGGATGCCGGACGGAGGAAGCATTCTTTTCCTCGCGCATCGCGGCGAGCACACACAGTTGTTCCAGCTGCCGATGAATGGCGGCGAGGCGCATCCCTTCGAGGTGAAGATCGTTCCCCCAGTGGACGAATCCACGGCGCCCGACGCGATCCCTCCGGCGAAGAAGCCGGCGACGGGAGCCGACGCGGCGAAGGCGGAACCGGTGGAGTGCGATGTGCAGCGCTATTTCATCGCGCCGGACGGGAAGCACATCGCGATCCTGGTGCGCGACCCGGAGACACCCGGGGAAAAGAAGGAGCACGACGATAAGGCCGACGCCGTTTGGGCAAATCATGACCCCCACGGTTCACGACTCTATCTGCTCGATCCGGCAGACGGCAAGATTACTCCAACCGCGGTCCCGCCCGACGTACGCGGAGTCTCCTGGACCCAACAGAGCGATCGGCTACTCGCAATCGCCGAGGGCATGAACGATGTGGGCGATCTATCCCCGGCCGGCACAGCATGGGTTCTCTCCGTTGCCGATACCGCCCATCCAACCCAGATCAAATCCGCTCCGGCAACCATTGGCGCAGCCGCGTGGTCGACGGATGGCGGCCGCGTCTTCTTCCTCGCGCAAAGCCAGGCCGACGCTCCTCCGGGTTACGAGGACCTGTACGCACTGACGCTGCCCGATGATTCTATCCACAATTTGAGCGCCGGTTTTGGCGGGAGCATGGGGCATGACGAGCCGCTTGCCGAGGAAGACAGAGTTCTGGAATCGGCAGAGCTCGGCACCAAAACCACGCTCGTGCGCTTCGATGGAGACCGGCACGAGGCGCTGCACTTTGATGCGGCGACGGTTTCTCAGTTCAATACGAACGCGAAGCACACGGCCTGGGTTTGGCTGGGCTCTTCCAGTAATCAGCCGCCGGCCCTCTACTATGCCGACAAGCTTGGCGGCACGGCGAAGACGCTGAACACGCCGAAGCTGCTGCCCGCAGACTGGACGCAGGTGTCGTCGCAGCTGATTTCCTGGAAAAGCGATTCGTTCACGATCGAAGGCCTTCTCTACCTTCCGCCACAGGCCGCGCAGCACAAGGTTCCGCTCATCGTGGACGTCCATGGTGGACCCACCGGCGCGTTTGCTGACAACTGGAATGCGCTGACAGAATTTCTGCTCGGCCAGGGTTGGGCGATCCTGCGAACCAATCCGCGCGGCAGCACCGGGTACGGAGCCGCGTTCGCAGCGGCCAACAAGGACGACCTCGGCGGCGGTGATTATCGCGACATCATGGCGGGAGTCGCCACCGCGCTCGCGAAATATCCCCTCGACAGCAACAAGCTGGCTCTGATGGGCTACAGCTACGGCGGCGAAATGGCCGGATTCGTCGAAGGGAAGACCGACCGCTTCAAGGCGATCATCAGCGGCGCGCCGGTGATCGATCAGGAGAGCGAGTACGGCACCGAGAGCGGGTCGTATTACGACCGCTGGTTCTACAACGGATATCCATGGGAACACGCCGAGAGCGCGTGGAGGCAGAGCCCGCTCGCGAATGCCGCGCACGCCAAAACGCCCTTCCTGCTGCTGCAGGGTGAGAGCGACAAGACGGATCCGCTGGGCCAAAGCCAGGAAATGTATCGCGCACTGCGACAAATGGACGTTCAGGTGGAGATGGTGCAGTATCCGCGCGAGGATCACGGCCCGCTGGCCGGCGGCATCTTCGGGTCGCCGAGCCCAGAGCCATGGCATGGCTTCGATGGACGACAGCGCATCGTGACCTTCATCAAAAAGGCCTTCGGAGAATAACGAGCCAGAACCGACGTTAGCGTCGACAGAAGTTCGCGCTCAGATCCGCTGTCGCTTCCAGCGTCCCTGCTTGAAGAGGATCAGGCTGGCGACGGCGATGGAGCACTCCGCGATGACCACGGAGAGGAAGGCTCCCTCGGCGCGCAAATGGACGCGCGTCGCCAGCCACCAGGCAAGCGGGATTTCGAGGACCCAGAAGCCGAAGAAGTTCACGACAGTCGGCGTCACGGTATCGCCGGCTCCGTTGAATGCCTGCAGCGTCACCATGACCCAGGCATACGCAATGTTGCCGCAGGCGAAGGTGCGTAGCGCTCGCGCACCGATGGCGACGACCGCGGGGTCATCCACAAAGAGGCCTACGACGGGAGTGGCATAGACGAAAAAGATGACTCCAAGCACACCGAGAAAAAGCATGTTGTAGAGGCCGGTGCGCCAAACAGCCTGCTCGGCGCGTTGCGGATGCCCCGCTCCAAGATTTTGTCCGACCAGCGTCGCGGCGGCGTTGCTGAGACCCCACGCCGGCAAAATGAAAAAAATTACAACGCGGATGGCCACGGTGTAACCGGCAACCGCCGCTGCTCCAAAGAGAGAAACAATGCGCACCAGGCCGATCCAGCTGGCATTGGCGATCGCGAATTGCAGAATGCCTGTGAGAGAGACGCGCAGCAGACGCCACAGCACCGGCACATTGAGATAGATATGGCGCACGAGTATGCGGATGCGCTCGGTCCCCCGCATCAGCCAGTAGAACTGAATGAGCACGCCGATGCTGCGCCCGGTGAAGGTGGCCAGAGCCGCGCCGGTAACGCCGAGATGCGGAAAGGGGCCGAGTCCGAAAATGAGGCAGGGATCGAGTATGAAGTTGATGATGTTCGAAACCCACAACAGGCGCATGGCGATGGCCGCGTCGCCGGCCCCGCGAAAAATGGCATTGTTGAGAAACAGCATGATGATCGCGCCGCAGCCTCCCAGCGCGATGCGAGCATAGCCCGATCCAATAGTGACGATGGCCGGCGAAGCGCCCATCAACCGGAGCAGGTGGGGCGCTTCGATCCCGGCAGGGATGCCGAGCGCCAGCGATATGAAAAGGCCCAGCACAATGGCCTGCACCGCGGAGATGGCAGCGTCTTCCGGATCCTTTTCGCCGATACGGCGCGCGACCATCGCCGTCGTGGACATGGAAACACCCAGGCCGATCGCAAACACCAGCGCGAGGATCGACTCGGTGAGTCCCACGGTGGCGACCGCGTTCGCGCCGAGCCGCCCGACCCAGAAGGTGTCCACAACGGCGAAGAGCGACTCCAGCACCATCTCGAGAACCATGGGAATCGCGAGCAGCAGAATGGACCGGTTCAGGCTGCCGGCGGTGTAATCCTGGTGCGAGCCGCGCAGCGCCTCGCGCACGGAGGCCCAGAATCCCCGCTGGGGTTCGGACTGGACAGGAATGTTCATTCGGTCAGAGCAGTGTACAAAACGAGTTGAAGTGAATTGTCAGCGCGAAGCGCCCGACTCGACGACCAGCTTGCCTAGATCAGCAGCGTCTGCGCGGTTTCTTCAGAGGGCGCATCGGCGAAATGCAAATCGGGCAGATCTTCGACTGCACGCCGCAGGGATTGCTCCCATCGTGCATGAATCGTCTGCAGCTCAGCGTCACCGTGCGTGAATTTGCGATAGCAATCGAGGATCAGGCTGTCACGGCGATAGAGCACCAGCTCGATGGGCGGCCCAATCGCGCCGTTCGAGCGCATGGTGGCGTCGAAAGAGAGCAGCGCGTATTTGGCCCCGACCATCAGGGTCGTGGAATTGAACACGACTCCGCGATCAAGCAGAGGACGGCCATATTTGTACTCGCCCAGCTGCAGAAACGGCGACTCCTCCGTCGCGCTGATCGGATTGCCTTGCGGATAAATCATGTAGAGCGCAGGCTCCTCGCCGCGCACCTGCCCGCCCAGCAGCAGATGCACATTAAAGGAGTAGTTGTCGCGCTCCAGCGCTGCGCGATCGAGTTCCGCCACCTGGCGCACGCAGTCGCCCAGCTCGCGCGCCGCTTCATACATGTTGTTGGCGCGCGCCAGACCTTCTGCCGCGCCGAACCGAGCCCTTGCCAGGTTGATCACGGACTGGCTGAGCGAAAGGCTTCCGCTGCTGAGCACCACAAACGCGCGCTCGCCCGGCTGGCAAAACGTGTGCATCTTGCGCGCGATATTCAGGTCGTCGAATCCCGCGTTGGTGCGAGAATCCGAGGCCATCACCAGGCCTTCCCGTGTCATGATGCCCAGACAATAAGTCATTGAGCGGTTCAGCCCCCGACGGTTTTCCAGTGCCGATAGGACATTGTGACAGCTTTCGGATACGATTCAAAGACATTCGACCAACGCTGAGAGGTTCGCACCAAATCCTAAAAGCACCGTGAAGCACCGTGGAGGCACGATGCTCCTTCGCCTGGGTTATGACATGCAGTTTGACATCCCCGAACCGGTCGCTTGCGTGGCTCAGCTGCGTGTTCACCCGTCACGCGCCGCCGTTCTGCGCGAGCCGGATCTAGTGCATGTGGAGCCCGACGTTCGTGTCGAAGAATACAGCGACTCGTTCGGCAATCTCTGCACACGATTTCTGGCACCGACCGGCACGCTGCGCCTGAAAAACGATTTCTTCTTTGAGGATCCGGGGCTGCCGGATCCCGCCAGCCCTTACGCCCTCGCTCATCCCATCGCCGAGCTTCCCCACGAGGTGCTTCGGTTTCTTCTCAGCAGCCGGTATTGCGAGGTGGACAGCCTCGCGCCAGCCGCATTCGATCTCTTCAGCAACACAGTGCCGGGATGGGGGCGCGTGCAGGCCATTTGCAATTATGTCCATGCCAAAGTCGCCTTCGGATATCAATTCGCACGCCCTACCAAGACCGCTCTCGACGTGTTCACCGAGCGCCAGGGTGTGTGCCGCGATTTCCAGCATCTGGCCATTACCTTTTGCCGGGCGCTGGGCATTCCCGCGCGCTATGCCGCCGGCTACCTCGGCGACATCGGCGTTCCCTTAACGGACACGCCCATGGATTTCAGCGCGTGGTTCGAGGTATATCTGGAGAATCGCTGGTGGGCCTTCGATGCTCGCAACAATGTGCCGAGGATTGGGCGCATTCTAATGGCCACCGGGCGCGACGCCGCCGACGTAGCATTTTTCACTTCGTTCGGCGCGGCCAATCTGAAGAGCTTCCTGGTCATTTCGGACGAAGTGAAGGACGTTGCCACCCTCCAGGCAGCAGCGCAACCCACAGCGAACACCTGATCCCCACTGGGCGTATACTTGGCCCTCCCTCAAGAACCAACATTCAGATCTATCGAAAGGGGGCATTCCTATGCCCAGTTACCTTGTGCAAGTCGCGTACACTCCCGAAGCAATTGCCGCGTTTATCGCGAAGCCGCAGGACCGCACTGAGCCGATTCGTAAAGTGGTAGAGAAACTCGGCGGCCAGCTCGGAAAGTTGTATCTCTCCTTTGGGGATTACGACGTCGTGGGCATCTACGAGATGCCCGATAACGTGAGCGCAGCCGCGTTTGCGCTGGCCATCGCTGCAGGCGGCGCCTGCAAAGGCGTGAAAACCACTCCGCTCATCACCACGGAGGAAGGGGTTACCGCGCTGAAGAAAGCCGGCGGCTCAGGCTATAAGGCGGTGACAAAAAAATAGGCGCTAGCCTGTGGCTTGTAACCGGTAGTTTCACCCCTACCCCCCCACCCCCCTCCCCTGGGGGTGTGGCAAGTTACTCATTTTGCAGGCATGCTTTAGTACCGTAAATCAGGTATTACCTAGGCAGGACAACAGCCGGGAGCCGGGAGCTGGCAGCCGTTGTCGTCGACGTGGACGATGTCAAAGAGCGCGGTTGGTTCACTTTCGGCCTGGGCCGGAAAACAAAAAAACTCTGTGCGCGATTGCGGACAGAGCTTCCCTGCTTTTACGGTAAGTAGTTTTCGGGGGTAGATCAAGGAAAATCGAAGCAGCGGGCAGTACGGAAGTACTGAGCTAGTGCTTCCCTGCTCCAGCGCTTTCCAGTTTTGCTTCGGCCTCGGCCATCACTTCGTTGGCGTGGGCGTACTTCTCCGGGTCTTCGCCGGCTTCGTTCCACAGCTTCTGCCCGCGCTGCAGTTGTTCCTGCACAGCGCCGGTATCGACCTCTTCCGGTTTCTCGGCTTCTTCGGCCAGGATGGTCACGCGATCCGGCAGCACCTCGACGAAGCCGCGGGCCACCACATAGCGCTGCTCGCCTGCCTCGCCGCCGTGCAGGCGCACTTCGCCGGCTCCGATTTCGGAGAGCAACGGTGCAGCACCGTAGAGCACCTCGAAATAGCCATCTTTACCCGGTACCTCCACCGCCTCTACCGTCTGATCGACGAGGATGCGGTCAGGTGTAACGAGCCGGACTTTGAGCTGGTCAGCCATTTTATTTGGTAGACGCCTTCAGTTTTTCCGCCTCTACCAGCACTTCTTCGATCGTGCCGCGCATGTAGAAGGCCTGCTCGGGAACGTCGTCGTGCTTGCCCTCAATCACTTCCTTGAAGCTGCGCACCGTATCGGCAATCTTGCAGTACTTGCCGGGGATGCCGGTAAACTGCTCGGCCACGTGGAACGGCTGGGAGAGGAATTTTTGCACCTTGCGGGCGCGCGCCACGGTGATCTTGTCTTCTTCTGAAAGCTCGTCGATGCCGAGAATCGCGATGATGTCCTGCAGATCTTTGTAGCGCTGGAGAATGCGCTTGACGCCCTGCGCGACGTCGTAGTGCTCCTGCCCAACCACGCGGGCCGTGAGGATGCGCGAGGTCGATGCCAGCGGATCGACCGCGGGATAGATGCCGAGTTCCGAAAGCGGACGCGAAAGCACCGTCGTCGCGTCGAGGTGAGCGAAGGTGGTGGCCGGCGCGGGATCGGTGAGGTCGTCGGCGGGCACATACACGGCCTGCACCGAAGTGACGGAGCCGCGCTTGGTCGATGTGATGCGCTCCTGCAGCTCGCCCATTTCCGTCGCGAGGTTCGGCTGGTAACCGACGGCGGAGGGCATGCGTCCCAGCAGCGTGGAAACTTCAGAACCCGCCTGAGTGAAACGGAAAATGTTGTCGATGAAGAGCAGCGTGTCCGCGCCTTCCTCGTCGCGGAAATACTCAGCGACGGTGAGGCCGGTGAGCGCCACGCGGAGGCGCGCGCCGGGAGGCTCGGTCATCTGGCCGTAGATGAGCGCGGCCTTCGACTTCGGCAAATCCTTCAGGTTTATGACGCCGGACTCCTGCATCTCCAGCCACAGGTCGTTGCCCTCGCGGGTGCGTTCGCCCACTCCGGCAAACACGGAAAAGCCGCCGTGCTGGGAGGCAACATTGTTGATGAGTTCCTGAATGATGACAGTCTTGCCGACGCCCGCGCCGCCAAACAGCCCGGTCTTGCCGCCCTTGAGGAAGGGCTGGATGAGGTCGATGACCTTGATGCCGGTCTCGAACATCTCCTCGTGCGTGGACTGCTCGTCGAATGCCGGAGCGGGGTGGTGGATGGGATTGCGCTGCTTGGCATTCACCGGTCCCAGATCGTCGACCGGCTCGCCGATGACGTTGAGCACGCGGCCCAGCGTGGCGCGACCCACGGGCACGGTAATGGGGCCACCCTGGTCGATGGCCTTCATGCCGCGCACCATGCCTTCGGTCGCTTCCATAGCCACGCAGCGCACGCGCCCTTCGCCCAGATGCTGCTCGACCTCGAGGATGACGTTGATGGGAAACGGGACGGTGAACCCGTCGCTGACCACGCGCAAGGCCTCGTAAATGGGAGGCATGGTGGCTTCTTCAAACTGCACGTCCACCGCGGGACCGGAAATCTGTACGACTCTGCCGATGTTTTCTGCCATATCTCTTTCGTTCTCGCTCTAGATGGCGGCTGCGCCGCTCACAATTTCGATAATTTCCTTGGTGATCGCTGCCTGACGAACGCGATTCATGGTCAGGGTGAGCGAATCGATCATGTCGGATGCGTTGTTGGTCGCCGAATCCATCGCGGTCATGCGCGCGGCGTGCTCGGCGGCGATGGACTCCAGCGTCGCGTGGTAGATCTGCGAGGTCACATAGCGCGGCAGCACGTCGGCGAAAATCTCCTGGGGTGGCTGCTCGTAGATGTAGTCGACCTCGGCAGTGCCAAAATTCTTCGCCTCGTCTTCCAGTTGCTTCTCGGCGGCTTCCGCTTCGTGCGGATACAGGCTGACGCCCGCCGACAGCGCTGCTTCCGCGGCGCGCTCGCGCTCTTCGAGGGTCGGTTCCTCCGCCCTTTCCACTTCGTGGATGGTGAGCGAGAGAATCGGCAGCACGCGCTCGACCACGACGCGCTGCTGGATCACGGATTTGAATTCGTTGTAGACGAGGTATGCGGCGTCGATCTCTTCGTGCGTGTAGAGGGCGATGATCTGGTCCGATACGTCGCGGATCGTGTCGTAGTGGATCTTCTCCAGAGCGCCCGTTGGCCCGGCCAGTACTTCAATCTGGCTGGCGCGCGTACGCTCCGGTCGCTGCTCCTCTTCGGTAGCCTCATTGAACTGCGCCGCCGGATAACGCCGCCGGAACAGATCGCGCCCTTTGCGGCCGATGGCCTCGATGTCGATTTCCTTGTCGCCGTTTTCGGCAATGAAATTCGCGGCCGCCTTGAAGATGTTCGTGTTGAACGCACCCGCAAATCCCTTGTCGCCCGAAACCACCACCAGCAGGATGCGCTTCTCCGGCCGCGTGAGCAGCAGTGGATGCCGCACCTCGCCTGTCTCCGGATCAATGATCTCCGCGCGGCGCTTGAGCGATTCGAGCACGCTGGCCAGCATCGACGCATAGGGGCGGGCCGAAACAGCCCGCTCCTGCGCGCGGCGCAGCTTGGCCGCCGAAACCATCTTCATGGCTTTGGTGATCTGCCGCGTGTTCCGCACGCTGCGGATGCGACGCCGTAAATCGAGGACGTTGGCCATGGGTTCTTAGTGCGCCGCCACCGGTTGCTCGGCCTTCTGCTCCTGCTCCTTCTTCTTTGCCGGCTCGGCTGCAGGTTTGGCCGGACCGCCCTTCGCCGCGTCCTGTTCGGAGAGGAAGTCTGCCTTGTATTCCTTCAGCGCGGCGTGGATGCGGTTGCGCAAATCGTCGTCGAGCGCCTTCTTCGTGGCGATGTCGTTGAGCAGCTGCGACTGCGCCGAATCCAGATACGGATACAGGCCGTCCTCGAAGGCGCGAATCTGCTCGACCTGCAGGTCGTCCAGGTAGCCCTGGGTTCCGGAGAAGAGGATGATCACCTGCTTCTCCGCCGTCAGGGGGTGGAACTGCGGCTGCTTCAGCAGCTCGCTGAGCCGCTTGCCACGATTGAGCTGGTTCTGCGTGATTTTGTCCAGGTCGCTGCCGAACTGGGAGAAGGCGGCCAGTTCGCGGTACTGGGCGAGGTCGAGCTTCAAAGTCGAGCCGACCTGCTTGATGGCTTTGATGGCGGCGGAGAATCCCACGCGCGAAACGGAGAGGCCCACGTTGACGGCGGGACGCTGGCCGGAGTTGAAGAGATCGGTCTCGAGGAAGATTTGTCCGTCGGTGATCGAAATAACGTTGGTGGGAATGTAGGCGGAGACGTCGCCGGCCTGGGTTTCGATAATGGGCAGCGCGGTCAGCGAGCCGCCGCCCATCTTGTCGCTCAGCTTCGAGGCGCGCTCCAGCAAGCGCGAGTGGAGATAGAAAACGTCGCCGGGGTACGCTTCGCGGCCTGGGGGACGGCGGAGCAGCAACGAAATTTCGCGATACGCGATAGCGTGCTTCGAGAGATCGTCGTAGATGATCAGCGCGTGACGGCCCTTGTCGCGGAAATACTCGCCCATGGCGCAGGCCGCGTACGGTGCGAGATAGAGCATGGGAGCCGGCTCTGACGCCGACGCAGCGACCACGATGGTGTGGCCCATGGCGCCGTACTCGTCCAGCGTCTGCACCACGCCCGCAATCGACGAGCGCTTCTGCCCGATGGCGCAATAGATGCAGATCAGGTCGTTTTTCTCGTTGTTGATGATGGAGTCGAGGGCGACGGCGGTTTTGCCTGTCTGGCGGTCGCCGATGATCAGCTCGCGCTGGCCGCGGCCAATCGGAATCATCGAGTCGATGGCCTTGAGGCCGGTCATCATCGGCTCGCGCACGGGCTGCCGGGCGATCACGCCGGGAGCGAGCCGCTCCACGGGCAGCATGTCGCGGGTCTGGATCGGACCCTTATCGTCGATCGGCTGGCCGAGCGCGTTCACAACGCGGCCAATCATGGCGTCGCCCACCGGGACGCTGAGGATCTTGCCGGTGCGCTTGACCTGATCGCCTTCGCGAATCTCGGTGTAGTCGCCCAGCAGCACCGCGCCGACCTGATCCTCTTCGAGGCTCATCGCCAGCCCGGCGATATCGTGGGGAAACTCGAGCAGCTCGCCGGACATGACCTTGTCGAGCCCGTGCAGGCGCGCGATGCCGTCGCCCAGGGTGATCACGGTTCCGACTTCATCGACGCGCATCTTCGCGTCGTAATTGGCAATCTGCTCCTTCAGGAGCGCGGTTATTTCGTCTGCTTTGATTTGCGCCATGCTTTTTTGTTCCTGATCTCTCTCTAAATCCTGTCTGATTAAGATTCGTTTCGCTGCGCGAATCGATTCCTCTAGCTGGTAGTCAGTTCTTCCCTCAGCCGATCCAGCCGCCCGCGCACCGAACCGTCATAAACCGTGCTGCCCACCTGCACCACCGCCCCGCCCAGCAACGACTTGTCTTCCTCGAACTGCGCCTCCACTGTACCGCCCGTGAGCTCCGCGATTTGCCGCTCCAGTTCGACTCTCTCCTGCGCGTCCAGCTTCCTCGCGGAGATCACTTTCGCCTCGGAGATGCCCAGCCGCTGATTCACCTCGCGCCGGAATTCCGCGACCACATCGTCCAGCCCTACGATGCGATCGTTCCGGATCAGCACCGCGACGAAGTTGCGGGTCTGCTGGGCCATTTTGAGCTTCGCGTTCAGCTTGTCGAGCAATTCGATTTTCTGTTCCAGCGGGAACGACGGGTCGAGGAAAAATTCCCTCAACTCATGGCTCTCATGCCAGGCCCCGGCGAAATCGCCCAGCTGCCGCTGAATGTCCTTCGCGTTCAGCTTCTGCTCGAAAACCACGTCGGCGAAGGCTCGCGCATAGCGGGAAACAAAGCTCGCCATTTATGCCTCCCCTCCGGAATCCTTGTTCAGCGACTTGCCAAATTCCCTTACCAGCGCGCGATCGGTATCCGTCGAAAGCTGAATCCGGCGCATCGCGTTATCGATGGCCAGGTTGGCGGCAAATTTCTTCAGCTCTCGCTGCGCCGCGGACTGTGCCGCGCCAATTTCCTGCTCGGCGGAGGCGATAATGCGCTCCCGCTCGGTTTCAAGAGCTGCGTGAATGCGCTGCTCGTCCGTGACTGCTTCCTGCTCCACTTGCTGGCGGATCGCGTCAATCTCCGAATCGAGCCGCAGGAGCCGCGCTTCCACTTCGGCGAGCCGGCGGTTGGCATCGTCGGTGGCCAGCCTCGCCTGAATCAGCTCCTTTTCGAGCGTCTCGGACCGCTTGCGGAGCATCTTCGGAACCACTTTCCACAGGAATATGCCGATTGCGACGATCAGAACTCCGGAGTTGAGGTCCTCGAAAATCTGGGCGGCCGTTTCGGGCTTCACATGGGCGATGCGGGCAATGGCATTCACCACGTTGGAGTGCCGATACTGCTCGACTTCAGAACTCGTCTCCGGCTCGTCCATGTGCTCGCCGCTCCCGGCCCACGACTTCCCCTGCTTCGCAGCCGGAGAGTTATCCGTGGCCTGGGCACGCAGGCTCGCCGCCGCCCCGGCCAGCAGGGCCGCAAAAAGCACCGCGCTCAGGCATCGAGTAAGGGTCTTCAACGGGAACTCTCCGCAGCCGCCGCAGGAAGAACCGCGGCCAGAACCTGGGCCGCTAGTTGGCCGGCGGAAGCCTCGATCTGTTTGCGGGCATCCACGCTCTGCGCCTCCAGAGCATCCTGCGCCGCCTGGACACGCTGTTGGGCAACCTGGCGGGCGGCTACCAGAGCGGCTTCCCGCTCGGCGTTCCACTGCTGGATGCGCTGCTCCCGGCGGCGGAAGATTTCAGCCCGCGCCGCCCGCAGCTTTGCCTCGTATTCCTGGGACCGGACGTCGGCCTGAACGATCGCCTGGCGCGATTTTTCCAGCGCCCCGGCGGTCCGTTTTTCCCTCTCCGCGCGCGTCTCCATCAAGCGCCCGTACAGGATGTACCGATACGCCAAGACCAACGTAATGAAAAGGATCAGGGTCGGTATGGCACCGAGCGCAAGTTCACCAAGTTGTTGCAGCAATTCATCCATGGATTGGCCGGCGGTGGCAGTCGGGAACGACGGAGAAGGCTCAGGTGGAACTCTTGGTTCTAACAGAGGCAAAAAATCGGTGTCAAATGACGAAAGGTACTTACCTTTGCACTCCGTACTCTCCGTTCCAGCCTACACGTTCCGCCCTGCAGGACGCATCCGAAAAATCATCATCTGCGCGCTTGACCTGGACCGTTTCCGGGGTATTATGGAGATACCACCTCGACCCGGATCAGGGTCGGCGAACCGGGTGATCGGAGATACCCACCACTCTCCATCATCCGGTTTGTCATTTCCGGAGCAAAATTGTTACCGTGCCGCGTGCCGAAAACGCCGATAGCGGCCCAGCAACGAGGCGGGTCCGGTTACCATCATCCGCACCAGATTTCCTTCGTACTCCCGCTCGCGGATGACCGCCCCGGCCTCGAGCGCCGCCAGCACCTCTCCTTCCGACTGCGGAATCTGAAACCGCTGTTCGAGGATCGGGTCCAGCACCAGCTCTTCATCCAGCCGCTCCATCAGCGTTTCCAGTCCGGTGTGCTCAAGAGCGGAGATGGCGATGGCTTGTCCCGCGCCGATCTCCAGCGCTGCGCGTTCCTCGTCGCTCAGCAGATCGACCTTGTTCAGGACTTCCAGCCGCGGCTTGTCGAGCACCTCCAGCTCGCCGAGAACCTTCTCCACTTCAGCTTTGTGCTCCTCGCGCATCGGGCTCGACGCGTCGCGCACGTGCACGAGAACCTCAGCTTTCCGCACCTCTTCCAGCGTCGCGCGAAATGAAGTGACCAGCGTGTGGGGAAGGTCCCGGATGAAACCCACCGTATCCGACAGCAGCACTTTTCTACGGCTGGGGAGCTGAATCGCGCTCAGCTTGGGATCGAGCGTNNAGCGTGCTCTTGCCCGCGTTGGTATAGCCAACCAGCGCCACCGTCGGCACCGGGACCGACTCCCGCCGCTGGCGCTGCTGCGTGCGGATCCGCCGCACCGCCTCGAGTTCCTTGCGGAGCTGGAGGACGCGCCGCTGAATGCGCCGCCGGTCTGTTTCCAGCTGCGTCTCGCCGGGTCCACGGGTGCCGATGCCGCCGCCCAGCTGNNTGGCCCTCGCGCGTCCGTGCATGCCGGGCAAAAATGTCCAGGATTAGCTGCGTCCGATCAATGACCCTGCAGGGCAGAGCATTTTCGAGGTTGCGCAGCTGGGTCGGACTCAGGTCATGGTCGACAATGGCAACGTCGGCCTGGGTGGAGGCCGCGACCGCGGAGATTTCTTCGACCTTGCCGCTGCCCACCAGGGTCGCAGGGTCGGCTTTGGCACGATGCTGCTCCACTTCGGCCGCAACGCTGGCTCCAGCGCTGATCACCAGCTCGCGGAATTCCGCCAGATGTGAGTCTTCTTCGCGAAGGGCCGGGTGCAGGGCTGGAGTCGATGCGGCTGCGTTGCGCGCCTGCGCTGCGCCGCGAGTCAGGGCTTTCCTCGGCGGTCCAATGACGACCGTAACCAGCAATGCCCGTTCCGCGGTCGAACCGGTCGCGTTCACTGGCATCGAACTGCTGCGCGCCTGGCTTCCGGACCCGTCAGGAGCCGGACGCCTCCTGCACCGCCTGTGCCGGCGTGATGGCCACAGGTCCCGCCTGCGCGGTATGCGGCGGACGATGTTCTCCGTGCAGTACCGAGCGCGTGCTCACCACAGTTGAGATGGCGTGTTTGAAAATCAGCTGCTCCTGGCTGTTGTTCTCCAGCAGCACCGAGTACTTATCGAAAGAGCGGATCTTTCCGGTGAGCTTTACACCGCTGACCAGATAAATCGTAATCGGGGTCTTGTCTTTGCGAACGGTATTCAGGAATGTGTCCTGAATGTTCTGCGCCGGCTTGTTTTCCATGAGCCGATCTCCTTTGCCCTTTGATTTGACTCGACGGTGAAACTGCAACAGAAAAAACTGCAGCGAAGCCGAAATGGTGGCGCCGCACCCACCGTCAAGGTGTGCTATCAAGATAGGGGTTGCCGCCCGTTTTCGCAACTTCCCGCCGGTTCGAGGGAACCCTGCCGGCGCTGCGCAGTCCCGCCCATGCGGATCTTGATCCCGGACCCGGCCGCTCCGCGCAATCGGCCTATTTGTGCCGCTTGCGGTGCGATTTCTGGTGATGCTGGGAGCTTCTGGCGGCCACCAGCGGTCGCGGCGGCTGATCCCCTGCGCGATGGACAACTACGCCATCCATGCGGAAGCTCTCGGTGGCCGTATCGCCCGGCTTCACCGTGCCTGTCTGCGCATCGAGGGCAGGCTGACCGCCGACGGCAACTCTGAAGGAGAATGTGGGGGTCTCCTGATTCGCAGGAGAGGCTGCGCTCACCGTCACGGGCAAGTATCCGTCCAGATTGCGCTCCCGATAAGCCGTCTCGTAGCGGTGCTTCTTCGTATTCCAGGTGTAAACCCGTACCTGATCGAAGTCGTAGGGCAAGCCGTCTTTGTACGGCGCGAGCACCGCAATGTATTCCGGAACCTGATTCCCCGGCAGGTTGGCATCGGCGTCGGTCACTTCGCGGACGACGTAGGCGCCGACAATCTTCTGGCCCTCAGCCAGCCCGGCGATGGCGTCCGGCACATCCTCATCGAGGGTGCGCGCGCGCACCCAGCCCACGTGACCGGCACCGTCCCGAATCAGCCAATAGTCCTCCAGATTGGGTGGTGGCGGCTGTTGCGGTCCGGCGTTCGCCCGACTCACCGGCTTTTCTACCGGCAGCGGCAGGGCCTGCGGAGCCTCCGGCCTGGGCACGGAGGCCCGCATCAGCAGCTCCAGTTTGTCGTTCTCCGGCAAGAGGTAGAAGCGATCCGAGGTCCTTCCCGGGGCGTCGCGGAGCCAGTAGTCGTCGCGGAGGACGCCGGTAGCCACAACTGGATCGTTGGCGCTGTCCTTCTCCAGCGCCGTGAACTTGTCGTAGATCTGCTGGTCGATCACGCCGTGATCCTCGATCCAGCCAACCTCGCCCTTTTCGGTTTTCACTTTCAGGAATCGCCGGCCGTGCTCGACCACCTGCAAACGCTGCCCGTTCACCACTTCGGCGACGCGGTTGCTGACCGCGGCCACGCGATCACGCAGGTACGTTCCCCTGGCCCAGACATAAACGTACTCATGCGGTTCGCGGGGAACCAGGTGCCCGCATCCCGCGGCCAGAGCGAGTCCGGCCAGGAGAAGCCCAGGGAGCAATCCGGCGACAAAACGGCGCGAAAAGGGAGAGGGATTCAGCATTGCAAATGGCTTCCAGCCCGTCTTTGGATGGCGCGGGTTACCGAAAGGATACATCCATCCTGCAGACGCCGACCCTCCCCAAAAGTTGTGCACGTTACTTTCAGTATGCGGCTCTGAGGGGCAGCCCTGGGCCAGAGGCCCGCATTGAGCTCTCGTCCCTCTGTCGCTCGTCTCAGGCTCGCCTTTTGTTTTCTGAACGCTGACCGCTGAACGCTGAACACTGTTTTCTGTGCCGTGCGCCCCGAACTACTGCGGTTTCGGCGTCAGCCGCACAAACCGCGGAGCCAGATCTTCCCATTTCGACAACAGCCAGTACGCGCGCGTGCTCGCCGTCTTCTCGCCGTGCAACTGCACGAGCCCGAGGATGCTCTCCTTCGCCTCAGCATCCAGCGTGTCGTAGGGCTCCGGCGTCAGGAACTCAGCGTGGTACCGCTGCTTTGCCAGGAAACTACCGTCTTCGTCAAAGACCCAGGCCTCGCCGCCGGTCATGCCGGCGCCGAAGTTCATCCCCGTCGCGCCGAGTACCGCGACCAGTCCGCCAGTCATGTACTCGCAGCCATGGTCGCCCACGCCTTCGACTACTGCCAGCGCACCGGAATTCCGCACCGCAAAGCGTTCGCCCGCGCATCCCGCCGCGAACAGCGCGCCGCTCGTCGCTCCATAGAGCGCAACGTTGCCGAGAATCGTGTGCAGCTCCGGCTGCAGGGCCGCGCGTCCCTGGCCGCGAAGAATAATCTCGCCGCCGGACAGGCTCTTACCGACAAAATCATTAGCCAGTCCTTTCAGGATGAGCTGCATCCCGGGAACCGCAAAAGCTCCGAACGACTGCCCCGCTTCTCCCGTGAGCCGGAAGGTTAGCGGCGCCTCCGACGTGATCCCCGCCGACTGCAGCATCGCCAGTTCCCCGGCCAACCTCGCGCCAAAGGTGCGGTCCTCATTCGCAATCAGAGAATCCACCAGGTACGGCTCTCCTGCCTTGTACGCCGCCACTCCCGGCTCGACCCACGCATCGTCGATGGGCGCGTGATCCTCGGGCCGCAAATTGCGTTTCCCCTGCCAGTGCGTCGTGCCGACTTTGCCGCCGTCCGGCGGAGCCGCCAGCATCGGCCCCAGATCGAGGCAGCCGTCGAACCGTGTCTGCTCCAGCAAATCCGTTCGCCCAATCGCCGCGTCCAGCGAGGGCAGGCCCAGCTCCGCCAGCAGCACGCGAATCTCCCCGGCCAGCCCTTCGAAGAACCGAATCAGATGCTCGGCTTTGCCGCGGAACTTCGCGCGTAGCTCCGGCTTCTGCGTCGCAATTCCCGTCGGGCAGGTATTCAAATGACACTGCCGCGCCATGTCGCAGCCCAGCGCCACCAGCACCGCGGTTCCAAAGGCGTATTCGTCGGCCCCGAGCATCGCCGCTACCACAATGTCGCGCGCCGTCCGCAGCCCGCCGTCGCAGCGCAGTCGCACGCGCCCGCGCAGTCCGTTGCGGATGAGCACCTGCTGCGCTTCCGCCAGCCCCAGCTCCCATGGATTGCCCGCGTACTTGATGCTCGACAGCGGCGACGCGCCCGTCCCGCCGTTGTGCCCGGCGATCACGATGTAGTCCGCGTACGCCTTGGCCACGCCCGCGGCAACCACGCCCACGCCGCATTCCGAAACCAGCTTCACGCCGATCGCCGCCTTCGGATTGATCCGACGCAAATCGTGGATCAGCTGCGCCAGATCCTCGATGGAATAAATGTCGTGGTGTGGAGGCGGGCTGATCAGCTGCACTCCAGGCTGCGCATGTCGCAGCCGCGCGATCAGCTCGGTGACTTTATGGCTGGGCAACTGCCCGCCTTCGCCGGGCTTCGATCCCTGCGCGATCTTGATCTCCAGTTCCTCGGCGTGCATCGCGTACTGCGCCGTCACGCCGAAGCGGGCGGAAGCCACCTGCTTCACCTTGTTGTTCAGCAGCTCCGACGGGAACGAAACCCCGGCGACCGGCAACATCGCTCCCGGCTCGTAGACTGCGGGGTCTTCCCCGCCCTCGCCTGTATTCGAGCGCCCGCCAAGCATGTTCATCGCCGCGGTGATGGTCTGATGCGCCTCAGGGCTCAGCGATCCCAGCGACATCGCGCTCGCGATAAACCGCCGATACAAGTTCTCCGCCGGTTCCACCTGGACCACCGGGAGCGCCTCCGCCGCCGCGCGCACTTCCAGCAGATCGCGCAGCACCGCCGGCTCCTTCTCCTTCGCCTGGCTCGCGAACGCGCCCCAGGCCTGCGCGGAATCCGGCGCGGCTGCGGTCGCTGCCTTCGTCGCGCCGGTAATGGTCTGCAGCAGGCGCACGGTCTGCGGCTGCCATCCATGAGGCTCCGCCTTGTCCGCCTTGCGAAAGCGAATCCATCCGTAATCCGGCAAATCCTTTGTCGCAGCCACCGTCACCAGCGGTCCGCCGCCACCGGTTTCCGGATTCTCCGCGCCGGAATCGCCGCCCTGCGCGCCCAGCCACATCTCGCGCAGGCTCGCCTCCAGCTCAGGAAATCCAATCCCTCCCAGTGGCGCCGGAGTGCCCTCGAAGCAGCGCTCCACCACCTCACGGCTCAGCCCGAGACAGTCGAAAAGATGCGCTCCGCGGTAGCTGTCCACGACCGAGATGCCCATCTTCGACATGATCTTTGCCAGTCCCAGGTCAAACGCGTGCAGAAGATTCGCTTCGCCCTGCTCCGGATTCAGTTGCCGAGCCGTCTCGAGCGCGAGCCACGGACAGATCGCGCCCGCGCCCATCCCCAGCAGCACCGCGGCATGATGCAGATCGCGGCAATCCGCCGCTTCCACGGCGAGCCCTACGCGAATGCGCTCGCCCACGCGGATCAGCGCGTGGTGCACCGCACCCGTCGCCAGTGCCATCGGGATCGGAATCGCCTGCTCGCCGCATCCGCGATCGGTGAGCAGCAGAATCGCCGCGCCGCCCCGCACCAGCTCGATCGCCTTGCTGCCCAGATCGTCCAGCGCC
Source organism: Acidobacterium sp. (assembly GCA_003152415.1). GTDB lineage: Bacteria > Acidobacteriota > Terriglobia > Terriglobales > Acidobacteriaceae > Palsa-343. The sequence continues at coordinate 43,523 of PMAD01000076.1, forward strand.
GTTAGCAGATTGCATGCCGGATTGAAAACGCACTCCAGCACCGCCAGCGGCAGATCGCTGGCCAGATCATGCTTGCGCCGGTGCAGCGATTCCATCTGCGACAGCGATAAAAACGGTGAACTCAGCGACAGTCCAGGCAGCCGCTCCTTCGTGCCCAGCACGTGCGGCCACGGCCCCAGGCGCGTATGCAGCTGGATCACGCACGCCTCACGCAGCGAATCAATCGGCGGATTCGTGACCTGCGCAAAACGCTGACGGAAAAATGCATACACCGGCCGCGGCGTCCGCGCCAGCGGTGCGATCGGCGTGTCGTCGCCCATCGACCACACCGCGTCCTTGCCCTCCATCGCCATCGGCTTCAGGATCATGTTCACGTCTTCTTTGGTGTAGCCAAAGCCGAGCTGCAGCCGATTCACTTCGGCTGGATCCAGCGCCGGAACCGGCACCGCCGAATCGAGCGTCGCGCTCTCCAGCAGCGCCTCGTACTCCGGCGCAGAACGGTCGAACAGCGCCTGCAACTCGTCGTCTTCAAAGAAAACGTGGTTTTCCAGATCGGCCAGCAGCATCTGCCCGGGACCCAGTCGTCCGCTGTGCACGATTTTCTCGGGATCGAGATCCACCAGCCCCGCCTCCGAGCCTGCGACGATCAGGTGATCCTCCGTAACGAAAAACCGACACGGTCGCAGTCCATTGCGGTCCAGCGCCGCGCCGATCAAATGACCATCCGTGAACGACACCGCAGCTGGCCCATCCCACGGCTCGATGCAGTCACCGTTGTATTCGAGAAACGCCGAATGCCGCCCCGTGTCTCCTGGTGGCATCACCATCCGCACCGCCTCGGCCACCGTGCGCCCGTTGCGCGCCAGCAGCTCGATCACCTCGTCGAGGCTGGTTGAATCCGAACCGCTCGGCGTGAAGATCGGCCGCAGCTCGTCCGGCAGCGTTGCTGCTCTCGCCGTCATGCGCGCGCGATTCCCCCAGATGGTGTTGATCTCGCCGTTGTGCCCCAGAATCCGAAACGGCTGCGCGCGGTCCCACGACGGCGCAACATTCGTAGCATAGCGCTGATGAAACAGCGCGAACGGGGTCACGAATCGCTCATCGGCCAGGTCCGGATAAAACTCCGGTAACAGCCGCGCCGCGCACATCGCCTTGTAGATGATCGACGACGACGACAGCGAGCACACATACCCCTGCGCCCCGCTGCGCTCAAACTGCTTCCGCGCCAGATACAGCCTGCGATCGCGCTCCTGGTACGTCCCCGGCGCCGTGTCCGTCAACAGCACCTGGCGGATGACTGGCAGTGTCGAGCGAGCGATCTCACCCAGGATTTCCGGCCGTGTGGGAACCTCGCGCCACCCCAGAATCGAAAATCCCTGCGCCGCGACGGCCTGCTCCAGCTCCTGCACAGCAACCGACGCTGCGCTCGTCTCCGCGGCCAGAAAAACCATGCCCACGGCCAACGGTTGCGCGGGATCGAGCGAAATCCCGGTTGAAGCCAGCAGCAACTCGCGGGGGATCGCGGTATGGATGCCGATGCCGTCGCTCGATTTTCCGTCGGCAGCCACAGCTCCGCGATGCGCCAGACGCGCCAGCGCGGTCAGCGCCTTCGTCAGAATGTCATGGGAGGGCTGGTTCTCGAGAGTGGCGACAAATCCGACGCCGCACGACTCAAAATCAAACCGCGAGTCGATCAGGCTGTCACCCCAGCGAGCACGCTCGCCGGGGACCCGACATCTGGGCCGGGAGCCGCCGGTCGACAGGGCCGGGTCAGCACAATTTCTCGTTCCCATATCCAACTATAACGGCCTTCCATTTCGTCCGCAGACGAATTCCTAAAATTCCTCTGGAAATTTGTGACCAGCGTGCCGGTTACCAGCGGAAGCAACACGCTCGCTCTTGACAAACGTCTTCTTGCATATTTATACATCAATGCTGTATTTTTATACAGAGTGAGGCGCGGCTGGCCGCTGGGCGGCTCGGCCGCCATTTTTTCGTGGCGAGACTCGTGTGAGCAAAGAGCAGCGGCACAATGCGATCCGGCAACTGGTGGCGGCGGAATCCCTCACCAGCCAGGACGAGTTGCGCAGGCGCCTTGCCCGCCGCGGCTGCGCCGTGACCCAAGCCACGCTCTCGCGCGACATCCACGAACTGCGCCTTTACAAGGGTCCGAACGGTTACGAGGCCCCCAACGGCAACGGCCACATCGAGGAGCAAGAGGAGCAGCCCGGGGTCGGTGAAGTCCTCTCCAGCTTCGGCGTCGCCGTCCGCCAGGCACAGAACCAGCTGGTGCTGCGCACTACCAGTGGCGGCGCTCAGCCCGTAGCGCTCGCCATCGACCACGAGGAGTGGCACGACGTGGTGGGAACTCTGGCCGGGGATGACACCGTATTGATTATTTGCCTCGACCCCCGGCGCGCATCGCACATGCGCGAGAAGCTGGAGCGCATGATCGGCTGAAAAACAGATCTCAGTGCTCAGGGCTCAGAAAAAACGCGACAGAAAAGTATCGCGAGGCAGAAACGAGAGTCAAACGGAGTTTGCGACGAGGGGCGGGAAGGAAAATCGAAGGAGCAAACAAAAACTGAGCTCTGAGCTCTGTGCTCTGAGCCCGTTGTTGAAGAAAGGGAAACGATGGGGCAAACAGCAGTGATGGGAGTCAGTGGCTACGCCGGGCTGGAACTGGCGCGGCTCCTCCTGCGCCATCCCTCGCTGGCCGACTCGGCGCCCCTCTTCCTCGGACGCCCCGACTCCGCACCCGAGCCCCTCGCCGCCATCCACCCGCAGCTGATGGACAACAACGGCACTGGCCTCGGTGCTGGCAGCCTCGCGATCGAGCCGTTCTCCTGGGACTTGCTGAAGGCTCGCGGCGTCAAGGTCCTCTTCCTCGCCACGCCCCACGAGCAGTCGCGGGAGTGGGTCCCCCAGGCGCTCGATCACGGCCTGCGCGTAATCGATCTCAGCGGCGCATGGCGCCTGGCCGATGCGGGCAATCGCGCCGTCTACAAATTCTCTGACGAAGGCTCCGCCATCGCCACTGCCGTGCAGACCCAGGCCGTCTACGGCATGCCCGAGCTGCATCGCGACGAGATTCGCGACGCCGCTCTCGTCGCGAATCCTGGCTGCTACGCCACCTCCATCATCCTGGCGCTCAAGCCGCTCATCGACGCGGGCTGGATCGACCTCGACCGCGGCATCGTCGCCGACGCCAAATCCGGCGTCTCCGGCGCGGGCAAAGCGCCCACCGCGAAGACGCACTTCATGCACGCCGCGGACAATCTCTCCGCCTACGGCCTTTTCTCCCACCGGCATACGGGCGAATTACTGGAGCAGCTGGGTCTCAACGAGGAGCAAATCGTCTTCACGCCCCATCTGCTGCCCATCCCGCGCGGAATTCTCGCAACCATATATATATGGTTGAAAGACGCCAGGCAGCCCAGCGACGTGGAGGCTCTCTACCGCGGCTTTTTCGCCGAGAGTCCGCTGGTGCGGGTCTTCCCTGCCGGCCAGCTCCCGCAGATTCAATACTCGGTCAACACCAACTACTGCGACCTCGGCTTCCATCTCGCCCGCGACGGCCGGCGATGCGTCATCGTCTCCTGCCTCGACAATCTGCTCAAGGGCGCTGCCGGACAGGCGGTACAGAACATGAACCTGATGTGCGGATACCCGGAAGCAGAAGGCCTATGAGAAGTAAAACAGAAAGCCTTAAGTGATCAGTGAGAAGAAGGGTTCTGAGATATGAGATACGTGGTCAAACTCGGTGGCGCGACGCTGGAAAATCCGGAGCTGCTGCATGAGTGCGCTAAGGGCATCGCCGAACTGGTCAAAGACGGCAATCAGGTCGCCATCGTGCACGGCGGCGGACCGCAGCTCACGCGCACCCTCAAGCAACTCGGCAAGCAGAGCGAATTCGTCTCCGGCCTGCGCATCACCGATGCGGAAACGCGCGACACCGCCCTGATGGTGCTCGGCGGCGGCGTCAACAAAGCTCTGGTTGCGTCCCTTGGCGCGCATGGCCAACCCGCGGTCGGACTTTCCGGCGGCGACGGCCTCGTCTTTCGCGCGCGCAAGAAGCGCACCGCCCCCGACCTCGGCTTCGTTGGCGAAATCGCCGCCGCCGATCCGCGCTGGCTCGAGGCCATCTGGCAGATGGGCGCAGTCCCGGTCATCTCCTCCATCGCCCTCGGCTTCGATTGCGAGTATTACAACATCAATGCCGACGAGATGGCCGCGGCCTGCGCAGGCGCCTGCAAGGCCGATGCGCTCGTCTTCCTCACTGACGTCCCGGGCGTCCTCGGCGCCGACGGCAGCGTCATGCGCTGGCTCTCCATCGACCAGATCGCCGAGCTCACCCGTGACGAAATCATCACCGGAGGCATGCTGCCCAAGCTCAGCGCCTGCCGCGAAGCTCTGCTGAACGGCGTCAAGCGCGTGCGCATTCTGCCCGCCGCCGTCGCTGCATCGCTGCCCGACCTCTGCAGCAGCCGCATCAGCCACGGCACGGAGGTGATGGTCGCATGAGCAACGCCACAGCCACGTCACCGCACCCAACTGAGAAGACCACCATGAAACTCGACGAACTGAAGGCAGCGGAGGCAAAGCTGCTCCTCGGCACTTACGACCGCTACCCACTGCTCTTCGAGCGGGGCGAAGGCGTGCACCTCATCGACGAAAACGGCGTCCGGTACCTCGATTTGCTGAGCGGCATCGGCGTCAACGCCCTCGGCTACGGGCACCCCGCCATCGAAAAAGCGATCGCCGAACAAAGCCACAAGCTCATCCACATCTCGAACCTCTATTACCACGAAGGCCAGGCTGCTCTCGCGCTGCGCCTCACCGAAGCAACCGGCATGGACCGGGCCTTCTTCGCCAACAGCGGCACTGAAGCCAACGAAGCCGCGCTCAAACTCGCCCGCGCCTGGGCCGGGCTCAAGCGCGAGCAGGGCATTCCCCTCGGCACGAAGTTTCTTGCTCTCGAAAACAGCTTCCACGGCCGCACCATGGGTTCCGTCGCCGCCACCTGGAAGGACAAATACCGCGAACCCTTCGATCCCGTCATGCCTGGTGTCGAATTCGTCCGCTTCAATGACGTCGACGACCTGAAAGCGAAGTTCTCCAGCGAATTCTGCGCGATCCTCGTCGAGCCCATCCAGGGCGAGGGCGGCATTCGCCCTCTGTCCCGCGAATTTCTCCACGCTGCGCGCGACCTTACCCGTTCCACCCGCGCGCTGCTTATCGCCGATGAGATTCAGTCCGGCATGGGCCGCACCGGCAAATTCTGCGCCTACCAGCATTACGGCATCGAACCCGACGTCGTCACCCTCGCCAAGCCTCTCGCCGGCGGCATCCCGCTTGGCGCGCTGCTCTGCACCGAAGACGCAGCCCAGGCGATCCACGCGGGCATGCACGGAACCACTTTCGGCGGTGGACCGCTCGCCTGCGCCGTCGCCCTCGCTGTCCTCGACACCATCGAGCGCGACCACCTCATGGATCACGTAACTGTGACCGGCACCTATTTCCGCGAGCAGCTCGACCACCTCGCGAAAAAGCACTCTGCCATTGCCGAGGTCCGCGGCCTGGGCCTGATGCTAGCCATCGAACTCGACTCCGCCGACCTGGCCAAAACCGTTCTCGGCGAAATGATGCGGCGGCGCATCCTGATTAACCGCACCAGCGAAACCGTTCTGCGCTTCCTGCCGCCTTACATCGTCGAAAAGGAACACATCGACCAGGCCCTTGCCGCTCTTGACGAAATCCTGACCGAACAGCTGGCGCACGCCGCTGCTACCCCACTCCCCGGAGGAAAGAAAATTGGCAACTAAGTCCGCTGTCGTGCAGGAGCTCGAATCCCCGAGCCCCGAAGCCACGCCCGACGTTTCTCTCGCCGGCCGCGATCTCTGCTCCGTCGCCGACCTCACCACCACCGAGCTGGCCGGCATGCTCGCTCTCGCCCACGACGTCAAGACCAACCCCTCCGCGTACCGTTGGGCTCTCGACGCGAAACAGATGGTGATGTTCTTCGAGAAAGCCTCGCTGCGCACCCGCCTCACCTTCCAGACCGCGATGAACACCCTCGGCGGCTCCGCCCTCTTTGTCGATCAGACCCAGTCGCCCCTCGGCGAGCGCGAATCCCTCGCTGACATCGCCCGCAACGTCGAGCGCTGGGTGCAGATCATCGTGCTGCGCACCTACGCGCACGAAACCATTACTGAAATGGCGCAGTACGCCAGCGTGCCCGTCGTCAACGCCCTCAGCGACCTCGAGCATCCCTGCCAGGCTATCGCCGACTTCATGACCCTCGAAGAGCGCTTCGGCAACCTGCGCGGCTTCAACTTCACCTACGTCGGCGACGGCAACAACGTCTGCCACTCGCTGATGCTCACTGCTGCTCTGCTCGGCGCGCACTGCACGGTCGGCTCGCCGAAGAACTACGCGCCGAAAGCGGATATCGTGGCCCAGGCGCGGGCGATCGCGAACGTCACGGGCTCGAATATCACGCTGATCAACGACCCGATTGCGGCGATGACCGGCGCCGATGCTATCTATACCGACGTCTGCACCAGCATGGGTTTCGAGCATGAAGCGATGAAGCGTGCCCCCATTTTCAAACCGTACCAGGTGAACGAAACGACGATGGCGCTGGCCGCACCCTCGGCTGTCTTCATGCATTGTTTGCCGGCACATCGGAATGCGGAAGTTACAGATGCGGTGCTCGACGGGCCGCAGTCGGTGGTGTTCGATCAGGCCGAGAATCGCATGCACGCGCAGAAGGCGCTGCTGTTGATGTTGCTGGGCAAGGGCCAGAAATGTCTGTAATTCTTGAAAGCTTGCCGATCGGCGAAAAAGTCGGCATTGCATTTTCCGGGGGACTCGATACCAGCGCCGCACTGCACTGGATGAAGCAGAAGG
>PMAD01000303.1 GCA_003152415.1 Acidobacterium sp.
AGCCGGTGGTGGGGACGAACGGGGTGCTGGTGCCTCCGAAGGAATACATGCCGATGCTGCGGGATATTTGTACGCGCCACGGTGTCTTATTGATCGCCGATGAGGTGATGAGCGGGTGGGGACGGACGGGCGAGTGGTTTGCGGTGGACAACTGGGGCGTGAAGCCGGATATTCTGGTGACGGCGAAGGGCATCACGTCAGCCTATGTGCCGCTGGGATTGTGCGCGACGACGGGTGAGATTGCGGCGTACTTCGACGATCATTATTTCTCGCATGGGCACACGTATGAGGCGCATCCGATCACGCTGAAGCCGGCGGTGGCGACGATCCACGAGATGCAGCGGCTGGACCTGGTCAAGCGAGCGAAGAGGATGGGCGCTTATCTCGAGCCGAAGTTGCGGGCTCTGCAAGCCAGGCACCCGTCGATTGGGGAGGTGCGTGGGCTGGGGCTGTTCTGGGCGCTCGATCTGGTGAAGAATCGGGAGACAAAAGAGCCGTTCAACACGATGCTCGACAAGGTCAGCGGGACGGTGACGGTTGTCGATAAGGTTGCGGCGGACATGCTGAAGCGCGGGATCGCGATTCAGGCGTGGGTGAGTCATTTGGTGATTGCGCCGCCGTTGATTGTGGAGGAGAAGGATCTGGATTTTGCGGTCGAGGCGCTGGATGGGGCGCTGGCTGTTGCGGATGCGGAAGTGGGGTAGAGCTTTCACCACAGAGGACACAGAGAAGTCTCCAAAACGAAAGCCGGATCTCGGGGAGATCCGGCTTTTTCTCATGGGCTAAAGCCCGCTTATCTTCCTAACCTGATCGGCATGGCTGAAAGTCGTGCATCTTCAAAACGGCCGCAGGGGCTGAAGCCCGGTTCTATTTGCAAGCTTTACGGCACGACCAAGGTCGTGCCCTGATACAAAACCTGGTTTTTCCGCAAGCCGTGAAGCCGTGCCGAGATACAAAACCGGCGCGCTTTGCGAGCTCCCACAAATTCCTCCACAGGCTGTGATGGTGAAGCCCTCAAAAGGGCGCGCTTCGCGCGATTCCCACATCTGCCAACTGCAGGCAGATGTGGGGCACCCGGCATTCACCCGATCACCGAGTGTTCACTTCAGCGGTGCTTGATGAAGTCGCCGGTTTGGAGTTCGGTCATGGCCTGGCGGAGCTGCTCCTGGGTGTTCATGACGATGGGGCCGTACCAGGCGACGGGCTCTTCGATCGGCTTGCCGGAGACGAGGAGGAAGCGGATGCCTTCGGGTCCGGCCTGGACCTGGATTTCATCGCCTCGGTCGAAGAGAACGAGCGAGTGGTTGCTCGCGTCGTAGACGGGCTGCGCGTTGGGATCGGCGCCTGACTCGGTGAGGACGGCCTGCGGGTCGGAGGCGTCGCGGAAGGTTCCGGAGCCTGCAAAGACGTAGGCAAAGGCGTTGCGCGTGGTCTCGACCTTGAGGCGCTTTTTCTTGTTGGGCGGGACGGAGACGTCGATGTAATTGGGGTCGGCGGCGACGCCCTCGACGGGACCCTTCTTACCCCAGAATTCGCCAACGATGATGCGGGCGGTGGTGCCGTCGTCTTCGGTGACTTCGGGGATCGCGGCGGACGGAATGTCCTGGTAGCGCGGGTCAGTCATCTTCAGGTGCGAGGGCAGGTTGGCCCAGAGCTGGAAGCCGTGCATGCGGCCTTGCGGGTCGCCTTTGGGCATCTCCTGGTGGAGAATGCCGCTGCCGGCGGTCATCCACTGCACGTCACCGGCGGTCATTTTGCCCTTGTTGCCGAGTGAGTCGCCGTGCTCGACGGAGCCGGCGAGGACGTAGGTGATGGTCTCGATGCCGCGATGCGGATGCCAGGGGAATCCCTTGAGGTAGTCCTCGGGATGCTCGTTGCGGAAGTCGTCGAGGAGGAGGAAGGGATCGAAGTCTTTGGTTTTGCCGAAGCCAAAGGCGCGCTGAAGGCGGACACCGGCGCCTTCGAGGGTTGGTTTGGTCGACAGAATTTCTCTAACTGGCCTGAGTGACATAAGTTTCCATTCTGGTCAGGGGAGGTTGGGGACCAGTTGATTAGATTCGCAGGGTGCAGCAGGGATTCGGCGTGGGCCGAGCCCGTAGGCGGTAGCCTGTAGCCGGTAGCTGATACCCCCCTCCCCCCTGGGGGTAGGATGTGGCATGTTTTTGCATCTGCGGGGCTTGCGGGAGGGGCGTTTTTGACTGTGGCAAGTAGCTGAAAATGGGGCTGTTGCGGGGGCGTTTTGGTACCCCCTGCGGGGGGTGGGGAGGGCAGGGCGTCGAGCGCCATGCTGCTGCGTGCCATCGTTCACCTCCGGAAAAGGAAAAGGCCGTGCTCGCGCGGCCTTTGGTTTTGGATCGGTTGGGGCGGAAATTTCTTCTTTGCCCTCTATTATCAGGATACCAAGTCCAGCACTAAAACACGCCAAATATCTTTGAGCGTATAAGGGCGGAAGTGGTGTGGAATGTGGGAGAAAACTTTCGTACCGAAGACGAAAAGCTTGACAGGTTTTCCACATTTGGCGGGTTTGGGGGAGAATTGGCAATTTGGGGCGGAGGGCGTGGGGTTCGGTCGCGGCCGCGTGCCAGTTCCTGGCATACGGACGCGACCGAACCATGGAAGGCGCTTCTCCACCCCATCGAGCCAAAACCGGGCTCGTCGGGGGCCCCGGTTTCGCGCCGCCTTCTTAATGGCCCGACTAAAGGTCGGGCCCTGATACGAACCTCATCGCGGCTATCCCGGGCGGTCGCTCGCTCAGGCAGGCGCGGTTCGAAAGGCGATGGCGGCGGGGGCGGGTAATAGCGGGCGCTTCGCGCAATCCCGGGTCTCAGAATCGAGAGCCATTCGACAAGCTCAGGCCAGGCTCCGGGCCAGCCGGCCGGTTTGGATCGTGCCTTCCCACATCTGCCAAAACCGGGCAGATGTGGGGCACCCGGCGTTCCGTTTTGGTCCCGAGGCAGTACTAAGGAGTTGAACGCTGGCATTCAGTTGTACGGGCAGCACGCCGTTTGAGGCTAAGCTTCTTGCTGTGGGGTGAACCTGGCCGGAGTCTGGTTCGGGGCGTGGGCTTTTCGGGTCTCCCATTTTGGTATGGAGACGGTACGAAGGAGTTGAACGGTGGCATTTAGTTGTACGGGCAGCACGCCGTTTGAGGTTAAGCTTCTTGCTGTGGGGTGAACCTGGCGGGGTGCAGCTCGGGGCCAGCGCGGGGTTTTGGATCCTCCCATCCGAATTGGCTGCTGCTTAGCTGGATTTCGGCGAGCGGCGGACGCCGAGGACGAGGGCGGGGTCTTCGATGGTCATGAGCATGGCGGAGTCCTGCTGGGTGAAGCGGATGCGGACGGCGGAAGCGCCGACGGGGTAGAAGACGCGATCGCCAAGATGGCAGAGGGGACGGCCCATCATGCCTTTGCGGGCGAAGACAATCTGAGGTTCGGGGTGACCGAGATACGACTCGAAGGTGATGTCGATCTGGTCGTTCATGGCGGGGCCGAAGGTGTAACTGCCGGTGATGGAAGCGGCGTCGGCGTCGGAGAGGGGGGCGAGGGGGTCTGCGCCAGCGTCGCCGAGGGACTGGAGGAAGTCGAAGACCGGACGGGTGGCCGCGCCTCCGGCTTTGGCGTGGGCGAGGAGCGGGATGCTGTGGGGACCGCGGATGCGCTGGACGCCCGGTTGCGCGGCGATGAAGGCTTTGACGACTTCGAGGTGACCGAGCATGGCGGAGGAAAACAGCGAGGGGCGCGCGCCTTTGGCGATGAGGTACTCGGCGATGGGGCGATTGCCCATGTGCGAGGCTGCGCCGAGAGCGGTTTCCCAGTCGCCGAATCCCCAGTCCCAGGCGGCACGGGCGAGAGAGGGGCGGGCGTCGACGAGTTCCTGGACGCGCTTGAAATTGAAGTGGGAGACGGTGACCATTTCGCGGGCGAGCTCGGGAGGCTGGGTGGGGAACAGGTCGGAAACGGACGGGGGTGCGGGGGCGGTAGCCTGGGCGGGAGTCGCGAGGGCGGCGAGCGCAGATTCGACGTGGAGAAACGGAGCCGGCAGGAGCAGGGAGGCGAGCTTGAGAAAGTTTCGACGCGGGCGGACGCTGTGCATGCGGGGAAGATTGCCCGGCGTGGAGCTTGCAGGCAAGCGAAATCGCCGTGGAAGCGGGCCAGGAAAATGTGAGGAGCTATCGGGCGGGATTTTCAGCGGTTTGGAAATGGCGGTAAGGGGGTGCCGCTCGAGTCCCGGATGATGCGCGGGGAAAATTGAGCGGCGATGGATTGAGCGGAGTCGAGTTCCTGACTGAGCGGGTCAGCGGAGGAGCGATCGAGACGAGCCACCCAGAGATGGGTCTGGTCGGGGAGTCGAATGAGATGGGCGAGGATGCGCGTCTGGGCGCCGTTGGTTTGCACCTGGCCGAGGACGATGTATTCCGCGTGGAGAGTGTTGGCGATGGCGGTGAGATCGCGCTGACTGCGCGGCAGGCGCAGGATGCCGGCATTGCCGATGACACGATAACACTGGTGACTGAGGGTGGTGAGCTGCTCGACGAGCGTATCGGTGAGGCCGTCGCTGAATCGGGTCATGCTCGGGTCGCCGGTTTCGTTGTCAAAGCGCGCTATAGCGAGGATGGGCGATGGCTTCGGGTGCTGGCTGGATCGGATGGCATAGCCTGCGGAGAACGCGATTGCGAGAAGAAGGACGAAAGCGCCGGTGAGCCAAAGAGGATTTGCTACGGGGGTTCTGATTTTTGCGGCGGCGTCGGTGGGTTGGGCTGGATCGGTGATGGTTTCGACGGGGGCGATGAACTGATAGCCGCGTTTGGGGATAGTTCGTACGAAGCGGGGCGTGCTGGAGTCGTCGTCGAGAGCGGAGCGAATTTGCGCGATGCAGAAGTTGAGGCCGCGGTCGAAGTCGACGTGGGTCTCCTGGCCCCAGACGGCCTGACGCAGCTCCTCGCGAGAAACGACCTGGCCGCTGCGGGCGAGAAGACAGGAGAGCACCTGCGCGGGCTGGGACTGCAGGCGAATCAGGCGGCCTTCGCGACGCAGTTCACGGGTAGCGTCGGTGAACTCGAAGAGGCCGAAGCGGAAGCGCGAGGGGTTCATGGCTAGGAGAGATTGTTGCACCCATTGGACTCGCTGGCTGGTGAACTCGCTGAGGTTGGGTTCTTGCTCTGGGCAAGGTGCCGGAGCGGAGGTGGGTCGCGGGACTGGCTGTTCTGGCGGATGCGTTTCCGCTCCGACTTACATGAAAGATAAGTGGTTATGCATCAATCGTGTACGGAATTATTATGACGATTGACTTGAGAGTCTTTTATCGCGGCGCGAGCAGTAGCGTTCCCAACTCTGCTCCGTGATGCAGGACGAAGCGCGGAAGGGTTTGCTCGCCGACGTGGACGGCGAGGAATTCGCGGAAGAGGGCGGGGCGGGCTGCGAAGACGCGGAGGGTTCGGGCGCGGAGGCGGGGGTGGCGGTCGAGGAGGAGTAAGAGCGAGGCCATGCGCTGCGGGAGGGCGAGGATCGCCGCGTGGCGCGACTCATAAAGGGCGAGGCTGCCGGGCTGGTTGTGACTCGTGTGAGGATCCTGGGCGGCGGAATGGCGGCGCGGGCCCCGGTCGAGAGAGTCGGCGAGGAGGAGAGCCTGGCGGAAGGCGAGGGCAAGGCCTTCGCCGGTGATGGCGTCGACGGAGCCGGAGGCGTCGCCGATGAGGGCGACGTTGCCACGGGTGACGCGGCGGAGGCGGCGGGTGACGGTGAGGGAACCACGTTCGGTGGAGGTGGTTGGTGCGGCGGCGAGTTTGTCGCGGAGGAAGGGGATGGAGTTGAGGATGTCGGTGAGGCGGAGGCCGGCGTGGCGGGACATGGCGGAGATGCAGACTTCTTCGGGTCCGATGGGGGTGATGTAGGCCTGGCCGAGGGGACCCCAGTGGACTTCGACGTAAGTGGACCAGGGGGCGATGCGGTAGTGGGCGCGGAAACCGAAGCGGCGGCTGCGGAGGTCGGCCGAGTCGAGGCCGGCCCAGGCGCGGATGCGGGAGGCGGCGCCGTCGGCGCCGATGAGCCATTTGCAGGTGATGGGTTCGCCGGCCAGGGTGGGGGGTTCTTTGGGGACGGGTTTGATCACCAGGGGAGTGTTCCAGGAGAAGCGGACGCCGAGGTCCTGAGCGCGGTTGAGGAGGTGGGTATGGAGCGTGGTGCGACGGACGCCTATGCCGGGGCCGTTGGGGAAGTCGGCGGCGACGCGGGATTGGTCGGAGGCGAAAAGGATGCCGGTGAATTCGGCACCGTCGTGCGAGTCAAGTTGGACGCCAAGCTGGATGAGGGCGTGACGGGCGTTGGGCATGAGGCCTTCGCCGCAAGGTTTGTCGATGGGCGGGCGTCGAGCGTCGGCGAGGAGGACGTCGGCGCCGCGCTGGCGAAGGGCGATGGCAGCGGCAAGGCCCGCGGGGCCGGCTCCGGCGATGAATACGTCACAGTGAGTGCTACACATTATTCATCACAGAGGAAGGCGGGGTCGATTGGTTGAGGCGGTTTGGGTTTCCCGTTTTGGCACGGAGACGGTACGAAGGAGTTGCAGCGAGGATCGAATTGCGGGAGCTGCACATGGAACGAGTCCACGCTTCTTGCTGTGGGGTGAACCTGGCCGGGCTGCTTCGGTGGGTGGGTGTGGGCTTTTCGGGTTTCCCATTTTGGTATGGAGACGGTACGAAGGAGTTCAGACCCATGATGAAATTGTGGGAACAGGCATGGAATGAGGTCAAGCTTCTTGCTGTGGGGTGAACCTGGCCGGGAGGCAACGGGGTTTTGCCCGACTGGGGATGAGGCGAGAGCGCAGGGCGAAGTGCGTCGCGAAGTGCAGCGCGAAGCGCAG
>PMAD01000035.1 GCA_003152415.1 Acidobacterium sp.
GGCCGCTGGAGATCTGGCGCGATCCAAAGCTGAGCGGGAACGACATCTTCGCGCAGAACATCGAGGAGCAGCTGCCACAGTCCGCGGTGCTGGTTTCGGTGCTGTCTCCGCGATACGTGAAATCCGATTGGTGCACGCGCGAGTTTCGCCATTTTTGCGATGCGTGCAACGACGCGAGTGGCATTGCGATCGGTCATAAGTCCCGCATCTTCAAGGTAGTCAAAACGCCCTTCCCCCCGGAGATCGAGCCCGATGCTCTGAAGAGCCTGCTGCAGCAACTGCTGGGGTACGAGTTTTTCCAGACCGATCCGCAGTCCGGGAAATTCCACGAAGTTTCACCGGACATGAAGCAGGAATACTGGAAGCGGCTGGACGACCTGGCGCAGGACATCGCGGCGCTGTTGGAGCGGATGGTGGAACCCGCACCGGGCGCGGGCGAGGCGAAGCCGGCGATCTACCTGGCGGAAGGNNGTTCGACCTGAAAGAGCAGCGCGCCGACGTGCGTCGGGACCTCGAGCGGCGCGGCTACACGGTTCTTCCGTCGCGCCCGCTGCCTCTCGATGCGGAGGAGCTGAGTGACTTTGTTGCGGGCGAACTGACGCGTTCGGCGATTTCAGTGCACATGGTGGGAACGCGCTACGGCATGGTGCCGGACGGCTCGGAGCTCTCGATCGTGGAGACGCAGCTGGCGCTGGCGGAAAAGCGCGCGGATGCGGAGTTCGTGCGGCTGGTTTGGATGCCGCCGGGGCTGGACACGCCGGGGCTCGAGGTGAGCGATGCGCGCAACCAGAAGCTGATCGAACGACTGAAGACGCAGGGCGGCTGGGGCGACCATGCCGATCTGCTCGAGACGGGGATCGAAACGCTGAAGACCACGATCGACGAACAGATTCGTTCGATCGAGGAAGCGCGGAAGAAACCTCCGGCTGCGCCGGCTACAACCCCGGCCGCACAGGTGAGCGCACAGATTTATCTCATCTGCGACCAGCAGGATCGCGAGCAGGTCGTCGCGCTGAAAGGGTTTCTCTTCGACAGTGGATTCGAAGTGAGTCTGCCTTTATTTGAAGGGGACGAAGCGGACATCCGGTCGGAGCATGAAGAGGCTCTCGGCAGCTGCGATGGGGTGGTCGTGTATTACGGGGCCGCGGACGAGTTGTTTCTGCGCAAGAAGCTGCGGGATCTGCAGAAGTGCGCGGCGGATCGCAAGCAGCCGTTGCGGGCCAGAGCGATCTGCATCGCGCCCCCGCTGACCGCGAGCAAGCAGGATTTCCAGACCCATGAAGCGATGGTGATTCAGCAGGCGGATGGGTTTCAGCCGGGCGCGTGGACCACATTCGTGTCGGCGGTGAATGGATGACGGGACGATGAGCGCCGTGGCGGCAGTCGCAATCCTGAATCCCTATCCAGGGCTGCGGCCGTATGAACCGGAGGAAGATTTCCTGTTCTTCGGCCGTGAGAAACAGATCGACGAGTTGGTGCGCCGGCTGCGGCAAACGCGCTTCCTCGCGGTGGTGGGTGGTTCGGGAAGCGGCAAATCTTCTTTGGTTCGCGCTGGGCTAATCCCGGTCCTTCACGGAGGGGGGATGGCGCGGGCCGGGTCACGGTGGCGGACGGTGATTTTCCGGCCGGGCGATCAGCCAATCGTGAATCTCGCCGAGGCCTTGTATGACGACGCGCAGATGGGCAGGACGCAGGCGTCGCGGGAGGTCGATCTGGCGCTGCTGGAAACTACGCTGCGGAGCAGCTCGGCGGGACTCAGCGACGCGGTGGAGCAGGCGCGACCGGCGGCGAATGAGAATCTGGTGCTGGTCGTAGACCAGTTCGAGGAGCTGTTTCGCTATCGATCGTCGCGCGACGGGAACACTTCCGAGACGGCGCTCGCGTTTGTGAAGCTGCTACTGACGGCCGCGTTCGATCCCGCGGTCCCGGTCTACGTGGTGCTGACGATGCGGTCAGACTTCATCGGCAACTGCGCGGAGTTCCCAGGGCTCGCGCAGGCGATCAGCGACGGGCAATATCTGGTGCCGCGCATGAGCCGGGCGGAACTGCGATCGGCCATCACAGGACCTGCGGCGGTTGCGNNACGAGGTGGGTGACGATCCCGATCAGTTGCCGGTGCTGCAGCACGCCTTAATGCGGAGCTGGGAGTTCTGGCGGCAGCATCACGCGGGCGATGAGCCGCTCGACAACCAGCACTACGAAGCGATCGGCACGATGCAATCGGCTCTTTCGAAGCATGCCGAAGAAGCCTGGGCGGAACTGCAGTCGGATGACGAGCGCGCTGTTGCCGAGAAGGCGTTTCGCGCGCTGGTGGAGACCGATGAGCACGGCCGCGTTATCCGCCGCCCGAGCACGGTTGCGCAGATTGCCGCCGTTGCCGGGCAGCCGGAGTCCGCCGTGCGCCAGGCGATCGATCCGTTCCGCGCTGCGGGGCGCGGCTTCATCGTGCTGCGGACGGATTCGTTCCTCGACCTGTCGCACGAGAGCCTGACCCGCATTTGGGAGCGGCTGGCGCGATGGGCGCAAGAGGAAGAGGAGGCAGCGGCGCTCTACCGGCGCCTTTCGAATTCGGCGAAGCTGCACCAGGCCGGCGCGGAGAGCCTGTGGACGAATCCGCAACTGGCTCTGGGGCTGCAGTGGCTCTCCGCTACACACCCGACGCCCGCATGGGCGGAGCGGTACGATCCAGAGCTTGGCCGCGCCCTCGATTTTCTCGAGGCAAGCCGGAAGGCGAGCGTGCAGCGGCGTGTGTGGAGGGTCGCATCCATCGCGGCCTTTGTTCTTCTCATCGTCGCGATTTTCGCCGTTTATGGGGTGATGAAGGAGCTGGATAACCGAAGGTTGGTTGCGGCCAACACGCAGCTCGTGCAAAGCAACAAATTTCTCCAGGGACAAGTTGGCGCGCAGAGCCAGCAGCACGCGGAACTCGAGGCCGAAGTGAATGCGCTGCTCGCGACCCAGGCGAGTTTGAAAGCGAAGGTGAAGGAACTCGGGGACGAGGCGGCGTCGGATGCGCCGAAGCTAACCGATCTGCAGAAGCAGAGCGACGATCTGCAGACACAGCTGCACAATGCGGAATTGTTTTGGAAGACGGCCTCGGACAGCGCTGCGTCTGCCGTGGCGGCGATCGGTGCGGACGCCAAAGGGCTGCCGAGCCAGGCGGCGCAAATCCAAACCGTGGTTACGGCGCTGAGCAAGGCCAATGCGCAGAATCGCGACCTGATGACGCAGATCATCCAACTGGGAATTCCGCTGCCAGAGTTTAAGCTTTCGGCAGAGGAGGCGATTTATCCCCCGCCCTTTGCCCGAGTCCTTGCCGTCCAACAGCCGGCTCCTTATCACGCGCCGCCGAATGCGTATCTGGTGCAGCTGCTGGCCGAGAATGCCCGCCTGCTGAACCAGGCACAGCAACTCACGAGCGCGAATCAGGCGCTTCAGCTGCAGGCCGAGGCTTTGCGAAAGCAAAATGACGAGCTGATGGCGATCACGGCTGACCTGCGCGAACAAGTGGCGCGACTGGAGGGCGAGATCCGGACGCTCACACAAGCGAACCAGGTGAGAGCGGCACAACTGAGCGATCTGAAGAACAGCACGGCGGGGCTCAATGCCATTGCCGGGAGCCTCAACGGCGATGTGATGTTGGTGGATCAAACAGAAGGAAATCTGGCAAGCATGTGCGTCACAATGAACATGGACCTGAGCACGGTCCGGCAATTAAACCAGCAGCTGAGGCAGGCGATCGAGAACGCAAAGAAGAAGGCGGCGCCGCAGTAGGCACAGGGCTGCGCAGCGGCGGCGGGCGGTGCTATGCTGAGGGGCATCGGGGGTGCTGGTATGAGGCTCTTCGTCTCCGCTCTTCTTTTGGCCGTCGCGGCCACGGGAATCGCACAAGCTCAAAAACAGGCAGCGCCTGCTCCCGGTTCAGAACTGGCGCCGGGGATTCTGACGCTCGATCTGCAGGCCGTGCCAATGATGCCGCAGAGTCAGGCCGGGTGTCCGGTGGTGGTGACGAGCGCGCGTCTGAACTGGCCGGCGAGCTATTTGCCGGTGACGGCGGCGGAAAAGGTGACGGAGCCGAACCTGGCGCTCGGGTTCCAGAACTCGAGCGGCAAG
>PMAD01000051.1 GCA_003152415.1 Acidobacterium sp.
CTTCTTCTTCCAGTTCGAGGTCCGACTGGAGTTCGCGCTCGAGGTCGGCGTTCCTCTTCCGTAGCTGCCACCACTTCATGTCAGCTCTCCTCGACGGGCGGCCACATCACACGGGCCACGGCCTCGGCCATCTGCTTCCACTGCGATTCTTCGACGACCAGCTGTTTTTTGCCTTTGCCGGTCAGGCGGTAGTACTTGAACTCGCGGTTGCGATCCGGAGCGGTTTCCCATTTGGAGACGACCCACCCGCGCCGCTCCAGCCGATGCAGCGCGGGATAGAGCGAGCCATGCTGCATCTGCAGAAATTCATTGGTGGTGCGCTGAATGTGCTTGCCGATCTGGTGGCCATGCGCTGGGCCATAGCGAAGCGTCCGCAGGATGAGCATGTCGAGAGTGCCCTGGAGGAGTCCGGTGCGCGGCTGGGTCTGTTTGGCCATAGAAGACGCTCTACCCTCAGATTTGCGATGATGGTAGACACTCGACCCTCGCTTGTCAAGGCCTGCTAAGCCCGCCCGGGCGCCCGTCGAGGGGCCGAACGAGGTTCCACGCCAAATGTGGAAAAATTGTCAAGCTTTTCCTGCACGGTACGAAAGTTTTGTCCCTCATTCCACACCACTTCCACCCTTATACCCTCAAAGATATTTGGCGGCTTTTATAGTTGGACTTGGTATCCTGATAATAGGGGGCAAAGAAAAAACTCTCCCCAACAGATCTAACGAAACAAGGCCGCCCAGCGCGGCCTTTTCCTTTTCCGGAGGTGAGGAATGGCAAGCTTCTGTACCGCACTCGACGTCCTGCGATACCCGTTGCCCCTCGCACCCAGGCGCCAAAACGTCCCTGCAAGGGCCCCATTTTCAGCCACTTGCCACAGTCCCAAACGACCCCTCCAGAACCCCTTACACCGCAACAACATGCCACAGCCCCCCCGGGGGGGAGGGGGGTCCGTTTTCTGTGGGGAGCGTCTCTATTGGCTCCTGGCTCCTGGCTGTCTCTCCGCTACTTCACGCGGACCTTCGGCTCAACCGACATGCCAGGTCGTAGCAGGTGATCCTTGTTCTGCTGGGGATCGGTCAGGTCGAGGCGCACCGGAATCCGTTGCACGACCTTCACGTAGTTGCCGGTCGCATTTTCCGGCGGGAACAGGCTCAGCACCGATCCGGTTGCGCCGCCAATCTGCGTCACCTTGCCGTCGAAGTCGCGGCCGAACGCGTCCACGCGGATGGTGACCACCTGGCCGACATTCATGTGCCGCAGCTGCGTCTCCTTGAAGTTGGCCGTGATCCACACATCGTCCAGCGACACCAGCGTCATCAGTGCCTGGCCTGTCGCAATGTTTTGTCCGGGTTCGACGCTCTTGGTGGTGATGATGCCCGACAACGGCGCCTTGATCTGCGTGTAGCTCAGATTCAGCTGTGCCTGCGCCAGCACCGCACGCGCCTGATCCACCTGGCCAGCGGCCTGATCGGCCTTGGCCCTTTGGATCGCCACCTGTTGCGGAGCCGTCTGCGCGTATTTCTGCGAGGACTGCGCCTGCAGCTGGCGATCGTGCGCAATGCGCACCGCGTCCTGCGCCGCAATCAGATTCGCCTCCGCTTCCGCCACGCCAGCCTGATCGGCAGCTGCTGCAGCAACCGCCGCATCGTACTGCTGCTTCGAGATGATGTCCTTCTGCACCAGCGGCGTATACCGGTCGAGATCGAGTTTCGCCTTGGTCGCATTCGCCTGTGCCTCAGTCACGCGCGCCTGCGCTGCCTGCAGCTGCCTCTCGGACTGGCCGACGCCGGCGGTTGCGCCCGCCACGTCGGCGTTGGCGTTGTTCAGATTGCTGCCGGCGTTGATGCCGATCACCGGCACGTTCACGCGCGTCGCCTCGTAGTTGGCGATCGCCGCCTCAAGGTTCGCCTGCGCCTGATTGGCCGCTGTCTGATAATCGCTCGGATCGATCTCCACCATTACGGTGCCGGCTTCGACGAACTGGTTCTCGTTCACGTTGACCTTCGCCACATGCCCGTTGATGCGCGCGCTGATTTGCACCAGATGGCCGTCGACCGAAGCGTCGTCCGTGTCTTCGTAGAAGGTGGAGTGCCACCAGAAAAGGAGCGCGCCCACGACAAGAACCGCCACCAGGCCGATGATGATGAATCGGCGGCGCGACGGCTGCCTTGCAGGTTCGGGGTGCTCTTCGGTTGGTCTGGACTGCTCGGGATTCTGCTCCGCCACGCTTACTTTCCTCCCACGTAATCCTTGTAATTGCTTTGCGCCACGCCCAGAGCGCGCGCCAGCGATAACTTTGCCACGTTTTGCCGGTACAAACTGGCAACGTACTGCTGATCAGCCTGGGCAACGGTCTGCTGCGCCTGAGAAACAGCCAGATTATCCGAAACGCCGGCTTTGTAACGTTGTTGCGCCTCGCTCAGGGCTTCGCTGGCCAGGTCGACGTTGCTTTTGGCCACTTCCACCAGCTTTTCCGCCGCCTGAATGTCGAGGATGCTGTCGCGCACATCCGCGCCAATCTGTCCGCGCAGATCGCTCAGCCGCGCGCGCTCCTGCTCCAGCTGCGCCTGCGCCTGCTTCGCGTCGCCGCGCAGTTTCGCTTCCTCAAACAGCGGCACATCGAGCGCGCCGACCGCGTCGCCGGTTCCGTGCGAGTGCGACGGATTGATGCCGATGTCGCCGTAATCGCCGGTGAAGCTGATCGTCGGCAGCCGCTCGTCGGTCGCTGCCTTGCGCGCGCTGTCCGCGGCAGCCACCTGTTCTTCGAGCGCCTTCAGATCGGCTCGCGTTGCCAGTGCCTGCTGCACCGCCTTATCCGGATCGATGTGGTCGAACGGCGCGTACGGCGCCTGATCCGTCAGTTCGAACTGCTGCTCCAGCGGCAACCCGATGGCACGCGCCAGCGCAATCTTGTCCTTCTCATAGGAATTTTTCGCGGCAATCAGCGTCTGCTGCTGCGTCTGGTAATCCACACGCGCTCGCAGCTCGTCGAGCAGCGGCGCCGTTCCTGCCTGGTGATTGCCGACCGCCTGATCGAGCGAAACCTTCGAGGTATCCATTTGCGCCTGCGCCGACTGCACCAGCGCCGCATCCGCGATCACCGTCAGATACGCGTTGCCGACCGTCAGCACCACCAGGTCGCGCGCATCCTGCGCCGACAATTTTGCCGCCTGAAAATTGTGCCGCTGCGCCAGATAATTCTCGAGCGACGACAGATTCACGAGCGACCAGCTCAGCGAACCGCGAATGTCGGAGTACCCGTAAGGCCCGATGATCGCCGGGAAACCCGGAATCCGCAGACCCTCTGCCTGCAAATCCGTCTCCTGCACGGCGGCCTTGACCGTCGCGCTGGCTGTTGGCAGCAGCGACTGCAGTTGCTCCAGCTTCGCGCCGCGCGCCGACTGCGTGTTCTGCGTCGTCAGAATCAGCCCCAGGTTCAGCCGCAATCCTCGCTGGATCGCACCGTCGAGCGAAAGCGGCAGAACGCCGGCCGTGAGCTTCCCGTCGCTCACGCTGCTCTGATAGGTTGAGTTGTCGACCGGCGGCTGCGGAATCAAAAGCGGTCCGGTCGGCACCGACACTGAGCCACCACCTGGACCTTGCGCGATCGCCGGCCAGGCGAGAGACGCCACAACGGCCAGCACCGCGGCTGCCCGCTGCAGGCACAGGAATCGCAAATCGGTAGCTACTGCCTCCGGCACGAAGAAAAACCTTTCATTACGGAACAGGAAAAACGGGAAACTCGAGTCTCCCATTCAGGGTATGTGCTTTGGATGCACCACGCCGAGCAAAAAATTCACAAGAATCCTGCGATAAGAGTAGTCGAAGCGCCGGGGTTGCGTCTCGCAGATTCAGCGCAAAAGTAACGTCCAGCCATTCAAAGACGCCCTGGACGAAAGGGAACCGCTAAACCTGGGCGCCCGCCGCCGAGTGCACCAGCGAAGACGCCAGCGAGCAAAGCGCCTGGCGGAACAGGCTGCTCACAGCCTCAGCTGTCCAGATCGATGGCTTCGCGTAGCGGTTGATGGCTCGCGCCGTGTCCGCATTGCTGCTACCCAGAACCGCCCGCTGCACGAAAACCGCCCGCTGCGCCTTTGAAAGCCGATTCAGCCAGTCCCGCAGCGGCGCTCGTCCCGCGTCCGACACCAGCTCGGTGATCTCCGTGCCGGAGAGCGTCGTGTCGTCGTCCTCGAGGCACGAGCCAGAATCCGCCGCCGGCAAATCCGCGAACGACGCCGGGTCCTGCCGATGCATGATCTCCAGCGCTCCATCCAGCACCCGCTCCCGAACCAGGCCTTTAGCAGCGCACGGATCGGCGCAGGGATCCACGTCAACCGTGGCCACCGTGTTCTCCACCAGGCTCAGCGCCTCGGCCTCATTGCCCAGCATCAGCGCGGCGAAACGGTACATTTCCACCGCCGCGTTTTCCGTTTTAAGGATTGCTTCGCTCGACCCCGTCGCGCCAAGAACAGGCGCACCGAAGGTCCCGTTGCTGCCCTGGCCGGAACAAGGGGGTTCTGCCACGAGATCACCTCCGGGAAAAGCTCCTGATCTTATCCTCTCCGAGAGGGGAAACGCCGTCAAATGCGGTCGTTGAAGATTCCTGGTGCTCAAGGTTCGCGACGGGCCGCGAGAGTCCTCGAAACCTGCTTTCCTGCAAATCGATCGCCATACAATGAAGCCGAGTCCGACGGATTCCGCCCCCGACTGTTCCCGGCTCGAGGCTTTTGGAATTCACGTGCCTCCCAGGTGTGGATGAATGTTTCGCGAATCACAGCGAATCGCGCGTTGTTTACAGCTTTTTGCATTTCGTTCATCTTCTCTGTTGAGCGCGGATGGTATAGCCAATCAGGTAAACTGCCTCTTGCGACACGAGTATGCGGGCCGCCCCTATGCGGAAAGAACCACAGCGCGCGCAGAGCCTTTTTCTCAGTCGCGACGAATCCTGGCTGAGTTTTAATCGCCGGGTGCTGGAAGAAGCCGAAGACGCCGCCAACCCGCTCCTCGAGCGCGTCAAATTCCTCGCCATCACCGCCAGCAATCTCGACGAATTCTTCGAGATTCGCATCGCCGGCGTCCTGCAGCGCATTGAAGACGGCTACAACGAAGCTACGCCCGATGGCGCGACCCTCCGGGAATCCCTCGATGCCATGAAGGCTGAGACGCAGCGCTTCGTGGCCGACCAGTACCGCTGCTGGAATCAGGAACTCCTGCCGGCGATGCGCAAAGCCGGCATTCGCGTCCTGACCTGGGACGAGATGAACGCTGACGCGCGCAAATTCGCGACCGACTATTACCAGCGCGAAGTCGACCCGCTGCTCACCCCCATCACCATCGATCCCGCCCACCCTTTCCCGCGCGTCCTGAACAAAGCCATGTGCCTGGCGCTGCTGTTGCGCCGTAAACGCCGCGGCACATCCGGTCCCGTGTTGGGCGTGCTCACGGTCCCGCGCGCCCTGCCGCGCTTCGTGCGCGTCCCTACCGCCAGCGGCGCTGAGGACTACATCTTTCTCGCCGACCTGATCGAGCGCAACGCCGCCGGCATGTATCGCGGCTACGAAATCCTTTCCCGAGCCGCCTTCCGCGTTACCCGCAACAGCAACCTCTACTTCCAGGAAGAAGAATCGCGCTCGCTGCTGGAAACAGTCCGCGCCGAACTGCACAATCGCCGCAAAGGCGACGCCGTTCGCCTCGAAATCGACAGCCAGGCTGACCCCGAAATCGTCGACCGCCTCCGCGTCAACTTCGAACTCGACGAATCGCTGGTCTACCACACCGACGGCCCTGTCAACCTCTCCCGCGTGATGACTCTTTACAGCTCATCGGCGCACGCCGATCTCAAATTCAAACCCTTCGTACCCCGCGAGCTGCGCCTGAATCGCAAATCCGCCGACCTGTTCGACGAGATCCGCCACCGCGACATCCTTCTGCACCACCCCTACGACTCCTACGACGGCGTCGTCTCCTTCATCGAAGCCGCGGCCCAGGACCCGAACGTTGTCTCGATGAAGCAGACGCTCTACCGCACCAGCGCCGACTCGCCCATCTTCCAGGCGCTCACCGAAGCCGCCCAGACCAAGGAAGTCACCGCTGTCGTCGAGCTGACCGCTCGCTTCGACGAAGCCTCCAACATTCGCTGGGCGCGCAATCTTGAAGACGCCGGCGTCCAGGTCTTCCACGGCATCGTCGGTCTCAAGACGCACTGCAAGCTGGCCCTGCTCGTCCGCCGCGATCCCGACGGTATGGTTCGCCGCTATGCCCACCTCGGCACCGGCAACTACAACCCCGACACCGCCCGCTTCTACACCGACCTCAGCCTACTCACCGCCGATCCGGAAATCACCAGCGCCGTCCACAGCGTCTTCAATTACCTCACCGCGCATTCTGAGTCGGACGATTACCGCCCGCTGCTGGTCGCTCCCCTCACCCTCGCCGAAAACTTCATCCGTCTCATCCATCGCGAGCAAGAGCATGCCGCGGCCGGGAAGCCCGCGCGCATCATCGCCAAGATGAANNGGCGTCGAGATCGATCTGATCGTGCGCGGCATCTGCTCCCTGCGCCCCGGCCTGAAGAAGCTGAGCGAGCGCATCCGTGTCCGCTCTATCGTTGGCCGCTTTCTCGAGCACAGCCGCCTCTACTACTTTTTCAACGGGGGCGACGAGGAGTTCTACTGCGGCAGTGCCGACTGGATGCCGCGCAATCTTTTCGAGCGCTGTGAGGTCATCTATCCCATTCGCGATGCGCAGATCAAAGCCCGCGTCCGCGATGAAATTCTCGCTGCCTATCTCGCCGACAACGTCAAGGCGCGCCAGCTCCGCGCCGACGGCTCGTACGTTCGTCTCCGCGACGCCAGTGAGCCCCCCTTCAGCGTCCAGGATTTCCTCATCAAGGTCGCCGAAGGCAAAGCCGACATCTCCGACATCCCGAAGCCGCAGAGCCCTGCAGGACCACAAAAACGTCTGGCTCGCCCTTCCAGCAAGCCGGCGTCTTTGGCTACCGCCGCAGACTAGAATCCTGCCATATATGGTCTGATCGCGAAGCTCACCCTTCTCCCCGGCAAGCGCGACAAAGTCATCGCCCTCCTCACGGAAAGCTCCGCCAACATGCCCGGCTGTTTCAGCAACGTCATCGCCAACGACGCCACCGACGAAAACGTTCTCTGGGTCACCGAGGTCTGGGAAAGCAAAGCCAGCCACGATGCCTCGCTTTCTCTGCGCGGGGTGCAGGCCCTCATCCCCAAAGTGAAACCGCTCCTCGCCAACTTCGAAAAGATCGCCGAAACCGATCCCGTCGCCGGCATTCCATTCGAGCCTTGACATAGCCGCGTATCCCGGCAAGACTGAACCATCCGGCTCCCCGTCGCGCCGCTCCGGCGCACTATTTCTGCGCATCCATTTCAGGAGGACTTCGCGCCTTGGCGTCCGAAGCCGTGAACTTGTGTGTTGCCGACGTTGAGGGGCCCAAAACCTACGGCCTCCGCCGCGGCGTCCTGTCCCCGGCCGAAACACTGGCGCAATCGGTTTCCGCGATCGCGCCGACCACCACGCCCGCCATGACCATTCCCCTGGTCTTCGCCATGGCCGGCAACGGCACCTGGCTCGTTTATGTCCTCGCGACCGCGGCGATGGCGCTCATCGGTGTCCTCATCGGCTGCTTCGCGAGGCGCTCCGCCTCGCCCGGCTCGCTCTACAAATACGTCAGCGAATCCCTCCCGGACTGGGCTTCCGGTCTTGCCGGATGGGCGTTGCTCCTTGCTTATGTTGCCACCGCCGTCTCGGTAACCGGCGGATTCGTGCAGTACGCCAATGTCCTCCTGCAGGCCGCGACGGGCCGAACCGCTTCCGCCGCGCTGCTTGCCACCATCGCGATCCTCATCGCCTCGGCTATGGCGTACCGCGACATCCGGCTCTCTGCGCGCTCCATGCTGTGGCTCGAAGCTGCGTCCGTCGGCTGCATCCTCGCCATTGTTGCGCTGGTCCTCGTCCGCCACGGCCTTCATATCGATACGGCGCAATTCCGCCTCCGTGGCGCCAGCGTTTCCGGCATGCGTCTCGGCATGGTCCTGGCGCTCTTCAGCTTCGTCGGCTTCGAAAGCGCCACCGCCCTCGGCGAAGAAGCGCGCAATCCTTTGAAGACCATTCCCCGCGCCGTCCTGCAGAGCGCGATCGGCCTCGGGTTTCTCTTCGTCGTCTGCGCCTACACTGAGGTCCTCGGTTTCCGAGGCCTGCACGAAACACTGGACCAAAGCGCCGCGCCTTTCCACACACTCGCCCACCAGGTCGGCGTCAGCGGCCTCGGCATCGCCGTCGACGTCGGCGCCATGATGAGCATGTTCGCCTGCGTCCTTGCCTGCACCACCGCCGCCGCCCGCGTACTGCTCACCATGTCCCACAACGGACTCACCCACGCGCACCTGACGCGCACCCACCACCGCAATGAAACGCCCCACATCGCGGTTCTTGTAACCGGGATTGTTACGTTTGTGCCGACCGTCGCACTCGCCCTGCGCGGCGTCTCCGGCGCCGACATCTACGGCTGGATGGGCTCGCTCGCCACCTACGGATTCCTCACCGCCTACGCCCTGGTCTGCCTCGCCGTCCCCAACTTCCTGCGCCGCGAGCGGGCGCTCACCCCGCTCTGGATCGCCCTCTCCGGAGCAGGCTTCATCGCCATGCTCCTCGCCATCACCGGCTCCGTCTACCCCGTCCCCCAGGGAGTCTACCGCCGGCTCCCCTACATCTATCTCACCTATCTGGTCGTGGGCTGGCTGTGGACGGTCTCAAAGAAACGAGGCCCGATAGCCGTTTCCTGAGCTACTACTTCCGCTTCCACCGAGTCCCCTCTCTAGAATCCTCCAGCACAATCCCCATCCCCGCCAGCTCGTTCCGAATCGCGTCCGCCCGTGCAAAATTCCGCGTGCGCTTCGCCTTATCCCGTTCCTCGACCAGCGCTTGAATCCGCTCGTCGGTTACGCCCCGCGTCGCCAGCACCTCGGGAGCCGCCTCCCCGAGCCGTCCCTCGCGCTCCGCCCAGTCCAGCGTGAATTTCGTCCACTCCGCATCGTGGTCGTCGAGCACTGCAAACACGCGATCGAACAGCCGCAGCGCGTCCAGCACCTCCGCCTGATCGCTCGCGAAGAATGCCCCCGCATCCGCCCGCGCATTCACAAACCGCACCATCTCGAAAATCGCCGCCCGCGCCTCCGCCGTGTTCAGATCATCGGCCAGCGCCGCCAGAAAGTTCGCCATCGTCTCGCGAGCCACATCCTGAATCTCGCTTCCCGCGCCTCCCATCGCTGGCCACTTCGTCCCTTCGATCCGATCCCGAAACGTCCGCAGCCGCTCCACAGCAATCGTCTCCGCCTGCAGCCCCTCGAAGGTGAAATTCAGCTGCTGCCGGTACGGCACCGCAATCAGCAGCATCCGAATCGCCGAAGCCTTATACCCGCGCAGCAGCAGATCGCGCAGCGTATAAAAGTTCCCCTCCGACTTCGACATCTTTCGCCCTTCCACCAGCAGAAACCGCACGTGAAACCAGTGCCGCGCAAACGTCCGATGCGTCGCCGACTCCGACTGCGCAATCTCGTTTTCGTGGTGCGGAAACATCAGATCCTCACCGCCCGCGTGCAGATCGAAGCTGTCCCCCAGATACTCCATCGCCATCGCTGAGCACTCGATGTGCCACCCCGGCCGCCCCGGGCCCAGCGCCGTCTCCCACTGGTGCTCGCCCGGCTTGGGTGCCTTCCACAGCGCAAAATCCCGCGCCGAATCCTTCTCGTACTCGTCTACATCGATCCGCGCCCCGTCCGTTATTCCCGAAAAATCCTTCTTCGACAGCTTGCCGTATTCGGGAAACCGCGCGATTCGGAAATACCACGACCCATCCTCCGCGCGATACGCAATATCCTGCGCNNTCCTCATACTTTCGTGTGTACTCGGCGATCCCCACGCCCGCCGCCGCTGCGTTGCGGATAATCTTGTCGTCCACGTCCGTGATGTTCATGACGTGGCGAACCTCAGTGCCCAGCAGCCGCATCGCGCGCCGCAGCACATCCACCTGCAGAAACGTCCTGAAGTTCCCGATATGCCCGTAGTCGTAGACCGTCGGCCCGCACGCGTACATGCGCAGCGCTTTTCCGTCCGCGGGCGTCAACGCTTCCACCCGCCCCGACAGCGTGTTGTAGAGGTGCATTGTCGGCAATTCAGGATGCGCGGATACCGCGGCCGGCGCAGACATTTCCGCACTTTCAGTCCGGCCAGTGGTTTGCTGTCTCTGCAGGGTCATGAAAACTAGCCCGATTCTACCAGCGCAGACTAGCTTCCCAGTCGCGGGAGCCATCAGCTTCTCAGCCGTGGAGCCCTCCGCTTCCCAGTCGTAACGACGGCTCCGCCGTCAGCCCCTCCGCCGCAAAATCCCCCGCCACAAACTTCGGCCACGCCGCCGCCGCAATCATCGCCGCGTTGTCCGTCGCCAGCGCCAGCGAAGGAAACGCAATCGGCAGATGCCGCTCCGGCGCTTCCGCTGTGAACCGCACCCGCAGCTCGCGATTTGCGGCCACTCCGCCCGACACCATCACCCGCTCCGCCCCAAACCTCTCCGCCGCCCGAAACGTCTTCCGCCGCAAATCGTCCACCACCGACCGCTGGAACGACGCAATCAGATCCAGTGTCCGCCGATCACAAAGCGGCAGCGCGTCAGCAGGCTTCGCATCCGCCAACCCGGCCAGCGCCGCCCGCCGAGCCTCGATCGACGCCCCCATCTCATACACCTGCGTGTATCGCAGCATCGCCGTCTTGATCCCGCTGAACGAAAAATAGATCGCCTCCGCAGGATCGAGCGCCCCCGGCTCCCCCCTCCGATGCACCTTCGCCTTGATCTGCGAAAACGAAAACGGCACCGCCTCCGGATTCCCATGTGGAGCCAGCGCGTCGATCCACGGCCCTCCCGGATACCCCAGCCCCAGCAGCTTCGCTACCTTGTCGAACGCCTCGCCGGCCGCATCATCCACCGTCCGCCCCACGTTCCGATACGTCCACGCTCCCGCCTCCGTGTCGAACTCGGCAAGATACAAATGCGTGTGCCCGCCCGAAACCACCAGCGCCAGCGTCAACCCCGCGCGATCGCCCTGTCGTGATGCACCTTCGGGCGCCGTCCGCAGGACCTCCTCAAGCAGCACAGCGTGAATGTGCCCCTCAAGATGATTCACCGCGATCAGCGGTTTCCCCAGCGCAAACGCCAGCGACTTCGCAAAGCTGATCCCCACGAGCAGCGCCCCGGCCAGCCCCGGTCCTTCTGTAACAGCGACGGCATCAAGATCCTCATACGCCACGCCCGCCTCGGCCAGCGCCGCCCGCACCACCGGCAAAATGTTCCGCAGATGTTCGCGCGAAGCGAGCTCCGGCACCACGCCGCCATACGGCGAATGCACCGGAATCTGCGATGCCACCGTGTTCGACAGAATCTCCGTCCCGCGCCGCACCACCGCCGCCGCCGTCTCGTCGCAGGACGTTTCAATGCCCAGAATGAGTCCGCTGGCGCCCGAAGACATATCCTTAATAGTAGTCAACGCGCCAGGTAGCGCGCCGCCGCTAGGCTGCGCGCTCAGCGCACCCGCTCGAACACCACCGCCTGCCCATCGTCATACGTGCGCGTCCAATCCGCGCTGTGCCCCAGCAAATAGGTCGCCGGAGCATCCTCGCTGAGCAGCACATACCGGATCCGGTACTTATCGAGCACCGCGAACGTGTCCTCCACCCTGGTCGCCCGCAGGTAGTCGCTCATCACGCCCTCATGCACAAAAATGTCGTTACGCGGATCGATAAACTCCTTCACCGCGGGCGCCTCCCATTCCAGATACCCGCCCCAGTTAAAGTTGTTCAGCAAATTTCCCTGGCCCGCGAGGCTCCGCACATACGGCAGCGCCTTTTCCGGAAACGCCTCCGCAATCCCCGCATGCAGCCGTTGCTCCCCGGGGTACCGCCCCGCAATCGCAGCCACCAGCAGCGCCATCGCCACCGCGCTCACGAATCGCCGATTCTTCCCCGTGCCCGCCGCACTCGCCTTCTCACCACGCAAATCGATAGCCAACAGCGGCAGCAACAGAATCGCCATCAGAAACAGGAACCGTACATACGTCACCGCGCCATACACAGCGACCGCGCCGAACGCCACATCCTGCAGCGCCCAGCGGCGTCGCCGCACCAGCTGCAGCACCGCTACCAGCACCAGCGTCGCCACCACAATCTTCCCGCGTGTGCTGTGAAAATCGAGGCTCCCCCACTCAGCAATGTTTTCGACCGT
This sequence comes from Acidobacterium sp., assembly GCA_003152415.1. Taxonomy (GTDB): domain Bacteria; phylum Acidobacteriota; class Terriglobia; order Terriglobales; family Acidobacteriaceae; genus Palsa-343. The sequence continues at coordinate 12,296 of PMAD01000051.1, forward strand.
TTGCTTCTGCCGGAACGCCACATCCAGCGGGTACGCTACCAGCCGCCAGCCATAAGGATTGGCAAACAGCGCCGCAAAACTCGCCACCGCCATCAGCAGCAGCTTCCGCGCCTCCAGCTCGCTGATCCCGCGCGACTGCAGATAAAACAGCGCATTCTCCTCGATCTGACCAATCGTCGCGCCGTGCGTGCACTTCACATCGTCCGCGTAGATTTCCAGTTGCGGCTTGGTGTCGATCTGCGCGTCGTCGCTCAGCAGCAGGTTTCTATTCGTCTGCTTCGCATCGGTTTTCTGCGCGGGCTTATGCACCACAATGCGCCCGTGAAACACCCCATGCGCCTGCCCATCCAGAATGCCGTTGTAAAACTGCCGGCTTCCGCAATGCGGGGCCGCGTGCTCCACATGCATGTAGTTGTCCAGATGCTGTGAGCCCGTTCCGAGGAACAGCCCGTTGATAAGGCACTCGCCGCCTTCGCCCGCCAGCACCGGATGCACATTGTTCCGCACCAGCCCGCCGCCCAGCAGCACCGAGTGCGACGCCACATTCGCGCTGCGCCCCTGCTCGATCCGCAGCGTCGAAAGATTGAACGCCTTCAAATGCTCGCGCTCGATCAGATAATGCTGCGCCACGGCGCTTTCGCCTGCCACCAGCTCCGTCACTGCATTCGACAGCACTACCGACGCGCCGCCCACCGACGCGTAATCCTCAATCACCGCGACTTGCGCTTCATCCTCGGCCACAATCAGATTCCGCGGATGCGTCATCGTCGGCGCGTCTTCCTTTGTCGAGAGATAAAGCAAATAAATCGGAGCCTCGACCACTACGCCCCGCGGCAGATGCACATAGGCGCCATCGCTGATGAACGCCGTGTTGAGCGCAACAAACGGATCCCGCTGTGTATCGGCATACTTCCCCAGGTGCTTCTCCACTTCCTCCGGAGCTACTTCGATTCGATCGGCCAAACTCGCCACCGTCACGCCCTTCGGCAGCGCATTCACTTCAGACAACTCCGCCGAAAATCGGCCATTGACGAACACCAGCATCGCCGCCACATCGTCCACACGCCACGCCGCCGTGTCGCCCTTCGCCAGCCTCACATCGCTCGACGTCTGAAACGCAGTCCGCGCAATCGCCGACACGTTCGTGAACCGCCAGTCCTCATCGTGCGTCGTCGGAAATCCCACTTC
>PMAD01000120.1 GCA_003152415.1 Acidobacterium sp.
TGTTCGGAAGAGGCGGTTGCCGCGGCGAGGCCGCGCATCTGCGACCTCGGATTTCTGCGCGAGATGTACCGCGGGGAGGATGGGCAGATTGCTTACCGCTGTCCCGCCGAGCCTTTGTCGATCTATCTGGCAAAAGGCGGAAAGGCCGAGGATGCGAAGGGCCGCATGTGCCTGTGCAACGCGCTGATGGCCAACATTGGTCATCAGCAGGTGCGGTGCGGGCATCACGTGGAGCCGCCGCTGGTGACGGCGGGGGACGATCTGACGGAGATTGGGCGTTTTCTGCCCGCAGGCAGCACAAGCTACGGCGCAGCCGATGTGCTCGACGCGCTGCTGGCGGCGAAATAGCCGACTTCTCCCAACCGGAGCGGGTCATGCGTCCGCCTGTTTGAGAGGGCGAGGGCTCAAAGACAAGGTTCACGCGGGGGCGCTGTGGCCGGAGCATTGGAGGACGCCGAGGAATTTGCTCCAGGGGCCGACCGCATCGCGGTATTGGTGCGCCATGATCCGAGAGATCTGATGCAGGTGGGTCAGGTCGTGCGCGGCCCAGGTCGAGAGTAACTCCGACACCGTGACCACGCCCAGGGCGGGATGGCGGCCGCGGCGAGTGAAATCCGCTGGCTGCAGGTTGAACGCCCGCAGCTGAGCGAGATTCGCGGCGCGCAGTCGGGCGAATTCATCCAGCAACTGTGCGAGGGTCTGGCCTTCCGATTCGCGGATCTGCGCGAACCTGTCGAAGGGATCGAAAGGCCGCGTCTCTCCGGATTCGAGGATTCGGTTTACCCGCGGAATCCAGTCGGTGCGCTCACCATGATTCAGGTGGCCAACCACGTCGAATGCCGTCCAGGTATTTTCGCCTTCGTTGCGGAGCGTCCAGGCATTGGGCAGATCGCGGAGCAGTGCGTTGAGAGTGGCCGGCGTGCGGGCGAGCAGAGCTGTGGTGGTGTCGAGGTTGAAAGGCATGCGTCCTCCGGCTGAGAGTCCGATGAATGGATTCCGCACAGAGGACTCGGGATACATAAGATTGCCAAGATCGCGGCGCCTCGACAACCAGTCCTCAAAACGGCGGCCACTCCAGAGAGCCACCTTCGAGTAAGGCAGCACACTTCTCGACGCGATAGCCTGCGCCGTCGTTGACCGCGAAAACGCGAGGACGACCGGTGGGGCTGGTGCTCCAGAGAGAACAGCCGGCGTAAGCGCCGTCTTTGCGGACGATGTAGTACTCCATATCGAGAAGGCGGATTTTGGTCATGTCGCCGTCGTAGTTGCGGACGATGCGGTGGAGGGTTTCCATACCGGCTTCCTGAGGGGTGCGTCCCTGGCGCATGAGCTCGACGATGGTGTGTGCGCCGGCGACCTTGATGTTTTCTTCACCGGAACCGGTGGCGCCTGCGGAGCCGACGTCCTGATCGGTGTAGCTGCCGGCGCCGAGGATGGGCGAGTCGCCGAGGCGGCCCGGGAGCTTCCAGGCGAGGCCGGAGGTGGTGGTGGCGCCGGAGATTTCACCTTTGGCGTTGACGACGGAGACGTGGATGGTGCCGGTGGTGGGCCAGAGGATTTGTTCCGCGGCGTAAAGGCGGTCTTCGGGCGCGATGCCGAGGTCGGCGGCCATCTGGACGAGCTTCCGGGCGCGGAGACGGATGGTTTCGGCCCATTTGGGAGTGGGGTGACGAGGAACGACGCCAGGCCGGAGTTGTGGTGCGGTGGGTTGAGCGGCGGTCTGGACGGGCGAGTCCTGGCGCAGGGATGAGAGGCCATGGAGGTCCATGGTGGGTTTTGGGGCGGGTTTGCCGGCGTAGGGGTCCTTCCAGGTGGGCTGGGTCATGCTGGGGCCCCACCAGTCCATCTGGGAGTTGTTTTCCTTCCAGAGCATCCAGATTTTGCGGGCGTCTTCGGTGAGGAGGTTTTCTTTGGGGAAGCCGAGGTCGACGGCGAAGCGCTGCGCGCCCTCGGCCACGAGCATGACGTGGCCGGTGTGCTCATAGACCTTGCGGGCGACGAGACAGACGTTTTTGATATCGCGGACACCACCTACGGAGCCGGCAGAACGGGAGGGCCCGTGCATGCAGCAGGAGTCGAGCTCGACGACGCCTTCTTCATTGGGAAGTCCGCCGAGGCCGACGCTGTGATCTTTGGGGTCGTTTTCGCGGCCCAGGCAGACGTGATGGACGGTGTCCAGTGTGTCCTGGCCATCGAGGAGCATCTGGTATGCCTCCTGGATGGCGTTGTCACCGGTGACGCGGGTTACGATGACGGGTTTCGCGGGGGGCTGGAGCTGCTTGACGGAATCGGCGGTTTGCGAGAAGGCATCGGGGAGGGTGAGGCTCGCGGTGGTGAGCGCGCCGAGCGAGAGAAAATCGCGCCGTGTAGTCATGCAGGGCATGTTAACAAAGGACGACGGTCAGGCCACGGGACTTTCGAGGGCATCAGGAATGAGTGTCGTGGGGCTCGAAGACGGGTGAAGCAACAGAATCCGACTAGTGCACCTTCTTGACACCGCCGATGTCGCGGAAGGTGACGCGGGGATTGCCATCGTCGGGACGATCGCCGGCCTTGGTGCCGAGACTCCAGGCAGGATCGTCCTGGCTCAGTTTGGTTGCGACCCGATCGAGAGAGGCCAGAAAGGTGCACATCAGGTGGTAGCTCTTAAAGTAGGCGTCACCGTCGACGGCCGCAGCAATATCCGCAGCCGAGCCCGGCAATCGATCGGATTCCGGCGGAACCGAGTGGATGACGATGGTCGGGATCATGAGGGCGCGGAAGGGATCGGTGGCATCGACGGAGAGCCAGCGATGCGGGCTGGTTTCCAGCGGAGCCTGGGTCAACCCGTCGTCGATGGCGGCCCAGATCAGTTCGATTTGGAGATGGGACGAGCCGAGCACAGGATCTTCGAAGGGGCTGAAGGTGGTGAAGTAGCGAGTGATGCCGAGACCGAGAGCATCGAGGTCAATCATGGCCCGTATGCGGTGCTTCTCGTCACGGGAGAGCGATTTGATCCACGTGGCGGCACCCTCGCTTTTCCAGGCTTCGAGAAAGATATAGGTGTGTCTTCGCGGCTGGCCCTGAATGGCCTTATAGAGGAAAGGCAACAGAGCCGCGCCGCTCCAGCCGGCGATTGCTCCCTGGCCTTTGCCGCCGTGCTCATAGTGGGCGGCGATGACGACGGTTCCCGTTCCCTCCTCGCCCGGCCAGGTGCAGATGAGGTCGGAGCCGGCAGCCCCGTGCTTGTCGGTGACGGGTGCTTCATTCATCCGGCTGCCGTCGCAACCGGCTGTGCGGAAGGCGGCACGAAGGCGGTCAAGACGCGCGGCGTCGGTAGAAGGAACAGCGTGAACTTCTTTCTCGACGGTGTCGCGCGCGGCGGGGTAATAGAAGAGGACGCGGGAGAGGGCGGAGGATTCCTTTGCGGGGACGATGGACGAGACTGAGCTTGCGGGGGGTGTGTCGCCGGGGGTGGCCGGGTTTGCAGCGGGCGTTGCGCCGTGCGGAGAGGCAGCGGCTACCTGGGTGGATGACGTCTCGGTTGGTGACGAGGGCGCCGATTGACACAGGAGAGCTGGAGACGCGAGGAGAAGGACAACCAGTGGGGTGGTGGCCCGTAGAGGCATTGAAAGCGCTCCAGGACAAACAGCATAGCACTGCTGGTAGTACGTTTGTCTTCCTGAAACCAGGAAGGATGGTGCAAATGAGGATTCTTACGTGAGCGCCGGCGGCCCCCGGTAGCCGTCCAGCGCCGATGCAATGCTAATCTTGCTGTTTCGGAGGGATGCCGGTGATGGTTCGGAGAGGCTTTCTGTTGTTGTGTTTCGCGGTTGCGAGTGCGATGTCCGAGGCGCAGTTGACGGTCAATACGCTGCCGGCGGATGTTGCCCAGAAGTTGGATCAGGTGGCAGAGCAGGCGCTCCAGCAGACGGGGGTGCCGAGCGCGTCGGTGGCCATCGTGCGCGATGGAGAGATTGCATACACGAAGGGGTATGGGAAGGCGCGGCTGGATCCTCCCGAGGCGGCTGAGCCGGGCATGAGGTACTCGATCGGGTCGATTTCGAAGCAGTTCACAGCAGCGGCGGTTTTGTTTCTGGAGCAGCAGGGGAAATTGTCACTCGACGAGCCAGCGGGGAAGTACCTGCCGGACCTGACACGGGCAAACGAAGTGACGATCCGGATGCTGCTGTCGCACACGTCGGGTTACCAGGATTACTGGCCGGAAGACTACCTGATGCCGCCGATGCTGGAAGCGACGACCAGCCAGCACATCCTGGATGTGTGGGGGAAGAAGGCGCTGGATTTCGATCCGGGAACGAAGTGGCAGTACTCGAACACGAACTACGTAATTGCCGGGCGAATTGTGGAGATGGTCAGCGGGGAACCGCTAATGCAGTTTCTGGAGGAGCACATTTTCCATCCGCTGGGGATGAAGGAGGTGTGGAACTCCGACCTGAAGAAGCTGGGGGACACCGATGCCCAGGGTTACAGCCGGAACGCGCTGGGGCCGCTGCGGTCTTCTCAGAAAGAGGGAGCGGGGTGGATGTTCGCGGCGGGCGAGCTGGCGATGCCTGCCTACGACCTGGCGCAGTGGGACATCAGCGTGATGAACCGGTCGCTGCTGGAGGCGAAGTCGTACGACGAGATGTTCACGTCGGTGAAGCTCAAGGACGGGAGCGATTCGCATTACGCGCTGGGACTGGGTGTAGGGGATCTGAGCGGGCACGGATACCTGGAACATTCTGGCGAAGTGATGGGATTTACGTCGGAGAATTATGTGTTCCCGAAGGAGAAGCTGGCGATCGCAGTGCTGACGAACCAGGATGCGGCACGGGCGGCGGGGGTGATCGCTCGTGGGGTGGCTCCGCTGTTGCTGGGAGTGACGACGCCAGGCGCGAGCGCGGCGGAGGCGCAGGCGCGGGAGCTGTTCGAGAACTTCCAGCAGGGGAATATCGATCGAAGCCTGTTCACGCCATGGTGTAACGCGTATTTCAGCAAGCAGGCGATTGGGGATTTCCAGTCGAGCCTGGCGCCACTGGGGAAGCCGTCAAGTGTGAAGCAGGTTGCGGACGAGCTGCGCGGTGGGATGACGTTTCGCGTCTTTCGCGTGGAGTTTCCAAACAGCAGCCAGCGGCTGACGATCACGACGTACACGATGCCGGACGGGAAGCTGGAGCAATACCTGGTGCTGCCAGCGAGCTAGAGCCCCCCGTCCAGGCGAGGTCGCTTCGTCGCAAGAGACCCTTCGAGCAGCGGATGCGCAAACCGGGCATTGTTCCGCTTTTTACGGCCTTGTAAACGGACTGTAACAATCGGGAACAAGAATCGGCTCAGGTTATCCGAGGGGGGAAGTCCGTGAGAAAGACCTTGATTCTGACGGCTGCGCTGGTTGTGTCCGCAGCCTGCACCGCCGGGGCGCAAAAGATCAATGGAGCGGGAGCCTCATTCCCGTACCCGATTTATTCGAAATGGTTCAGCGAATACAGCCAGCAGCATCCGGGAGTGGAGATTAACTACCAGTCGATCGGATCGGGTGGCGGCATCAACCAGGTGACGAAGGGAACGGTGGACTTCGGGGCCAGCGACATGCCGATGACGGACGGGATGCTGGCGCAATCGAAGATCAAGCTGGTGCATATTCCGACGGTGCTGGGGGCGGTCGTACCGGTATATAACCTGCCGGGCCTGGGCAACGACCTGAAGTTTGCGCCGGACGTACTGGCGGACATCTATCTGGGCAAAATCAGCAACTGGAGCGACCCGCGTATTGCGAAGGATAATCCAGGGGCGAAGCTGCCGAACCAGGAGATTTTCGTGGTACACCGGTCGGACGGCAGCGGGACGACCTTTATCTTCACCGATTACCTCTCCAAAGTGAGCCAGGATTGGAAGAACAGCGTCGGCAGCAATTCAGCAGTGGCGTGGCCGAAGGGCATTGGCGGCAAGCAGAACGAAGGAGTGGCCGGGCTGGTGCGGCAGATGCCTGGAGCGATCGGGTATGTGGAGCTGATTTACGCACTGCAGAACAAGATTCCCTATGGCTACGTGCGTAACCAGTCGGGGACATGGCTGAAGGCTAGTATCGAGGGTGTGACGGATGCAGCGGCGGGGCTGAAGACGATGCCAGCAGACTTCAGAGTATCGATTACGAACGCACCGGGAAAGGACGCGTATCCGATCTCGAGCTTCACCTATCTGCTGATTCCGACCAAAGCGCAGGACGCGACCAAGGGGAAGGTAATCAAGGATTTCCTGAACTGGATGCTGAACCAGGGAGAGGGCCAGGTGGCGACTCTGGACTACGCACCGCTGCCACAGTCGGTGGCGGAAAAGGTGAAGGCCACGGTGGACAAGCTGCAGTAGGAAGACCTCCCAGCCGATCGGAAGTCAGCGGGCGCACTTTAGGTGCGCCCTTTTACTTGGGCAGGGGGGTGGGGCAGAACCGGCGCCTCTCCGCCGCTGAGGCAACTCGGGAAGGACGGCGCAGGCGGTTCGAAACAGAACAGCAGCCTCTTGTGGATGGTTTATTTCCTTGTTTTTCATGGCGTTTAACGTGGCATTCAAAAAGCCGGAATAGGGTAAACGAGTCGTGAACCTGCGTATTCAGGAACCCCGCGCACCGAAAGCTCCGGACGCGGCCGCCCCAGCAGGCGGCCTTGTGCCGGTGGCTGTGCCGTCCCCGCCGCCCGCCTCGGCGATTCGAACTTTTCTGCGGGAGCGGGGGAACTCAAGGGTCGCGGACGCGACGTTTCGATGGCTTATGCTGCTTTGCGCGCTGAGCATCTTCGCTATCGTGGCGCTGATTGCCAACGAACTGGTGGTGAATTCCAAGCTGACGCTTGCAAAGTTCGGGATGAAGTTTTTCGTGGGGAGTGCCTGGGACCCGGTGAATGAGAACTTCGGAGCGCTGCCGTTCATCTATGGGACGCTGGTTTCGTCGATCGTGTCGCTGGTTCTGGCCGTGCCCCTGGCGGTGGGAGTGGCCGTCTTTCTGACGGAGATGTGCCCGCAGGCGCTGCGCGGGATTTTGTCGTTTCTGACTGAGTTGCTGGCGGCAATTCCGAGCGTGGTTTACGGGCTATGGGCGATTTTTGTGCTGGTGCCGCTGTTGCGGGTCTATGTAGATCCGGTGCTGATCAAGTTGCTGGGTTGGACGGGACTATTCATGCAGCCGGATTTCGGAATCGGGATGTTCGCGGCGGGGGTGATTCTGGCGATCATGATCCTGCCGATTATCTCGTCGCTGACGCGGGAAGTGATGACGGCCGTGCCGCACACGCAGCGGGAAGCGGTGCTGGCGCTGGGAGCGACACGGTGGGAGATGATCCGGATGGGAGTGCTGCGCAACGCGCGCATCGGCATCGTGGGATCGATCATTTTGGGGCTGGGGCGGGCACTGGGCGAGACGATGGCGGTGGCGATGGTGATCGGCAGCAGCCCGACGATCTCCAGGTCGCTGCTGGCACCCGCTGCGACGATGGCGAGCGTAATCGCGAATGAGTTCGCCGAGGCGTCCGATGATACTTATCGGAGCGCGCTGATCGAGATTGGGCTGGCGCTGTTTCTGGTGACGATCGTGGTGAATATTCTGGCGCGGCTGCTGGTGTGGGCGGTGACCAGGGGCGCACCGGCGAGGGCAGCCTGAGCAATATGGCGAATCAACCCAAGTCGAGCACTGCGAATCGCCGCTGGCGATGGTTTACGAACCATATGGCATCGGGACTGGCGGTGCTGAGCACGATTCTGGTCATCGCTCCTCTGGTAGCCATCTTCATCGACCTGGTGTACAAGGGCGCGAGCTCGCTGAACCTGAATTTCTTCACGAAGATTCCGGCGCCGGTAGGGGAAGAGGGCGGAGGCATGGCGAACGCCATCGTTGGTTCCGCGGTTCTGCTGGGTGTGGCAAGCATGCTGGGAATTCCGGTAGGCATTGCGGCGGGAATTTACCTGTCCGAGTACGGGCGTGGGAGCAAGCTGTCGACTGTGGTGCGATTCACGGCGGATGTGCTGAACGGCGTACCGTCGATCGTGATGGGGGTTGCGGTGTATGCCCTGATCGTGGTCCCGACGAAGGGATATTCCGCATTGGCCGGGGGCGTGGCTCTGGGGATCATGATGATTCCGACGGTGGCGCGGACGACCGAGGAGATGCTGCTGATGGTCCCGCACTCGATTCGCGAGGCGGCGCTGGGGCTGGGGGTTCCGAACTGGCGGTCGATGATCTCGATCACGCTGAAGACGGCGATGCCGGGCGTGATCACGGGGTGCATGCTGGCGTTTGCGCGAGTAGCCGGCGAAACGGCGCCGCTGATCTTTACGGCATTTGGCAACCAGTTCTGGAGCACGGCGCTGAACCAGCCGATTGCGGCGTTGCCGCTGCAGATATACGTCTATGCGCTCTCCCCCTATGACGAGTGGCACCGTCTGGCATGGGCAGGGTCCCTGGTGCTGATCGTGTTGATTGTGGTTTCGGTGTCACTGGTGCGGTACGTGACCACGCGCGGCGTGCTGAAAGGGGCAAGCTAAGGATGGGGGTCAGCATCGAGGTCAACCACCTGAACGCGTGGTATGGAGCAAACCACACACTACAGGACATCACGCTGCATATTCCGGCGAACGAGGCGACGGCGCTGATCGGACCTTCGGGCTGCGGGAAGTCGACGTTTGTACGCTGCCTGAACCGGATGCACGAGACGAATCCGATCGCGAAAGTGACGGGCGAAGTGAAGGTTGGGGGCCAGGATATCTACAGCGAGACCTCGGCGGTGGAAGTACGGCGGCGGATCGGAATGGTATTTCAGCGGCCGAATCCGTTTCCGACGATGTCGATCTACGACAATGTGGCATCGGGACTGCGGCTGAACGGTTTCCGTAACCGCCGCGTGCTGGATGAGGTGGTCGAGCGTTCGCTGAAGAGCTCGGCGCTGTGGGACGAAGTGAAGGACGAGCTAAAGAAGAAATCGGGTGCGAGCCTTTCCGGCGGACAGCAGCAGCGGTTGTGCATCGCACGGGCGCTGGCGGTGGATCCGGAAGTGCTGCTGATGGATGAACCGGCCTCAGCCCTGGACCCGGTGTCGACGGCGAAGATCGAGGATTTGATTTTCCAGCTGAAGGTGCAATACACGATCGTGATTGTGACGCATAACATGCAGCAGGCGGCGCGCGTTGCCGAGCGCACGGGGTTCTTCCTGAACGGCAGGCTTGTCGAGTTCGATTCGACGCACAAAATATTTACCAACCCTGGGGACAAGCGGACGGAAGATTACATCACGGGCAGGTTTGGATAATGCGGATCCGATTCCAGCAAAACCTGGACGATTTGAAGGAAAAACTGCTGGTGATGGCGGGGATGGCCGAGCAGTCGATCCAGCGCGCCGTCGAGGCGTACCGGGTCCGCGATCTTTCCATCTGCGATCTTGTGGATCGCGGAGAGATGGCAATCAATCGTCTGGAGCGGGAAATCGATCAGATGGCGCTGGACCTGCTGGCGATGGAGCAGCCGATGGCCATCGACCTGCGATTTATTTTGTCCGTAATTAAGATCAACGCGGACGTGGAGCGCGTAGGCGACTCGGCGCGCGTGATCAGCGATCGGGTGCGCGAGCTGCAGGCGTTCCCGGTGGCGGAGCTGCCGATCGATATTCCGCGGATTGCGAACCTGGCGAGTGGAATGGTGCGCAAGTCGCTGCAAGCGTTCATCGAGGGCGACGCAGACATGGCGGAGGCAGTGCTCTTGATGGACGACAGCGTGGACAAGCTGAATGGAGCGGCGCACTACACGTTGCTCAACCTGATGAAGAACGAGCCGAGCCTGGCTCCGCAGGCGCTGAATGCGCTGATGATCTCGCGGGCGCTGGAGCGGGTGGCCGATCACGCTACCAACATCGCCGAAGACGTGATTTTCTGGGTGCGTGGAGCGGATGTGCGCCACAACGTGGGCGCGGGAGCCGCGAACAGCCAGCGGGGCGGAAAAAGCTAGCCGCAGGCGCATCGATTTGAACGTGAGGACTGCTACGGTCCTATGCGGGGCCGGGGTCCCAATAGTCGAGCATGGCGATGGCCGGATAATACAGCCCCAGGCGAAGCGGAGTTTCCGGCCCGTGCAAGGCGCGCAACGCGCGTGCATAGGCGAGTAGCTGCGGTGCATAGAGGGTGCGCTCTGCCTGAAGAAAAAGGGCGCCGGAGGGAGCTGGGCCGCTGGTCTTGTAGTCAATAACCCACAAATAATCGGAGCCTTCGGTGAGCGGTTCGGGGCCGGCGCGGAAGACGCGATCGGCGCGCAAGGTGCGAAGGCGAGAGCCGGATTCTCCGAGGACCACGCCGGACCACGAGACTTCGGACTGGGCTGCAGCGTGGGGGGCGAGAATCCACTGACAGACCGGATCGGTTGCGCAGCCAAGCAGCATTTGTGTAACCGTGCTGGTGACAGATTTGAGGGAGTCGCCGGTGAGAGCCGACGCGCGGAGCGGGGTGACGACGCGTGAGCGGAGCTGGGCAGCGTCCAGGCGGGCGAGATCGGGGCCGAGCCGCTCGAGAAGGGTATGCACCACGGAGCCGATCAGGCGTGCCTGGCGGGAGCCCTCTGGACGGACGAATTCGGGAGTATCCGCAGGGACGGAGGAAATTGATCCGGTCACGGCGACATTTGCCGGGAGCGGGGGTTGCACGATGTCGAGGGGCAGGCGGCGCAGGGCGAGACGAGGGGCCGATTCGCCGACGGCGGCGACTTCTTCAAGAACGCCGGGGGCGGGGAAGGCGAGGACGCGGGCGGGGGGCGCGACTGGAGGTTCGCGCAAGGCCGATTCGAAGTCCCCGTGCAGCGCGGGCCACGCCGTGGCCAGCAGGCTGTCCTTGTTCTCGTACCTGACGCCGGAAGCGGAGGCGACGGCGGTGCCGAGGAGATGCAGCTCGCGACGGGCCCGCGTGCAGGCAACGTAGAGGAGGCGCTTGCGCTCCTCCTCGAAGCGAATCTGACGCTGATTGCGCACCCAGGCGTACAGGGGTTCTGTGTCTTCTCCGTGTAGGCCGATGGGAGCGACGAGGAATTCGCTCTCGCTGGAGTTCCCGGGACTGGTGCGCTCAAGAGAGCAGACGAGCGGCTTCGGGTCGGCGGAAGACTTGCGGTCGAGACCGGGAACGATGACGACTTCAAAACCGAGGCCTTTGGCTTTGTGGATGGTCATGAGCTGGATGCCGCAGCGTTCGCTGACGGCGGGGTCGGGCTGGGCGAAGAGGCGGGTGAACTCCGCGTCGAATTCGGCGGTGGAGGGAGCGAGGCCGTCGGGCGTGACGGCGTCGAGCAAAGAGAAAAAGACCTGAGTGTTTTCGTAAGCCGCCGCGTCGATGCAGGCGAGACCGCCGAGGGTTCGCCAGGTGCGCTCGATCCAGGAGGAGAACGTGGGGGATTCAGACTGTCGCCAGCGAAGATCGAGGGCGCGCCGGAGGATTTCGGTGGTGCGGGAGAGGCGCTGCTGGCCGTCGGCGGAGAGCAGGTGCCGGTGGCGGTCGATGAGCTCCAGGATCGACAGATCTTTGAATTCGGGATGGTCCGAGCCGGTGAGGAGGTGGAGGTCGGAAAGAGTGAGACCGCTCCAGGGGGCACGCAGCACGGAAAGCCATGCAATGCGGTTCATGGGATGGAGCAGGGCGCGGGTGAGCGCGAGGAGATCGAGGAGTTCCTGGCGCTCGGACAGATGTTCGATATCGACGGCACGGAAAGGGATCTGTCTGTGGCGGAGCAGCGGGACGATCTGGGCAAGATGGGTGCGAGCGCGGACGAGGATGGCGACGCGGTATTCGGCGCCGGCAGCCTGGGCCTGGGCGATGCGCGGCAGATGCTGCTCGAGAATATGCAGGACGTCAAGAGCTTCCTGCTGCGGCGCATTGGCGAGGTCTGCGGGAGTGGGCCGACGATCTGAGCTGCCGATCACCTGCGGGTGAATATGCAATGACGGCTGGGAGGGGTCGGCAGCAGCGGAGGATTTTGCGCGTGCAAAACAGACCGAGGCAGCGCCGGGAGGAGCTTCCGCCGCGCAAATGAGGTCGAAGATGGCGTTGAGGGGATCGGTGAGCCCTGCGTGTGAACGGAAGTTGACGGAGAGCTGAACAGGCTGACAGCGAACAGGGGTGCCGGCAGGGCCGATGCCATGCTCGCGAACGTGGGTGAAGAGCTCGACCTCCGCCTGGCGGAACAGATAGATGGATTGCATGGGATCGCCAACGAGGAAGCAGGTGCGATGCTCGCCTGGATCCCAGGCGGCGAGAAGAGCGGAGACCAGTTTGTGCTGGCGGCGCGACGTGTCCTGGAACTCATCGATAAGGAGATGACGGAGGTTGCCGGCGATGTCGATGACGCGCTCCGGAGATTTCTCGAGAACCAGGAGCGCGGCGAGGTTCAGCTCGGTGAAGTCCACCTGGTTGTGCTCAGCGAAGACAACATTGAGCTCGGCAACGGCCTGGCGGAGGACCGTGAAGACGTGGCGAAGGGTGGTCCATTGGGCTTCGGTGTAAGTGGCGGGCGGCAGATCGCGAATGGCGGTGAGGGTGGAGAGGATCTGCGGGGTGCGCTGCAGCCACTGCAGCAGGTCGAGCATGGCCCTCTTGTGCTGCTTTTCTTCGCGGGTGTTCGCGGGGAAGCCCTGGCGAACGTCGACTGTTTTACGCCACTGTTTGCCGGTCAGGAGGAAATCACAGACGCACCGCCAATGCTGTGGCAGCATGGCGGGAGAGAGTACTTCGACGCCGGCCAGCAGCGCGATTTGCTGGTTGCCCTGGGAACAGGCGTAGCGGGCGAGATCGAGGAGCTGCTTTTCGATCGCCGGTTGATCGCTCAGGGTACGGTGAGCTTCGATGAGGACGCGGTGAATCTCGCGATGGAAGGGAGCTTCGAGCTTAATGCGCAACTCGGCCCAGTCATCTTCGCCCATTTCCCTGGAGAGTGGGAAGGCGTCCTGCCACTGATCGCGCACCCGGAGCATTTCGGCGAGGAGCGATTCGCAGTCGGAGAGGCGGTTGTCGCGGAGGTCGAGAAGCCGGGCGAGAGCCTCGTCGAGCGCGGCGTTCGTGCCGCCGAGGCGTTCGAGAGTGCGGCGCGCGGCGAGAGCGTAGAGCGAGTCGGCTTCTTCGATGGGCTGAAAACGACCGCCGAGACGCGCCAGCAGGGGGCGGTCGTGAGCGATGCGGAGGCAGAGCGAGTCGATGGTCTCGATCGCGAGGCGCTCCGGGTGGTCGAGGATGTTCCAGCCACGGCGTTTGGCGTGAGCAAGAGCATCTCGAGCCGCGGCCATGCGGTCGAAGTCCTCGGGTCCGACCTTACGGCGGCCTGCGGCGGTTTCCAGATCGCGCAGGATACGGCCACGCATCTCCGCGGTAGCCGCCCGAGTGAATGTGATGGCGAGAATTTCCTCGGGCTCGTCGACCACGGCAAGAAGGTGGAGATAGCGGCGGGTGAGCAGGTCGGTTTTGCCGGATCCCGCGGGGGCCTGAACGATGACCGAGCCGCGAATGTCGAGGGCGGCTTCGCGCGCAAAAGCGTCGGCCGGAGCGTCGACAAGGATGTCAGTCATCGGGAACCTCGTCGTCGTCGCTGGAGCCGATGGGCGCGAGATTGAGTTCGGCGATGCGGCAGAGAGCCTGGAAATGGCACTGCTTGCAGGCATGCGGGCGGGGATCGACGGCGGCTTCGCCCTCCAGGAATTCTTCTGCGAGCTTTTCGAGGGCGCGGGCCCATTCGTCCCGCATGGAATCGGAATAAGGATCAGTGACGAGAACCGTTCTCGCGCCCTGATCGGCCAGGAGTTGGGAACGCGCATCGCGGACGCGACCTTCAAGTCCAGTTTCGCCAGCGCGAATGCGGGCAAAGAGGATGCCGCTCAGGTTTTCGACGTTGCCGTACGCAGCATAAAGGGGAAGCTGCGGATCGGATGGACGGTCGCCTTGCCAGGCGGCGGGCGAGACGCGGCCGGTTTTGTAATCCAGAAGCAGGCGGCTGCCATCGGCGAGGAGGTCGATGCGATCGGCGCGAAGATTGAGGCGCAGGTCGCCGATGTGGACGTCGTCGAGGCGCCGTTCGCAGGCTTCCACGGTGAAGGGCTGACGGTTGGCTTCGATCCCGAGCCATTCCTCAATGCGCGTCAGGAGACGGCGCTTTTCGGCGGCGAGGCAGCCCTGCTGCCATGGGTCGGCAGGAAAGGAGCCGAATCGGGCAGTAAAGACCGCATCGATATGTGCGTCGAGAATGCCGGGAAGTGTGTTTGTAACAATGGCAGTGACAAGATCGTCACGGGTGCGGACGGGTACCGATTCAGACACGGAAAACAGGCGCTGCATCACCTCGTGGAGCAGTCTGCCTTGTGTGGCTGGGCTGAGCCCTCGTTCTGTGTCCTCGAGCGGCGAGGCACGGAGACGCTTTGCGGCAAAGGCCTGAAACGGGCAGGCAGCCTGCCGCTTGAGAACATCTGCACCGCCGGCGTTTTGTTCGCGGGGCCATGGCAGCGCGCCGGAATCGTCGGCAATTGTATAGAGCGACGGAGTGGGAAGCGGCTGTGGAGGGGGACCGAAGGTAGTGGTGGATTGCGGACACGCATCGGCCGGAAACAGTGCGGAAATGAGAGGCGAGGGGCGGAGTTCCGCGTCCTTGTCGCGCTGGGTAAAGCTGAAGACGATCCGCGGAGCAGTAGCGATCAGGCGCGAAGTCGCGGTAAGGGAAAGGTTCCAGTCGTCATCGGTCGTGGCGTGGGGCATGACGAACTGGCGCTGGAGGGCGGGCGGAAGCAACGGATGGAAACGGCCATGCTGCGGCCATGCGGCATCATCGGTGCCCATGAACCAGATGGCATCGAATTGCTGGCCGGAGGATTCGAAAGGTCCCATGATCTGGATGGGCGCATCGTGGGACTCCGGAGCGAAGATGGTTTCCCGGGTTTGTCGCTCGAGAAGAGAGATGAAGTCGTCGTAGTTAGATCGGGCGCCATCGAAGTCGAGCAGGGCGATTTCGTCGAGGAGGCGTTGCCAGCGCTGGAGGGCCTGGTACTGAACGGAATCAGCAGTGCGCGGGCCGGGCCAGCCGACACGATCAAGCAGGAGAGGAGCGAGATCGGTCCATGAAGAAGGTTGGCGGGAACCGTCGCGAATTTTGTTGGATTCAACGGCGCGCAGGAGATCGCCGAAATGGAGGTAAAGAGTGCGCAGAGCGGGGAGTCCGGCGAGGGCATCGCGCCAGGCTGCGAGGGAACGCTCCGGCGAGAGCAAACCATAGCGCCGCTGACGAGCGTCATGCCGGGCGAGCGCAAGATGATTTGTAACGGTGTCGGCGACGAATCCGGAGAGCACGAGCCACGAAATCTCCTCTTCCTGGAGAGGCGCGGCAACCCATCGCAGGAGCAGAATAGCGGCGCGAATGGCAGGAATATCGGCGAGAGGCTGTCCGAGGGAGAATTCCCATGGCATCAGGGACGAGGGATGGCGGACATCCTCGGTTGCGGGCATGAGAATGCGGCGGAAGACGCGGTCAATTTCGCCGCGCGCGTTGGCAATAACGGGAACGATGACCGCGATCCGAGTGGTGGGGTTCTCGAGCAGCAGATCGCGCGCCCACGCTGCGCAGGCGGCAATTTCGTCGCGCCGATCGTTGGCGGCGATCCAGGAGCGGCCGGCATCCTGCTGGGCAAACAGCGGTTCGGGACCGGCTTCGGTCACGGTGATGCCCCTGGATTCGAGCGCCGCAAGAAAATCGCGTTGGGCCGGTGTAATGCGGTCGAAGCCGACGAGGAGAAGTTCCTGCGGCAACTTGAGGTCGGTGGCATTGCCGAGAAGCGAGGCGAGAGTGGATTCGAGGTCACTGGAACTGAGCCATCCATGGCGGGCGCATTCGCGCTCGAAGCTGGCGGCCCAGTGGCGGAAGCGCTCGGCGTCGGTTAGGGCGTCGTTCGAACCCCAGGACTGCTGGCGGGATGAGTGGGCCTTCCATGCAGAGAGCAAGGACCAGGCCTCCATGGCGAGAGCGGCCATCAGGTCCGGCGATATGACGAGGGCAGCGTCGTCGCGCTGGGCGCGGGTCCAGAGGGTGCGTTCCTGCAATGGCGTGAGGAGAATGGGCGCGCCATCGGTGGAGAAAGCGTGGTCGCGCCAGAGGGTGCGAAGCCAGGAATCCCAGTCATAGATCGATGGCGTGGGCCAGACGCTGTGGCCCGCGGCACGCTGCGCTTCTGCGAATCGGAGGTGCAGAGCACGCGCGGCACGGGGACTGGCAGCGACGACGGTGGCGCCGCGCCGGAGCGCATCAGCGATGGGCCGGGCCAGTGTCATAGGGGATCGTCATCCAAGTGTAAACTGGCGGGTGAAGCCTCTTCGCGCGCGCATTTCCACCGCCGCAATTCTGGCGGTGATTGTGTTGTTTGGGGGGTGTCGCGGCGCGGAGAAGACCAGCAGCGCGACGCAGCAACAGACGGGAGTAAAGAAGTATCACATCCGCGGAATTGTAGTGTCGAGCGATGCGAAGACCGGCGCGGTGACGGTGGATACGGACGCGATTCCGGGCTATATGGATGCGATGACGATGCCGTTCACGCTGGCGCAGCCGAACATCGCGAGCGAGCTGCATCCCGGCGATACGATTACGGCGACGCTGACGGTGACGGCGAATGCGGACGTGCTGGGTGAGATTGTCGTAATCGCGCAGGCGAAGCCCGATTACAAGCCGGCGGTGACGTACAACGACCTCGAGCCCGGCGAGACGGTTCCGGATTTTCATTTTCTGAATCAGAGTGGGCGCATGGTGCGGGTGGGGCAATGGCACGGGAAGGTAGTTCTTCTGACGTTCATCTACACGCGGTGCCCGTTGCCGAATTTTTGTGTGCGGATGAGCCGGAATTTTGCCGAGATGGACAAGGCGCTGGAGAAGGATCCAAAGCTGTATGCGAAGACGCATCTGCTGAGCGTAAGCTTCGATCCGAAATACGACACGCCACAGGTGCTGCGCAGCTATGGCGGCGCGTATACGGGGAATTATACGAAGGAGACGTTCGCGCACTGGGACTTTGCGGCGCCGACCGTGCAGAATCTGCCCAAGGTGTTGCAGTTTTTCGATGTGGGCGCCACGCCGGAGAGGGACGGAGCGATCACCCATTCCCTTTCGACGGTGGTGATTGGGCCGGACGGAAAAGTCTACAAGTCGTATCCGGGCAATGAGTGGACGCCGGAGCAGATGCTCGAGGATGTGCTGAGGCTGGCGGGCTCGTGAAGGTATGATGGTGCAGGATGTGGTCTGACCACTACAGCTAGAGGTGAATGGACGATGGGAACTGGTCTGACGATCCGCAAAGACGGCGAGTTGGATTTTTTGTCATTGGGGGCGCTGGTGCACCGGCTGGATCCGGGGATCATTCCATTTCGCAAGGCGACCGAATGCGCGATCCGCGTGAGCGGCGGCGAGTTTAACGTTGCCGCGAACCTGGCAGATTGTTTTGGGATGAAGACAGCGATTGCCTCGGCGATGGCGGATTATCCGATCGGCGACCTGATCGCGGAGCGGGTGCGGGCGATGGGAGTGCGGTCGTTCTACCGGCACTTCAAACACGATGGCGTTACCGGGCCGAACATGGCTACGGTGTATAGCGATCGCGGGTTCGGAGTGCGCCCGCCCGTGGTGTTTTACAACCGGTGCAATGAGGCGGCGGCGCAACTGAAGCCGGGAGACTTCGACTGGAAGGTGATTTTCGCGGGCGGCGCGCGCTGGGTTCACAGCGGGGGCATTTTCGCGGCATTGTCGCCGACGACGGCGCGACTGGCGGTTGAGATGATGACGGCCGCGAAGAGTGCGGGCGCGGTGACTTCATTCGACCTGAATTTCCGGGAGAAGCTGTGGAAGGTGAGTGGCGGAGCGGACCGGGCGGTGGAAGTGATCGCGAGGATCGTAGAGCACGTCGATGTGCTGGTGGGCAACGAAGAGGATTTGCAGAAGGGGTTGGGGATCGAAGGGCCAAAAGTCGAAGACAAGACGAAATCGAAGCTCGATCCCGGCGTGTTCTTCGGGATGATCGACAAGGTGGTGAAGAAGCATCCGCAGGTGAAGGTAGTGGCAACGACGTTGCGCGAGGTGCACTCGACGAATCGGCACAGCTGGAGCGCGGTAGCGTGGGTCGATGGGAAGACGTACACGGCACCGACGGCGGAACTGGACGTTTACGACCGCGTGGGCGGCGGAGACGGATTCGCGGCGGGATTCTTCTACGGATTGCTGACGGACGCCGATCCGGAAGAAGCGGTGAAGCTGGGATGGGCGCACGGAGCGCTGCTGACGACGTTTCCGGGGGACACAACGATGGCGACGCTGGATCAGGTGCAGGCCTTTGCGAAGGGCGGGTCGGCGCGGATACAACGGTAGTCTCTGGCAGGCACTCCTGATCTCCCGTGAGTTTCTGCCGCTCTCCAGTAGACTGGTGGGACTGGAGGACGCATGGCGAAGGTGACGATTCTGTTCGGGGTGCTGCTGTTCCTGCTGGGCGTTGTCGTGTGGGTTGCGACCGGCAGGCATGCGCCGACGGCATTGATTCCGGCCTATCTGGGAATTGTGCTGGCCATTCTGGGCCTGCTGGCGAGGACAGAAAACCAGAAACGTCGAATGCTGATGATGCATATCGCGGTGACGCTGGCTTTGCTGGGATTTCTGGCGACTGCGAAGAGCATCTGGGACTTCATCCAGCTGGAGCGCGGACGGATCTTTGCGCGGCCCATTGCCGTCGAGGACAAGGCCGTGATGTCGATGATGCTGCTGATTTATGTGCTTCTTTGCGTGCGGTCATTCATCAGGGCTAGAAGGACACAAACCGCTACGTAATTTCCCCTTTCCGACCTTTTTATGCGACCAGCAACGTCCATCCCTATGAATGCGGAACGCGGAAGCAGGGGTGCGCGAGCGCGGGCCGGCGCCGATTTGCCGAAGAAGAAGGCGAACCTGAAGAAGGTGATGCCGGAAATCTGGAAACTGGTCCGGCCGCGGCGATGGCTTCTGCTGTTTGGCTTCTTTCTGATGGGCATCAACCGCGTGGCAGGACTGGTGCTGCCCTTCTCGACGAAGTTTCTGATCGACCGGATTCTGCCGACTGGGGGCAATCCGCGTTTGCTGATGCCGCTGGTGGGTTTGGTCTTCACCACGACGGCGATCCAGGCGGTGACGTCGTTTTCGCTGACGCAGCTGCTTTCGAAGGCGGCGCAGCGCATGATCACGGAGCTGCGGCAGCAGGTGCAGCAGCATGTGGGGCGGCTGGCGGTGAGCTTCTACGACGCGAACCGGACGGGGCTGCTGGTTTCGCGCATCATGAACGATGTGGAGGGCGTGCGGAACCTGATCGGGACCGGCCTCGTGGAGTTTGTCGGCGGCATGCTGACGGCGGGACTGGTCTTCGGCTATCTGGTCTACAAGCAGCCGCAAATGACGCTGATCGTTTTCGGCGTGGTCGGAGTTTTCGTCGTTGTTTTGCAGAAGGCGTTTAAGACGATTCGGCCCATTTTCCGGGAGCGGGCGAAGATTACGGGCGAAGTGACAGGCCGGTTGACCGAGTCGCTGGGCGGCGTGCGCGTGGTGAAGGGATATCACGCGGAGCGACGTGAGGCGCAGGTGTTCACGGTCGGCGTGATGCGGCTGCTGGACAACGTGATGAAGTCGCTGACGGCGACGAGCCTGCTGAGCCTTGCGGCGACGACGGTGCTGGGGGTAGTGGGCGGCCTGGTGATGCTGATCGGCGGGCATCAGGTGATCGGTCACCAGATGACGACGGGCGGCTATTTCCAGTACACGATGCTGCTGGCGTACATGATTGCACCGATCTTCCAGATCGTGAATATCGGGACGCAGCTGACGGAGGCGTTGGCGGGGCTGGACCGGACGATGGAGATTCTGGCGGAGAAGGATGAGTTTGCCGATCCTGCACGGGTCGAGACGCTGCATGAAATCGTGGGCGAAGTGCGGTTCGAGGATGTGCAGTTTGCGTACGAAAAAGACAAGCCGGTGCTGCACGGGATTTCGTTCGAAGCGCAGCCGGGAACGGTAACGGCGCTGGTGGGGTCGTCGGGATCGGGGAAGTCGACGATCATCAGCCTGATCTGCGCATTTCACACACCGGATTCGGGGCGAGTGATGGTGGACGAGGTGGATCTGTCGACGGTGCGGCTGGACAGCTATCGTTCGCAGCTGGGCGTGGTGCTGCAGGAATCGTTCTTGTTCGATGGGACGATCAAGGACAACGTTCTGTTCTCGCATCCGGAGGCGACGGACGAAGAGTTCCTGAGCGCATGCCGGATTGCGCGCGTGGATGAGTTTGCGGAGCGATACCCGGAAGGTTACGACACGGTCGTTGGCGAGCGCGGGGTGAAATTGTCGGGCGGACAGCGGCAGCGTTTGTCCATTGCGCGCGCGATCCTGGCGAGCCCGCGGATTCTGATTCTGGACGAGGCGACGTCGTCGCTCGATTCGGAATCGGAGGCAATGATTCAGAATGGCCTGAGCTACCTGATGCAGGGGCGGACGACGTTTGTGATAGCGCACCGGCTGTCGACAATCCGTCGGGCGGAGCAGATCCTGGTGGTAGAAGGCGGGCTGGTTGTGGAGCGGGGAACGCACGCGAGCCTGTATGCGCTGGGTGGCCGGTATTACGACTTGTACACGCGGCAGCATGGGCTGGAAGAGAATCTGTTCCTGGCGCCGGGCGAAGGAGACGTGGTGGAGGAAGAGGATCCCACGTCGAGCGGGGCTGGGCGGCGGTAGATGCACTTTGGCTGCCGATGACATTACTTTTGTTTCGAATACCCCCTCCCCCCTCCCCTCCCCCCGGGGGGCTGACGCCGCGTACGCATCTGATTCCATTGGGCCGGCGAATTTTGGGCGGGGGTCAGGCATATGATTCCACGATAGGTTGCGGGCATGTATTTTGTTTTGTGATAGCTGCATTGCAAGTGGTGGTTGGGTGGCACTTATCTATTTGCATTCAAAGTAGAAGTTGTCGATGCATTTGATTCCAAAGTAGCTGCGAGCCGACGAAACTAAATAAACCACCACAGAGAACACAGAGAGCACGGAGTGCGGGGCATCGGGCACAGAAACAGAAAAGCCTGCCGATGGCAGACTTTTTCTTTTTTTACTCTATA
>PMAD01000074.1:0-1491 GCA_003152415.1 Acidobacterium sp.
TGGGGTGAACCTGGCGGGGGGAGGGGTGGGGTAAGCTTCGACTCCGTCACCCCGCGGCGGCACGACCTTGCCCAGGGCGGGCTTAGGCGGCCTCAGATTTCCGTGGCGGGAGTGCGTCGACTGCGCNNATGGATGTTCGGTAAGCGGCGAGCCGCCGTTCCATCCACTTCCGGCCTGCTGGGAAGCCAGTTTCCCCTTTCTCGAGGACTGCTTCCGGCGCTGCTGTCGTATCATCGCGCCGGCTGGCTAGAGCTAGTCTCATATAGAGGGCATTGGCTCCGGTCAGGAACATGAGTCCCGCTTCACCACCCCGCGAGCAAATACCGGCTCGCCGGGGACCCCGGNNGCTTCGGACCACCCCATCGCGCCAACAGCAGGCGCGATGGGGTGGTCCGGGCGGCGGGTCTCACGACGTGATCCCACCAGGCGTAGGGAATCTATGAGACCCGTTCTGTCGTCCCTGGCATGGTCATTAATACTTTGGGTCGAAGACGATGGATGCAAAAGTACCGGCGAATTCGTTTGTCGTTCCTCCGCCCGGGCCTACGGTAACGAACAGCTGGTTGGCTGCTCCGTTGGTCGCGTTCCCGCCGCCGAAGGCAATGCCCCAGAGGTTGTTGAGGATAATCTTCCTGCCGTGGTCCCTTATCGTACCGACAAACTCCCCGGTTGCAGGGTTGAACCCGTTGATGGTGCCGTCGAGGGAGTTGTTGGAAACCAGCAGAGTATTGCTCAGCGGGCCAAAATTAGCGGGAGCGAGGGCCATGCCCCAGGCCTGATTGAGCCTGTCTCCCTTGATCAGTGTCTTGACGAAGGTGCCATCCTCCTGGAAGACGTCGATATAACCGCCCGCGCCGACGTTCGGAACAGCGTACGCGACGTAAACCATGCCNNTACATATCGATTACGTTGTTGGTGTTGTCGGCCGCGTAGAGGTAGTTGCCGGTGGGATTACTGGTGATGGCCAGGCCGGTGTAACTGGCTTTGTTGGCGGAGTTGTCCACGACCAGGGTGGCCAGGTTTTTGTTCACGGCGCCGGACCAGGCGCTGATGGTGCCATCGAGCGCGGCAAAAATGAACGACGCGGGGTCGCCCTGAACCAGGAAATCGGTCTTCGATCCGTTGTTCACGATGCCCGTCGGCGTGCCAGGGCCGTTCAGGCCTGTTGGTGAGGTCGGTCCGTTACCGGCGGTAGGAATCACAACCTTGAGTGACTCGATGGTTCCGGTGGCGGTATAGACAGTCGACCAGCCGGTGTCGTTATCACTAATCCACCAGGGGCTGGTGGCGCTCCGGGCCAGTCCCCAGGCGTTGGCCAGCAGGGGATCGGTGCTGGGGGCCTGATCGACTTGATTAGAAACTAAATTGGTAAGGCGATATTGTGCCTGGGATGGGGCCGAAATTACGAGAAGAGCCAAGGCAGCGCAAGCGGCGGCTGCCGACTTGTAAATCTGCATATCGATTTCTCCTTTGGGAAGTCAGGAGCAGAGG
>PMAD01000074.1:1616-2986 GCA_003152415.1 Acidobacterium sp.
GGTCCATTTCGGGAAGGGACGGTACCCGGGTGTTGAGCGGAGGTCGGATTACATTGACATGCGCGTGGTCCGGGAGTCCGCTACTTGCTGTGGGGTGAACCTGGCGGCGCGGGCCCGGGGGCCGGTTGGCCCGGGGGGCGGTTATTGTTCGGGGCCAGGCTATTTGGCTGCGGCTTGAAGGGGGTGTTGCAGGGAGTCGACGGCTGAAATCACGATGCCGGGGGTGAGGACTTCGGGGAGGACGTGGGCGGGGGCGGAGGGGTCGGCGGGATAGAGGGCGTAGGTGGGGACTCCGCTGCGGCCGAGAGCGGCGAGGGTTTGGGTGATGGCGGGATCCTGATTGGTCCAGTCGGCGCGGAGGAGGACGGCGCCGGAATCGCGAAGGTGCTGCTGGACGTCGGCGCGGTCGAGGATGAGGCGCTCGTTGACCTGGCAGGAGAGGCACCAGCTGGCGGTGAAGTCGACGAAGACGGCTTTGCCCCGGGCTCGGGACTCGGCGAGGAGGGCGGGGGTGAAGGGTTGCCATGCCGAGCCGGGAGCTGGGAGCTGGGAGCTGGGAGCGTTCTGTGCGGAAACCGATTGCGGGGAAGCTCCGAGGGCGCGGACGGACCAGACGGAGGTGCCAATGGCGGCGAGGAGAATGAGAGCGGCGATGACGCTGGGCGCAGGTTTGCCGGGCCAGCGACCGAGGAACCATCCGGCGATGGCGAGCAGGAGGAAGGCCGCGAGTAGGCCGATGAGGGCGCTGGTTCCGGCGATTTGGGTGAAGACCCAGACGAGCCAGATGACGGTGGCGAAGATGGGGATGGAGACGGCTTGCTTGAGGACTTCCATCCACGCGCCGGGTTTGGGGAGGATGCGCGCCCAGCCGGGGAAGTATGCGAGGGCGAGGTAGGGAAGCGCGAGTCCGAGAGCGAGCGCGGTGAAGACGGTGAAGCTGACGAGGACCGAGTGGGAGAGCGCGTAGCCGATAGCGGCCCCCATGAAGGGCGCGGTGCAGGGCGTGGCGACGACCATGGCGAGGACGCCGGTGAAGAAGCTGCCGGCGTATCCAGATTTTTGAGCGAGGGAGCCACCGGCGCTGGTGAGGGAAAGGCCGATTTCAAACTGACCGGCGAGAGCGAGGCCGAGGAAGAAGAGGAGCATCGCCATGAGGGCGAGGAAGGTGGGGGACTGGAACTGGAATCCCCAGCCGAGTTGGCGGCCGGCGGCGCGGAGAATGACGAGGACGGCGACGACGGCCCAGAAGGAGACGAGAATGCCGAGGGTGTAGACCCAGCCGTGAGCGCGGAGGCGGCCGCGCTCCTCGGTGGAAGACTGGACGAGGGAAAGCCCCTTGATGAAGAGAACGGGGAAGACGCAGGGCATCA
>PMAD01000178.1:0-8715 GCA_003152415.1 Acidobacterium sp.
CACCAGTGGCACCACACCGCGCCCACATCGAGCAGAATCGGCTTGTCCGCCTGCGCGGCCAGCGCGAATGCAGCCTCACCCCACTCCTGCCAATGCACTGGCTGATGCATCGCGGAACGCAGATAGGACGAAGCGGCTTTGTCGAGAGTGTTGCGCGGTTCGAGAAGCATGCTGGACGGCTCAGCCATACCTTCAGCCTACCCGTTCAGCGGGACGAGGTCACGAGCTGGCGGGCGACTTCAACGTAGAGGTCAATGGCGGCCTGCAGTTCTCTTTTGGCGAGCTTTTCGTGCGGCGTATGCGCGACGTGGATCGATCCGGGACCCAGCAGCACAGGCTCGCCCCAGTTGGTGAGCCACGGAATATCGGTCGTGAATGCGGCGATCATAGTCGGCAGGCCTTCGACCGCGCGCAGCCTTTTGAACGGGATCTCCAGGGTGTAGTCGACGGTGGCGAGGCCCTCGGCCGCCTGTTCGATCGCGCGACGCGTTTCGTCGGATGACCCAACCAGACGAACCATCACCTGGGCTTCGGCGTGATCGGCAATTACGTTGGGTGCGTGGCCGCCGCTGATCATGCCGATGTTCAGCGTGCTCGGGCCAACGTCATCGAGCGCCGGCAGCGGAATAGCGAGGATGCGATGCAGAGCCTCAACGAGCTTTTGCGTGGCGCTCTCGCCCAGTTCCGGATATGCCGAGTGCGCCATCTTCCCGCTGGCGCGAATAGCCGCCCGGAGCGTGCCCTTCGACGCCAGCGCAATGCGATTGTCCGTCGGCTCGCCATTAATAAGAAAGCGGCTGCCACGCGGGTGCAGGTTGGCGGTTTTGGCCCCCGCCGAGTCGCGCTCCTCGCCGACCACGAACAGCAACGCGGCGCGAATTCCCTGCTCCGTGAGTTTTTTTGCGGCGGCAATCTGCGCCGCGATGATGCCTTTTGCATCGCACGCGCCGCGGCCATAGATGAACGCGTCATCCTCGCTCGAGGGGATGAAGGGCGGCACGGTGTCCATGTGCGTCGAGAGCACCACGTCGGGGGTCTGCCCAGGAACGCAGGCGTAGACGTTGAATCGCTCGCTCGTCGAGCGGCTCTCCTTGTGCTGCTCCACCGGCATTTTCTCGACCGCGAAACCCTGCATGGCGAGAAACTCCGCCAGAAACGCACCCACCGCGCCCTCGTTGTAGCTGATGGACTCGATGTCCACGAGGCGCCGCGTGAGTTGAACGGGATCGAGGCTCATAGCGAAGCACCAGAATACGCGACGAGGCGTTCGTACAATGGAGTGAGATGACGCAATCTCACGTTGGCTCCGCAATTCTGCGCACTGTCGACGACCTTCGCGGACCAGCGGGGCGGCTGGAGGCGCTGCTCAACGCGGGAGCGCCTGACGCGCCGTACGCAGCGCTGGTCTGCCATCCGCATCCGCTGGGCGGCGGCACCATGCACAACAAGGTCGTGTATCACGCGATGAAGGCCTTCCAGAGCCTGGGCCTTCCGGTGCTGCGCTTCAATTTCCGCGGAACCGAACTGAGCGAAGGGGAGCACGACTTCGGTGAGGGCGAGCAGGACGATGTGCGCGCGGCGCTGGACTGGCTGCAGCGGGAGTTTGACCTGCCGATTCTCTTCGCCGGCTTTTCTTTCGGATCGTATGTCGGGCTGCGGGCCTGCTGCGGCGATCCGCGCGTGATCGGCCTGGTGGCGCTCGGAATCCCGACGCACGCCGAAGGCCGCGACTACGACTACGACTTCCTTCACGAGTGCCCGCAGCCCAAGCTGTTCGTCAGCGGAACCCGCGATCAGTACGGTCCCGCTGCCGCAGTGCAAGCAGCCGTCGCACGCGCGCGCGAACCGAAGGAGCTGGTGTGGATTTCCGGAGCCGATCACTTTTTTGCGAGTAAGCTGGAGGATGTGAGGCAAGCCATCCGCGCATGGGCGCAACGTTGTTTCCCCCTTCTCGCCAACAAATGACCCCGCTCGAAGAACTCCACGGCGTCGCCAGGGAAATTTTCGATCGGGCCCTTCAGGCCTGCGACATTCCGCAGGCGTTCGATCGCCACCTGCATTTCGAGGGCAAGACGCTGGTGCGGCATCCATCGCCGCGTTTGCCGTCGATCTCCCAGCCGCTGGAGCCTTACAAAAATATTTTCGCCATTTCATTCGGCAAAGCCGCGCTCAGCATGCTGAACGCGCTGCTGGAGCGTCTCCCGGAAAAAATCCGCCTGCATGGCGTGTGCTCGGTACTGGAGATTCCGAAGAAGCGCAACCGGCATATCCGCTACTACGCGGGCGGGCATCCGCTGCCCAACGAGGGCTCCTTTGCCGCGGCGCGCGCAGTGCTGGCCCTGCTGAAGCGGGCCCGCGCGAACACCTTCATCTTTTTCCTGATCAGCGGCGGCGGCTCGGCGATGCTGGAGTTGCCGCGCGACCGCAAGATCACGCTGGACGACACCATCGCCTTCCATGAAGCGCTGGTCGCCAGCGGCGCCACCATCACAGAAATCAACACGGTGCGCAAATATTTCTCCGCGGTCAAGGGCGGGCGTCTGGCGCTGGCCGCGCCCGCAGCCGAAAAACTTTCTCTGCTGCTGGCCGATGTCCCGCTCAAGGATTTGGCCGCCGTTGCCTCCTCGCCGACGCTGCCTGACTACTCGACGCCGGCCGAATGCGCGGAAATTCTGGAGCGCTTTCACCTGCTGGAGAAGTTTCCGCCGGCGGTGCAGGAATATTTCCGGAAGCTCCGTCAGGACGATGCCACTCCGGCAAAGTCGTCCAAAGGCCCCCAGGACGCGCTCGCCGCTTTTCAGCACGCTCAGTTCGACACGCTGCTCTCCAACCACGACTTCGTGAACGCCGCCCGCGATCACGCGCAGTCGCTGGGATACAAAGTGGTCATCGACAATACCTGCGACGACTGGGACTACGCCGAAGCCGCGAAGTACCTGCTCGCGCGCTTTCATGAATTGCGCGGCGAGTACCCCCGAGTGTGCCTGCTCTCGAGCGGCGAAGTCACGGTGAGTCTGAGCAGGAATCCGGGCTGCGGCGGCCGCAACCAGCAGTTTGCGCTCAAGGCCGCTTTCGACCTGGCGCGTTTCGAGGGCGAAGCGCTCGCGGTGCTCAGCGCGGGCTCGGACGGCATCGACGGCAACAGTCCCGCAGCGGGCGCCATTGCGGATACAACCACCATCGCGCGCGCCCGCAGTTACAACTTCGATCCTGAAGCCACGCTCGGCCGCTTCGACACGTGCACGCTCTTTACCGCGCTGGGCGATTCGATCGTCACCGGGCCCACCGGCAACAACCTGCGCGATCTGCGTATTCTGATCGCCGGATAGCTACTGCTGTGCTTTGCGCTCGGCAAGCTCAGCGAAAATGGGCTCTATGTCGATTTTGACAGAAGTACCGGGCGCTTCAAGCACCGTGGATTCCGTCCACTGAGGATTCCGCGTCGACCACATCCAGGCTTTTGATTCCAATGGATCGATGGCCCACAGACTGGGGACGCCCATGCGCCGGTAGTCCTCGAAGCGCTCCGTGATGCGTGCCCAGCGATCCTCTGATGAGAGAATCTCGACGCAAAGCACTGGCGGGCGGGTCAGAACCCGTTCAAACGGTGCGTCGGCCGCAATCACACTTATATCCGGGATCCGAAATCGCGACGGCTCAACCTGGAGTCGAAGCTCAGTCAGGGCTGTGCAGCCCCATTCGCGGCGATGCTCGTTGATCAGCGTCGTGAGCAGCGACTGCAGAAAAGCATGTTCATGTTCGCCCACATTTCTCTCCACGATCTGCCCGTCGATATAGTCGCAGTCGGGCCGGAAATCGGTCTGGAGATAGTATTCAAGCCGGGTTGCGAATTGTGGGCTGGCCGCCATCGCTCTCCCTGGATCGATTGTATCCCGGCGGAAAATCAAAGTTAACCTAAATTCCCGCTAGAAATGCACCTGCGGCGCGGCCTGTGATGCCGGAGACGCCTCGAAATAGGCCGTGTTCGGTTTGAAACCAGCGAAGTGCGCCCAAACGTTGTTAGGGATCTGCCCAATGAACGTGTTGTAGTCCTGCAGCGTCTCGTTATACCGGCGCCGCTCCACGGCGATCCGGTTCTCCGTGCCCTCCAGAGAATCCTGCAGCTGCAGAAAGTTCTCGTTGGCCTTGAGATTCGGATAGTTCTCAGCGATCGCCAGCAGCCGCCCCAGAGCTCCGTCCAGCTGCCCATTGGCTCGAATCTGGCTCTGCGGATCATGCGCCGCAAGCAGGGACTCACGCGCCTTGTCGACGTCGGCGAAGACCGTCTCTTCGTGGGTCGCGTAGCCCTTCACGGTCGCCACCAGGTTCGGAATCAGGTCAGCCCGCCGCTGCAGCACTGCCTGCACGTTGGACCATTGCGCCCGCACGGCTTCCTGCTTCGCCACCATCTGCTTTTGCGCGCTCACGAAACTGCCGAAGACCAGCAGCCCCGCCAGCACAATCACAGCCACAACGGCTACAGCGATCCACAAACCACGACGCATCATCGCGCTTCTCTCCCTCAAAATTCCGAATCGATGTTACCAGCCACGCCTACCAGCTGCCTCCGGCTCCGCCGCCACCGCTACTGCCGCCGCCGAAGCCGCCAAATCCGCTCCCGCCGCCTCCTCCACCACCAAAACCACCACCGCCCCCAAAGCCACCGAACCCGCCACCGCCGCCCCAGCGCCCGCCTCCGCCGAAGAACATGCCCAGCAGAAAACCGAGCACCCCCGATCCCCCAGCCCAGATGAGGAAGATCACCACGACAATCAGGAAAATTACGCCGCCGATGATCTGCCCAACGCTGGCATGCGGCTGCTGCTGCGCGGCGCCCCAGCGCGTCAGCGGCTGCAGCTTCACGCCCGCGTCCTGGGCAATGATCTGGGAAATCTCGTCGACCGCCAGAGTCATCGCGCCGTCAAAGTCGTTGTTGCGGAGCAAGGGCACTGTCTGGCGGCTGATCTCACCGACTTTGCCATCCGGCAATATGCCTTCGAGGCCGTACCCGGTTTCAATCCAGCGCCGCCGGTCCTTCACCGCGAGCAGCACGATCACGCCGCGATCGCTCCCCTTCGGGCCGACCTTCCAGGCTTCCTCGAGTTCCACCGCGTACTGCTCGATCGGTTCGCCATTCAGCGTGTCGATGGTCACGACGGCAATCTGCGCATGCGCCTCGTGATCCACTTCGCCGCACAGGTGGTTCAGCTGATCGATGGCCTGCGGCGACATGACATGCGCGTCGTCGCTCACGTAATCGGTGGGCTTCGGCAGATCCTTCACGGCCTGGGAAAACGCCGGCGCCCCAGCGCATACAAAGGCCGCGATCCCGCACGCAACTTTCCACCTGACAGGGAGCATCGTCCTCATTGTAGTCGCGTGCCCTCAGGCCGGCTGAGCCCGCGGTCCTGCGTCACCCCAGCGGCTTTTCCATCGCCAGCGCATCGATGCGGCCCAGATAATATCCCGGAATGCGGCCCGTGCGCGCGAAGCCATGCCGCACATAGAACTCCTGCGCCGCAGTGTTGTCCACCGCCACTTCGAGCAGCACCGCAACGGCGCCAATTCCCCGGAACTGCGTCTCGATCTCCCCGAGCAGCCTGCGCCCCACGCCGCGCCGGCGCAGTGCAGCATCGACATCGATGGTGATCAGCCGTCCCAGCAGCGCTCCCTGCCGGCGCTGCCTTCCCGCAATCGCAAATCCCACGATTCGTCCGGCTTCGTCTTCCGCAACGATGCTGAGGTTGCCGGGATACTTCAGGAAGTACTCGAGCTCGGCCTTCGACCATGCGATCCCAGGAGCGAAGCAAGCCTGATCGAGCCTGTAGAGCGCCGCGTAATCCTCGTGAACGCCGGGCCGCAGCGAGAAGGCCACACTATCTTCGCGCATCCTGCACACTGTCCCCTGATCTGCCGGTCTCGGCTGCCGGTTGCAGCACCACGCCGCTGTAGAGCGACGCGGCCGCCAGACGCCCGTTGAGCGATGCGACGGAATGCACCGTCCATCCGGCGTTCCACCAATTCCAGGACTGATCGCGCGGATCGACGGAGTAGATCACCGTGCCCACGCCGCAGGTGACAATCAGCCGGTTCAGGGTTGGATCCCAGGTGAGACCGTTGACAGCCACCACGGGGAGACGCTCGAGCGCCGTCCAGGAACCACCCTTGTCGCGGGAATAGAAGACGCCTTCGCGACCGCCGGCCCAAAGCGTGCCGTCAGGAGTGAATGCGAGGCTGGCCAGAACGGTGAGACCAGCGGGAAGCTTCAGCGGCTGCCAGGTTGCGCCATTATCGTCCGAGGCCATCATGCCTTCGCGGCGACCGATGAAGACACGCTTTCCGTCCGCGGCGAGGGTCAGGTAGTCACGTCCGTCCGAAGGGTTTGCAGTCAGAGCCGGCGTCCACGTTGTTCCCCGGTCGTCGCTGCGAAAAACGCCCTGCGTCGTCACGGCGAACCAGGTATCGCCCGCGGCCGATAGCGCTGCCACTCGCCCGCCGAGCTTCGGCGGATCCACCGGCTGCACCGCTGCGGCCGCCAGCGCAGGACCCCTCTTCGCGCGCGTATGCGGCGCTTCAGTGACCGGCGGTGGGGCTGGCGCCGAGGCAAGAGCATCGGCCGCAACCCACGCCGTTCCATCCCAACGGAAAATTCCATCGCTGCTCCCGGCCAGCAGGGCGCCGTCAGCGCTCTGGGCAAGAACAAATATGTCGCCGCCGTGCAGGCCTTCGCTTTGCTGTTTCCAGGTCCTGCCCAGATCGCTGCTGACGAAGACTCCGCCGTAGCTCTTGTCGTTGATCACTCCGGCATACATCGTTTGCGGAGACCGCGCATCGACCAGCAGGGCCGTGACCTGGCGCTGCGAGAATCCGGTGTTGGATTCCTCAAATCCCGCCCCGCCGTCTTCGCTCGCGA
This sequence comes from Acidobacterium sp., assembly GCA_003152415.1. Classification (GTDB taxonomy): domain Bacteria; phylum Acidobacteriota; class Terriglobia; order Terriglobales; family Acidobacteriaceae; genus Palsa-343. The sequence goes on from PMAD01000178.1 coordinate 6,914, forward strand.
TCACTCCGCTGCGATCCGTCGCCAGCAGCACGTGCTTCGGATTGCGCGGATCGACATACACATCGTTGACGATCACGTCGGGTCCGGTGGTGCGCATCCAGTTCTCGCCGCCATCCTGCGTCTTGTACAGACCCTCGGTGGTTCCGGCGTAGACGGTATTGCGATCCGCCGGGTCCATGCGCAGGGAGCGGGTGCGGCGCGCGGTCGACGGTATGCCCTGCACTTTGTGGAATCCGTATCCGAAATTCTCGCTCTTGTAGATTCCCGAGCAGGCGCTCAGAAACATCACGCTCGGCCGGGAGGGGTCGACGATCATCGAGAAGACGTCGGAATCGTCGATCACGCCGTCGTGGATGTTGTTCCAGTGCGCACCGCCATCGTTGGTCTTCCAGGGAAGGTGCCATGTGCCCGCATAGATGATTTCCGGATCATAGGGGTCGATCGCGACCGATTCCACCTCGTGAATCTCGCTGCCGCTGGGCGGGCTGATCTCGCTCCAGTGCAGGCCCCGGTCCCCACTGCGGTAGACGCCGCTCAGGGTGCCCGCTATCAGCAAATGCGGATTCGAGGGCGCCTGGGCGAGCGCCCGCACCGACTGGCCGCGCATATCTTCAACCTGGGTCCATGTGCTTCCCTGGTCGTGGCTGATGTAAATGCCGCCGTCGGAGTGACCCAGCACCCACACACCGGCATAGAGCGTGTGCGGATCGGTGCGATCGACCACGAGGCTGTCCACGACCAGATCGTCCCTGCTCCCCAGCTTCGCCAGCCTTGCCCATGACGAGCCCCCATCGGAGGAGACGTAGATCCAGCTGTCGGTCGTTCCCAGGTAGATTCGGTCCGGATCGAGCGCGCTGAAGGCGAACCGCCGCGCATCGCCGCCGTCAGGACCCGTGGGAGACCACGGGGAATTCGCAGCGCGAGCCGGCGAACCGCACAGAAAGGGCAGGAGGGTAGCCAGGGCCGCCAGACAAAGTCGAAAACGGATCGAATGCATCATTCCCATTTTTGCGGATGCGGAAATCCGCGAATCGCTCCAGCCGCGAAAGCCGCCTAAGGTCATGCTAGCGGTTTTCGTGGCCACCCGGCCTTCCGTCGCCGTCGTCCGCCTCATCATCGGCAACAAAAGCCGGGCGAGGCTGAGTGACTGTGGAAACTTCCGGCAAGGGCTCAAAAAAACAGGGCCGATCGGAATTCCGATCAGCCCTGTCCTGTTCAGGCGCGCTCCGTTAGTGAGCTGCTGCGGGTTTTTTCGCCGCCGCCTTGTGATGGTGGTGCACCACCGGAGCCGTCCGAGGCTGGGCCTTCACGGCGTTCTCGTCGACAGGCGTCGTGCTCGGCACGTCGTTGTCGAAGGTTGCGCCTGCCGGAACCAGGTAATTCTCCACCTCGTTCTGGCCGTTGCTGCCCGTCCTCACCTGGATGCGGCTGGCGTCGATGCCCTTCTCCGTTACCAGGTAGGCCTTGGTGTTCACCGCGCGCTGCGCCGCCAGTTGCTCGGCGGTCACTGCGTGCGCGCGCTGGTATTTCGTCTTCGGAGCCGGCACTGGCGCCGAGTTGCCGACCACCACCACAGAGGCATCCGCCTTCTGCTGTGCGTTCAGCCCCACGTCATCCAGGCAGGCCTTGGCTTCATTGTCGACACGCGCCGGACGCCGCTTGTCCTTATCGAACTGGATCGAGCATAGCGTCTGCGTCTTCGGGGCCGGCGGCGGCGGCGGCGCTTCCACGTTGACCGTGGTCGTCGCTGAAGCCGTCTGTCCCTTGTCGTCCTGGACCGTGCCCGTGACCGTGATGGTTCC
>PMAD01000178.1:8821-11628 GCA_003152415.1 Acidobacterium sp.
GGCTGCAGGCTGCCGGTATCGATAGTGGAGGTGGGACTCGTGCCGCCCACCGTCAGACCCTGCCCGCTCCAGGTGTACACGGGCGTCTTCTTTGGATTCAGATTCGTCGCCGTTCCCGTAACCGTGACCTGCTCGCCGGGGAACACCGATGCCGGATTGATCGCGCAGGCATACTGCACCGGCGGCGGAGGGGCGATGCTGCCGAAGTGGAACAGCAAACCGGTGCTGAGTCGAACCGCGTTGACGTTGGCGCGGCCACCGAGTCCCTCCGTGTAGCCAAAACCCGCATGCCAATACTCGTAGTCCGCCTGGAAAATTCGCCATGCAATGCGATGTCCGCCAAAGGGCAGGTCGTAATCCATGCCGGCTCCGGCCGTCAGCGCCGGACCCCATGTATAAGCGTGCTTCGGGTTAACGCCCGGACCGGAAACGTTTGGCCCTCCGAGGCGAACGCCGCCAGCCAGCCCGTGAACAAATACGGCCATGCCTTCGGTCGGGTAGCGGAAGATGATTCCAGCCTGCGCCGTCTGCGCTCCGTCGTTTGCGCCGTTCGGATGGTTGGCGTACTCGACTTGCCCGCCCACATAACGATTGAAGTAGTAAGCGAAACTCCCGATGGCGCCGTAGTTGATGGCCGAGTAATCAAGAGCCTTATCCGTCCCACCGGGCTCGGGTGTGTCCACGGTCCCATGGGGGGCGACATACGAATACCCCGTGAAGACGTCGATACGGGATGCATACTGATCCGCCGTGGCAGCGGACGCTGCAGACGAAGATTGGCCCAGAACCATCGTTGCTCCCAGCAACGTGGCAAAGCCGGCCAGCAGGATGCGGCCCCAATAGCTGAATGGGCGAAAATGCATGCGTCTAATCCTCCGCAAATCAAATCACTGATTGCTGAAAAAAAACCTTTGCAAAACCCGAGCCACCTTCTCACAAATCCGGAGTGGCTGCCGGGGAGGGAGCCGGACAAAACCTTCCGCAACGAACAAGGGCAAACGGCAAAGAAGTGACCACAGGAACAACTTGCTTAGAGTGCAATTATTTCAATCGGTTGCCCGATGCGAGCAGCAAAATTTCCGACAGTATCACTAAGGTTAACCCGTGCTGTCATTCCAGCGTGAACGGGTAAACAATCTCTCATGTTGTGGGGGAAATCACGGCCGCTTTCAGGCCGCGGGGGGCTCCTGTTGCATACAAAGATACTAAAACCCCACGCCTATTGCAAGTTCAGAACACGCTTCAGGCTGCCGTGCTCGTGCTGAATCTTCTCCTGCAGAAGTGTGATCGCGTACAGCAGTTGCTCGGGACGCGGCGGGCACCCCGGCACATACACATCGACCGGGATCACCTGATTCACACCCTGCACCAGGGCGTAATTGTTGAAGACGCCGCCCGACGTAGCACATGCGCCCATGGAAATCACCCACTTCGGTTCCGGCATCTGGTCATAGAGACGCCGGATCACCGGTGCCATCTTCCAGGAAACGCGCCCCGCAATCACCATCAGGTCCGACTGCCGCGGCGAGGGCCGAAACACCTCCATCCCAAAGCGGGCAAGATCGAATCGAGACGCGCCCATCGACATCATCTCGATGGCGCAGCACGCCAGACCAAAGGTCATCGGCCATATCGAGCTCTTGCGGACCCAGTTGATCGCCGCATCCACCGTAGTTAGAAATATCCCGTCCGGCTGCTCGTAGCCGTAGCTCGCCTCGAGAACTTTCTCGCGGTTCTTCGCGCTGCTTTCCAGCGTCCCGAACAGCCGCCGATCCCGCAACGTCTCCGTCATATTTCCACTATATCCAACCTTGAGGCTCGAATCAGCCCCTCGCGGCCGTACCGCAAGTTTCGCCTCCCGCACAGCGAAACGGGTGTCCGAACCGCCCGCCCCTGAATTTCTCTGTTTTCGATTTGCCAAAAATATGTAAAAGTGAGTTCCAGGTATTTCCGTACTACGCTCGTTCCCTATCCATTCAGGCTCCGGGAATATCCGCCCGCGCCTCACCGGTCACCTCGTCGTGACATATTTCCGTCGCATGCCAGCGGAGTTATATGCACCCTCGTCGTCTGATTCGGTTGCTCTGCCTGTTCCCCCTTTGTTGCGCCCCTGCCGCGCTGGCCCAAACACCGGCCGCTCCCGCAGTCTCTGCCGGCGATAACGCCTGGATGCTCACCAGCGCCGCGCTGGTGCTCATGATGACCGGTCCAGGCCTCGCCCTCTTCTATGGCGGTCTCGTCCGCCGCAAGAACGTTCTCTCCACGATGATGCAGAGCTTCGCCATGATGTGCATCATCACCGTGCTCTGGGCGCTGGTCAGCTACAGCCTGGCTTTCGGCACCGGCAATGCTTTCATCGGCGGCCTGCACAACGCCTTCATGCACGGCGTCGGCCTCGCGCCCGATCCCGATTACGGCCCCACCGTCCCCGCGCAGACCTACATGATCTACCAGCTCATGTTCGCCATCATCACGCCCGCGCTCATTACCGGAGCCTTCGCCGAGCGGATGAAATTCAGCGCAATGTGCCTCTTCCTCACCCTCTGGGCCATCGTCGTCTATTCGCCCATGGCGCACATGGTCTGGGGCAAAGGCGGATTCCTCAACGCCTCGCTCAACGGCAGGATTCCCTGCCTCGACTTTGCCGGCGGCACCGTGGTTCACGTCACCTCCGGCGTCTCCGCGCTGGTCTGCGCGCTCTACCTCGGCAAGCGCGTCGGCTATCCCAAAGAACCATCCCCGCCGCACTCCGTAGTCCTTAGCTTCATCGGAGCCTGCCTGCTGTGGGTCGGCTGGTTCGGCTTCAA
>PMAD01000178.1:11718-11899 GCA_003152415.1 Acidobacterium sp.
TGATTCCCTCGACGCCTTCGGTGTGCATGGCGCGGGCGGCAGCGTCGGCGCCATCCTCACCGGCGTCTTCGCCTCCAGCGCCATCAATCCCGTTTACGGCGCGGGAAAACCAACCGGCGGCCTCGAGGGCAACTGGCATCAGGTGCTCAATCAGTTCATCGGCGTCGCCATCGCCTGGGTG
>PMAD01000066.1:0-14498 GCA_003152415.1 Acidobacterium sp.
ATGTCGAGCGCGTTGTGGTGGGTCACGAAGGGGCGCGCCATGGCGCCACCGGCGATGGACTGCATCATGGGCGTCTCGACTTCGATGTAGTTACGGGCATCGAAGAATTTGCGGATGGCGCGGAGGATCTGGGCGCGCTTGATGAAGACGTCGCGGACGTGAATCTGCTCGGCTTCCTGGGCCTCGGTTGCGCCTTCAGCCGGAGCAGCGCCTGCGGCCGGAGTTTCGTTGAGCAGCGGGTTCATGAAGAGGTCGACGTAGCGCCGGCGGTAGCGGAGCTCAATGTCGGCGAGGCCGTGATATTTCTCGGGCAGGGCGAGGAGGGCCTTGGCGAGGAAGGTGATCGTCTCGACGTGGACGGTGAGCTCGTTGGTGCGGGTGCGGAAGAGGTAGCCGGTGACGCCAATGTGGTCGCCGAGGTCGAGGAGCTTGTAGAGCTCGAAGGCCGGGTCGCCGACGGCGTCTTTGCGGACGTAGATCTGGAGGCGCGCGCCTTCCTGCTGGAGGGTGGCGAAACCGGCCTTGCCCTGCTGGCGGATGGCCATGATGCGGCCGGCGACGGCGACGGGGATTCGCTGGGACTCGAGCTGTTCGCCGGTCGAGACATCGTGAGCGGCGCGAATTTGCGAGAGGGTGTGGGTAGCGGCGAAGGAATTGGGGTAGGCCTGCTGGCCGAGGGCGGCAATCTGCTTTAGTTTTTCCTGGCGAAGGCCGTAGAGGCTGCGCTCGAACTCGGAGTCGAAGTGGTCGTAGGGCATGGGTTTGCGGGTCTGGTTCGAGTATAACTTTCGGCTGCGGACAGTACCGTATGGCGGGCTTGCGGACGGCGCGCCGTGGCGGACGAAACTATTAGGTTCGGGCCACGTCTACCGGCCAGGAGAACATCATGAAGACAAGTACAGCTGTTTTGTCCTGCTGCATGCTTTTGGTTCTTCCCGCGCTGGCGCTGGCCACGACTCTGCCCGATTCGTGCGGCAAGCCGGAGGCGGGGTTCGACGTGAAAACGGAGAAAAGCGCCGCGGCGGTGGCTCCGCAACCGGGCCAGGCGACGCTGGTGTTTGTGCAGCGGAACTCCGACTGCATCGGGTGCTCGGTGGTGCGGGTGGGACTGGACGGCGCATGGGTGGGCGCGAACAAGGGCAACTCATACTTCAGCGTTGCCGTGCAGCCGGGCGACCATCACGTATGCGCGTGGTGGGATGCGCCGCTGGCACGGATGGAAAGCAGAATCGGCCTGACCGATCTGGCGGCGAGCGCGGACCAGACGTACTACTTTGAAGTCGAAGTGGCCAGGTATGGCGACTCCGGTGCCCCGTTTATGAAGCTCAAGCCCATCTCTCCGGACATGGGTGCGTTTCTGACGTCGCGATCTTCGCTGAGTGTGGCGACGGCGAAAGGGCAGTAATTCGGGGGGGGCAACTTCCTGCTTAAGATAGCGCTCGCGATGACAACGTCGCAGTCGATACGTCGACCAGGATCTTGCAGTTCGCTCAGGCGGCTTTGCGAAAGGGCGCGATTTTCGGCCTGCGCCGGCGGCTCGCGTGCCACAGATCGTAGTCCATCTGCAGACCGGACCAAAACGCTGGATGCGTGCCCAGTGCGTCGGACAGGCGCAGCGACATATCCGCCGAAATGCCGGCTCTGCCATTAAGCACGCGGGAAAGCGTGGTGCGAGAGACGTTCAGACGCGTGGCCGCTTTTGAAACTTCCATCTCTCCGAGATACTCCCGGAGGACAATTCCGGGATGAGGGGGGTTGTGCATCAGGGACATTCGATTCTCCGATTCAGTGGTAATCCTGATAATCCACGAGGACTGCGTCCTCTTCTTCAAAGGCAAAAGTGAGCCGCCAGTTTCCGCTCACCCCTACCGACCAGTGATCCGCGAGCTTTCCCTTGAGTGGGTGCAGGCCCCAACCCGGAGCGTTCATATCAGCTGCCGACTTTGCCCGGTTGAGCGCGAATAGCTGAGCTGCCAGCTTTCCGGCGTGTTTCGGCTGGATTCCGGCCTTACTTCCGGTGCGGAAGAACCGCTCGATCCCGGCGTGACGGAAGGTCCGAATCACATGTAAAGCGTAACGCTTCACGCCTCGCCTGTCGAGGGTAAACGAGAGAATCTGGTACCGACATACCGGACCCGTGTATAACGAACCGAGACACAAGGATGCCGCAGCAACCGCCTAATCCGGATACGCCGAAGCGCACGAAGACTGTGGATAGTCTGGTGCGGGCGGAGAAGTTGACGCAGATTGCGTTTATTTTGCCGGCGGCGGTGGTGGTGGGGTGGCTGGGCGGCGCGGGGCTCGACAAGTGGCTGCACACGAACTGGATTTACCTGGCGGGGATCGTGCTGGGGTGCGCGGCGGGGTTCGTGCAGATTTTCCGGCTGGTGCTGGGGCAGGAACGGCAGCTTGAAAAAGAGGACAAGAAGCCGTGAGCCAGGAAAACGGTCCGGCTGCGAACCTTGCTGCATCGATGACCGACGACGATCTGCGGGAAATGCTGCGCCGGGCGCTGCGGACGGTGGTGGTGCTGGGGCTGGTGCTTTGGCTGGTGTTCACGTTTACCATGGGCTGGCAAACGGGGCTGCTGGAACTGGCCGGGGCGCTGATTTCGTACACGGGAATTCGGGAATGGCGGAACCTGGCACTAGCGGTTTTCGCGAAGCTGGACAATCGGCAAAGCGCGCGGCCGATGGGCCGCACTTTGGTGATGTTTTTTCTGCGGCTGGGGGTGGTGGCGGCGATTCTGTATGTTAGTCTAAGGTGTTTGCACGGTAGTGTTTACGCATTGGTAGCGGGCATCGGATTAGCCGTCGTTGCCCTGTCTTTCGAAGCCCTTCGGCTCCTGCGGAATTAGCGAAAAAACATGCTCGCCTGGATCAATTTTCTTACCCGCCTGCTGAACCACTGGTTTGCCACGCCGGTGGATGCTCTGCTGCGAATGCTGCGGATTCACCCGGCGCATCCGAGCCATCCGATCAACAACACGCTGACCCTGGAACTGATCGTTTTCGCCGGCCTGATTTTGTTCTTCTTCCTCGTCCGAGCGCAACTGAGCGTCGAGAAGCCGGGGAACGCGCAGCATCTGGCTGAGATCGTGCACGAATTCGTGAGCAGCCAGGCCGAACAGGTGATGGGTCACGGCTACCAGAAGTTCTTGCCGGTTCTCACCTGCCTGCTGGCGTTCATCCTGCTGTGCAATTGCTTCGGGTTGCTGCCGGGGATCGACACGCCGACGGCGAATCCGTCGGTGCCGCTGGGACTGGCGCTGTTCACATTCGCCTACTACAACTGGAATGGGATCCGGGCGCAGGGGCCGATCGGCTACATCAAGCACTTTATGGGGCCGGTGTGGTGGATTGCGCCGCTGATGTTCCCGATTGAGATTATTTCGCATCTGGCGCGCATCATGTCGCTCACGGTTCGTCTTTACGCAAACATGTTTGCCAGCGATCTGCTGACGCTGGTGTTTTTCTCGCTGGTGCCGCCGGCGATCCCGATCATATTTCTCGGACTGCACTTCGGCGTAGCGCTGATCCAGGCGTACATTTTTATGCTGCTCACGACCATTTATCTGGCGGAGGCGACGACGCATCCGGAGCACTAAAAGGAATTTCCTGCCGGAGAGCGCTTCCACTTCGGCGAGGAAGGCCGTTCAGCGTGAGGGGGCCAGCACGGTGAGCCTCAACCACCCACTGGCGGCAATTTTAAGGAAGCAGGAGAAAAGTATGCGGAAACTGCAATACGCATTCATGACACTGGCGGCGCTGTTTATGGCCTCGCCTGCGTTCGCACAAGCGTCAGGCGTCAGCGCCGGACCGAGCTGGGTGCCGATCGGCGCGGGCATCGGCATGGCTATCGCTTCAGGACTCTGCGGACTGGGGCAGGGGCGCGCGACGGCTTCGGCCACCGAGGCGCTGGCGCGGAATCCGGGCGCGCGCGCGGGCATTCTGACCATGCTGCTGCTGGGCCTGGCGTTTATGGAATCCCTGGCGTTATTCACGCTGCTGATTGTCTTTGCTAAGGTGAAGTAGGTTTCGAGCAGGCACGAAAAACTCCCTGCTGCGTGATGCGCGGCAGGGAGTTCCTGTTTACGGAGGCTTGCTGCTTACTGCTGCTGAATCGACTTGAGGTAGTTGGTCAGATTCGCGAGCCTCTGGTGCTCCTGCATGTCGGGCGACGGGCTGCCGCGATCGAGGGAGCGTAGCGCGGGACCCCAAACGGGCATGTCTTTGGATCCGTGCGCGGGATTTTCCATTCCGAACTGCAGCACGGAATAGATGTGAGCGTCGGGGAACTTGCCGCCATTGTCCCTGGCGAGCTGCACCAGGTTGGTGGGTGAGTTCTTCAGAGCTGGAGCAGCCGGCCCGTTGCCTTTTCCGTCCATACCATGGCAAGTGGCGCAATAGGTGGTGTACATCTGCTTCCCGGATGCGGGTGAGGTAGGCCTCACCGGCACTTCTTTGATGATGGGCGTTGTCTGGGCTATCCCGAAAGCGGCGGTGGCAAGCACCGCGGCTACGAATGCGACGTGGATTCGATTCGGCATAAAACCCTCCTTTCCGGGATCTAATGCTCTTCTTTCGGAATGACGACTGTATGTGATGGCGGGCACAGGAAGGGCCGCGGGGATGAGCCTTTTGGTAACCCATTTGGCGCACGCTGGGACAGCGATTTGCGGAAAAGAGGAACAGATTCTGTGCGGATGGCGGCAGCGGCTCGCGCTGCTGTTTGTGATGAGACGCGAATAGAAATTATGAATGGCGCTTGAAATTTTTCCCGGGGTGTGACAAGAATGGAAGACCCTCTTCATTTCATGACGAGATGAAGAGCCGCAGATTTGCCTTCCTTGTCAGAAGCGCAGATCGGCCGCGGCAACCTTCCCTGTCGAAGACCTCAATAGAAACGCAAACAACGACGCAGCGCATGAGCTGCGCGCCTTGGCACCGCTCTATCACGGCGAGACCCGTGACGAGCGCACGTTTATTTGGAGGTCGTACCCATGAGATTTTCGTTTTTGCGCAGTGTTGTCGGGTTGCTCTCGCTGCTGGTTTTCACAACCGTTCTGCTGCAGGCGCAGAATTTCCGCGGCGGGATTAACGGAACCGTCACCGATCCATCGGGCGCCGTCGTACCCGGCGCCACGGTTGAGGTTGTGAGCACCGAAACCGGTGTCACCTGGAAGGCCGTCACCTCCAGCGCTGGTGAATTTGAGTTCCAGGGCATGCCGATCGGCAAGTTCGTGGTGACCGTCACCTCCGCGGGGTTCAAAACAGAAAAGATCCAAGACGTGCCGGTGTCGGCGGGAACCATCTATACCCTGCCCGTGAAGCTGAGTATCACCGCGACCGCACAGACAGTTGAGGTTTCGGCCAGCGCGCTGGCGCTCGACACGACGTCGACGGTGCAGACCACCGACATTCCCAGCGAGACGGTGCAGGATGTGCCGATGAACGGACGCGACTTCACTCAGATGATCGCGGTGATTCCCGGGTACGCCGGCTACTCCGGCGGTGGCTATGGCTCGGTGAACGGCACGCGGCCAGACATGGTGAACTGGCAGATTGAAGGCGCCGACAATAACGACGCCTGGTGGAACATTCCGGCCGCCAATCAGGGCGGCATCTCCGGAATCGCCGGCGTCACGCTGCCCATCGACGCCATTGAGCAGTTCTCCACGCTGACCGAGGCGAGCCCGGAAACGGGGCGCAATCCGGGCGCGACGGTTAACCTGGTCATCAAATCGGGCACCAACCAGATCCACGGCAGCGCGTACTACTACAACCGCAACGAAGCGCTGGCCGCGCAGTCCGCGCTGTCGCCGACGAAACCCGAGCTTCGCAACCAGCAATATGGATTCTCAACCGGTGGTCCCATCTGGCGCGATCACGCCTTCTTCTTCGTCTCCTACGAAGAGCAAAAATTTGTGATCGGCGTCAACCAGCCTTCCACTGAGCCATCAGCGGCCTATCAGACTGTCGCGCTCCAGCAGCTTGCCGCCTGGGGTATCCCGGAAAACCAAACAGCCGTCAATCTTCTCAGTGGCACCGGAAGTTATGCGGGTCTGTGGCCCGCCGCCGCGCTCACCGGCCCTGCTACACCCTTCAACTATGACAACCCCGCCAACGAAATCGGCTGGAGCCACAACGGGCTCATTAAACTCGACTACAACCTGAATGCCAATAACAAAATCTCCGCCAAGTGGTATGTGGGCCAGGGTCCGCAGATCGCGCCCACCGTCTCCCTGCTGACGCCGTATTTCGAGGTGGGGCCGATGCACGTGCAGAACTACTCCCTGACCTGGAACTCCGTTCTGTCAACCCACATGACCAATCAGCTCTTCGCAGGAGTCAACTACTACAACCAGTCCTTCTCCGATCAGAACACCCACTATGACCCGACCGCCCTGGGTCTGAACACCGGGGTTACCGATCCGGCGCTCGCCGGTTCTCCACGCATTCAGATTGCGTCGCCTTCGGCCAGCAGCGGTCTTGGCTCTTCCGCGAACGGCTTCGATTATGCCGGTGCGACCGTGAATTCCGGACGCAATGACATTACGGGCCACCTGGACGAAGCCCTCTCCTGGACGGTCGGCAAACACGAATTCCGCTTCGGCGGCGAATTCCGCCAGGCCCAGATCGACGACTTCTATCAGAGCGGCGAGCGCGGCACCTTTGTCTTCGACGGAACCCAGGGACCCTGGTCCGGAGCCACCGGCACCGCCTGCGATGCCCTCGCCACTAAAACCCCCGGTTCCCCCCCCGCCACTTCCGATCCCTCTCACGTCTATGCTCTCGCTGACTTCCTTGCCGGTTGCTTTGATTCCGGCGTGACCAGCATTGTCCAGGGCGACCCGAAGCGCCAGGTCTTTGTCAACTCATGGGCCCTCTTCGCGCAGGATGCATGGCAGCTGTCGCCGCGCTTCAACGTCAACTACGGCCTGCGCTACGAGTACATCGGGCCGATGCACGATGGGACGAAGGATCTGAGCACGTTCCTGCCGGGGGCGACGAACGGGATCGCCATTGCCGGCACGACGATTCCGACGCTCTACCCGCAGTGGTACGGTGGCGCCAGCCCGCGCGTGGGATTCTCGTGGCAGCCGACCAGCGACGGCAAGACGGTCGTGCGCGGAAGCTTTGGACTCGGTTTCGACAGCCCCAACGTCGTCAATATGCTGAACTCCCGCTTCTCCAGCAACGGCGGTCCCTTCGGCGTGCAGGATAATCCCGCCGGCGCAACGCCTGTCGAAGAATCCGGGCCCGTGGTCGGCACCATTCCTGCCGGCGCTGCTTACGGATCGCCCATCTTCCTCAACGAGAGCAGCCCCACCAATCCCTGCATCCTCGATCCCAATTCCAGCAGCTGCCCCTCGGTCAACCTGTTCTCCGTCAGCCAGCATCTGCGGCCCGGATACGTCGAGAACTTCAACTTCAACCTCCAGCGCAGCCTCGGCGCTGGCGCCATCGCCCAGCTCGGTTACGTTGGCAGCCAGGGGCGCCACCTGCGCAACCTGGTCGACATCAACCAGATCGACATCGCTACCGGTCTGCGCCCCTACGCCAGCGAGTATCCCAACTACGGCGTGATCAATCAGGTTCAGTCCGAGGCAACATCCAATTACAACTCGCTCCAAGCCCTGCTGCGCTTCGCCAGCTGGCATCGCCTCACGTCCCAGCTTTCCTACACCTGGGGACACGCGCTCGACGAAGCCAGCGAAATCTACCTCTCCAATCCTCAGAACAGCTACTGCTTCAAGTGCGAGTACAGCAACAGTGACTTCGATGTCCGCAACACTTTCACCGCCTACTTCACCTACGACGTTCCCGGTGGCAGCTCCATGAAGTGGCTGACCAATGGATGGCAGCTCAACAGTCTGGTCAATCTCCACGGCGGCCAACCCTTCAGCGTTTTCTCCAGCAACAGCGGAGGCAGCGGCAATGGCGAATATGCCGAGCGCGCCAACTTTGTCCCCAAAGTCAGTCCCTATGCTGGCGTCTCCCGCAGCGTCCAGAGTTATTCAGTCAACTGGCTCAACCCCAACGCCTTCGCTCCCTCGGCCAACGGCGCGTATGGTGACACGCCACGCAACGTCCTGCACGGCCCCGGCTTCGAAGATCTTGATCTCTCGGTCTTCAAGAACACCAAAATCACCGAGCGCGTCACCGCCCAGTTCCGCGTGGAAATGTTCAACGTCTTCAACCACCTGAATCTTGCAGCGCCCGGCGACGGGTACTGCACCGATTCGAGCACCTGCGCCATTGCCACCACCATTGGAGCCAACTACGGAGCGCCTGGCATCGGCGCCGGCGAGCCCTACAACACGCAGCTGGCTTTGAAAATTTTGTTTTAGCCTCCCTGAAGCCCGTGGTTCTTGTCTCCGGCCACGGGCCTTTTTTTGAGGGCGGGTGAGTCAGGGTATGGCACAATGATGGCGTTCCCCCGGAAAAAAGGAAACCAGAAGGCATGGGTCTGACCAGACGTCAGTTTCTGATGCGTGTGGGCGAGGCGGGCGGGTACAGCGCCGCGTTCATGATGATGCAGTCGCTCGGGCTGCTGGCGATTCCAGAGGCTTCGGCCGAATCGAGTAAGCTGCGCCTGGTCGATGGAAAAGGCACGAAGGTCGTCATTCTTGGCGCGGGCATCGCCGGTCTGGTGGCGGCGTATGAGCTGGGCAAAGCAGGCTATCGATGTACGGTGCTCGAGGCTCGCGAGCGATGTGGCGGGCGCAACTGGACGATCCGGGGCGGGACCAATGTGGACTTTACGAGCGGCGTGCGTCAATCGTGCAGCTTCGATGAGGGGAATTATTTCAATGCGGGGCCGGCGCGCCTTCCGGCGATCCACCACGCCATGCTCGGTTATTGCCGGGAGCTGGGCGTCGCGCTGGAAGTGGAAGTGAACTCGTCGCGCGGGGCGCTGATGCAGAGCGACAAGCTGAACGGCGGGAATCCAGTGACGGAACGGCGGGCGGTCAACGATACGCGCGGCCACGTTTCCGAACTGCTGGCGAAATGCATACGCAAGGGCGCACTCGACGAAGAGATTACGGCCGAAGACCGCGAGCGGATGATCGCGTTCCTGAAGCANNGGCGCGGGGAAGGAAGAGCCGGAGGCGATCGATGCGCTGCCGATGCACGCACTGCTGGACGCGGACTTGTGGCAGGGCATGCTGGCGGAGGAAGTGATCGACTGGCAGCCGACGATGTTCCAGCCGGTGGGCGGGATGGACAGGATTCCGGCGGCGTTCGAGAAAAAGCTGGGGAGCGTGGTGCGGTCGGGCGCGGTGGTGCGCAGCATTCGGCAATCGGCGACGGGCGTGACGGTGGTTTATCGCGACGCGGCCAGCGGGGCCGACCAAACCGTGAATGCCGACTACTGCATCTGCGCGATGCCGCTGACGATTGTCCGGACGCTCGATGCGGATTTCAGCCCGGCAGTGCGGCAGGCGATCGAGGCCACCAGCTACGATTCGGCGTACAAAGTGGCGTGGGAAGCGCCGCGCTTCTGGGAAACGGAGTATGGCATTTACGGCGGCCTTTCGTATCTGCAGCAGACGGTGAACGTGGTGTGGTACCCGAGCGCGCGGCTGTTTTCGGAGCGCGGCGTGGTGGTCAGCGGGTACTCGATCGAAAACGGGACGGCGTTCGGCAAGCTGCCCAACGTGCAGGCGAAACTGGACGCGTCGCGGCAGGCGATCGAGATTCTGCATCCGGGGCATGGGAAGGATCTTTCGAAGCCGGTGTACATCAGCTGGGGACAGATTCCTTACAACCTGGGCGCGTGGGTGAGCGGGTTTGGTCACGGATCGGGGCTGGATGTTTTGCTGGCGCCGGATCGACGCGTCTACTTTGCGGGCGACCACACCAGCCATCTGGTGGGCTGGCAGGAGGGCGCGGCACTGTCGTCGTATCGGGTGATCAACCAGCTGGGAGCACGCGTGGAGAATGGAGGGAACCTTGCTTCTTAGGCGGGTCTTTGTGGGAGTCCTGGCGGCCGCGACAGCCTGCGGCGGTGCGATGGCTGTAGCGCAGAGCAGCGTCACGCGCATTCCGCTGCCGAATTCCGACTTTCCCATCTCAGAGGGGGTTTGGGTCGGGGACACGTTGTATCTGAGCGGGGCGATCGATTCGTCGGTGGCGAAAGGCCAGCCGGGCGATACCGAGACGCAGACGGTGCACGTGCTGGAGACCATTAAGCGGGAACTGGCCGAGCAGCACCTGATGCTGGGCGACGTGGTGATGATGCACGCGTACCTGGCGGGGGATCCGGCGCAGGGCGGAAAAATGGATTTCGNNCATGCAGGTGGCGGCTCTGGCGCTCCCTGGGGCACTGGTGGAAATTGAGGTAACAGCCGTGAGCACTCATCGCACCCTGGCACACGCGGCTCTGTGGGGGAAGTAGAAAGTCCATTCTGATTCAGGAGGCGCAGATGAACACGAATCTCACCCGCCGCACTTTTTTTGGTATGGCCGCCGCCGCAACCGCCGCTGCTGCGATGCCGATTCTGACAGAGCCGCAACTGGCGCAGGCGCAGCGGGCCCGCATTGCGCGCGTCCTGCCGCCGGGCGCGGTTCGCATCGACGCGAATGAGAATCCTCTGGGGCCTTGTAGCGGCGCGTGCGCGGTGATGAGCAGCCTGCTGCCGGAAGGCGGGCGCTACGACTTCGAGCTGACACAGAAACTGGTGGACACTTTCGCCGCCATGGAAGGGCTCAAGTCCGGATACATCATCCCGTATGCCGGATCGAGCGAGCCCCTGCACTACACGACGCTGGCCTTCACGTCGAAGGAGCGCAGCCTGGTGGTCGCCGACCCCAGCTATGAAGCGCCCCTGTACGCGGCCAAGGTGAGCGGGGCGAACATCGTGAAGGTTCCGCTGGCGAAGGATTATTCGCACGATGTGCGAGCGATGATTGCCGCCGATCCCAATGCGGGGGTCTTCTACATCTGCAACCCGAACAACCCGACGGGGACGATCACCAGCCACGAGGACATCGAGTACGCGTTGGCGAACAAGCCGAAAGGGTCGATTCTGCTGGTGGACGAGGCGTATATCCACTTTTCGGACGCGACTCCGTCGATCGATCTGGTGAAGGCGGACAAGGATCTGATCGTGCTGCGGACGTTCTCGAAAATTTACGGGATGGCGGGGTTGCGGTGCGGGTTCGCGATCGGGCGGCCGGATCTGCTGGCGAAAATCCAGGCCTACGGGATGAACTCGATGCCGATCCTCGCGGTGGCGGCGGCGACGAGCAGCCTGCAGGTTCCGGAGCTGGTACCGGAGCGGCGCAAGATCAACACGGATATCCGGAACGATACGTTTGCGTGGATGGCGGCCAACAACTACAAGTTCGTTCCGTCGCAGACCAATTGCTTTATGGTCGACACGGGGCGGCCGGGCAAAGAAGTGATCGCGGCGATGGCGGAGAAAAACGTCTACATCGGACGCGTGTGGCCGGTGTGGCCTACGTACGTGCGCATCACGGTGGGCACGCGGAGCGAGATGGACAAATTCCAGACGGCGTGGAAAGAAGTGATGACGGCTCCGGCTTCGGCGGGCAGGAGATGGAAGCCCGATCCGACGCTGGCCGAGCTGGGATCGCGCGACCTGCCGCCGGGCATGGCGCGGGGCCGGTTCAGCGCCTGAAGAACCGCGGGGCGTGGGTTTTACCGCCCCGTACTGACTGCATCTACTGAGGTCGATGGCGGGGTTGCGGCATCCTGACCCACCGAGGTGAAGGTCTGCGCCGCAGCGCGAGCGGCGTCGAGCACATTGCCGGGCGCGATGCCGAGGATCAGCGTAGCCGCCGAAGTGATGAAAATCGCGAGCAGCAGAGCGATGGAAGGCCTGGCCACGACCAACTCCGGAGCGGCTTCAGAGGATCGCGAGTAAAGCGCGACCACCACGCGCAAATAGTAGAAGGCGGCGATGCCGCTGTTAATGAGGCCGATGATCGCGAGCCAGACCATCCCGGAATGGATGGCCGCGGTAAAAACGTAGAACTTGCCGAAGAATCCGCCGGTAAACGGAATGCCGATGAGCGAGATCAGGAAGAAGGTCATCGCTCCGCCGAGCAAGGGCGAGCGCCAGGCGAGGCCGCGATAGTCGTCGATGAGGGTGAGGTGATCGTCGTAGCCGCCGGCGTGACTGACGATGGCGAAAATGCCGACGTTCATGGCCGCGTAGGAGACGGCGTAGAAACTGGCGGCGGCGACTCCGTCGGCGGAGAGCGCGGTGAAGGCGACGAGAATGTATCCCGCATGGGCGATGGAGGAGTAGGCCAGCATGCGCTTGACATTGCGCTGGCGCAGAGCGCCGAGATTGCCGATGGTCATGGAAATGACGGCGAGCCACCACAGGATCGGAACCCAGTCCGCATGGAGCTGGGGCAAAGCTCCGTAGGCAATGCGGAGCAGGACGGCAAAGGCGGCGGCCTTGGGTCCGGTGGACATGAGCGCGACGACGGGCGAGGGAGCACCTTCGTAGACGTCGGGCGTCCAGACGTGGAAGGGAGCCGCGGAGACTTTGAAGCCGAGACCGACGATGACCATCGCCAGGCCGACGTAAAGAAGCGCGGTGGAGGGGTTCGCGCTGGCGATGGCGTCGGCAATGCCACTGATGCGCGTGGTGCCGGTGGCGCCGAAAATCAGAGCGATGCCGTAGAGGAAAAATGAAGTGGCAAAGGATCCCAGCAGGAAGTATTTGAGCGCGGATTCAGGACTCTTGGCGCTCTTCCGGCGGAATCCCGCCATGATGTAGGTGGAGATCGAGGAAATTTCCAGCGCGACAAAGACGAGGAGCAGCTCGACGGCGCTCGACATGAGCATCATGCCGACTGCACCGAAGAGCATGAGCGCGAAAAGCTCGCCGAGTCCCTCGGTTTCAGGAGTGACGGCGTCGAGGGTGATAAGCAGCGAGGCCAGGACGATACCGGCGATGAGGACGTGGAAGAAGACGCTGAAGGCGTCGGTCTGGACGACGCCGTAATACGCGGTGCCCGCAGGCAACTGATATTGCCAGAAGCTGACGGCGAGCGCGGCCAGCGCGCCCAGGACCGCGAGCCAGCCCAGCGATTTGCGGCTGGAGGGTTTGGGCAGCAGCGCGTCGGCAATCATGACCAGCACGCCCGCGAGGGTGAGGATGATTTCGGGCAGGATGCGGAGGGCGTCGTTCACCGTGCGCCTCCTGAGAGCTGGCTTGCGGCGGGCGGCGAGGCGGGTGCGGCCACACTGCCTGCCAGGGGGCTCATGGCGCCGTCGATGGCTTTGATCCAGTAAGGCGAGGCGACGCCCATCGCGAGCATAAGGATCGCCATGGGCCAGAGGGTGAGTTGTTCGCGGGCGTTCAGGTCGAAGGCGGGACGGTTGACGACCAGCGAAGACTCTTTCCCGTAGAAGATGCGCTGGACCATCCAGAGCATGTAGGTGGCGCTAAGGATAACGCCGATGGTGGCGGCGGCAACCCACTGCGGATGGACCTGGAAGCTGCCGCTGAGGACCAGAAATTCGCCGATGAATCCATTGAAGAGGGGAAGGCCAATGAGGGCGAGCGACGTGATGACGAACAGCGTGGCCAGCATGGGGAGCCTGGCGGCGAGGCCGCCGTAGAGTGTCATGTCATACGTTCCATAGCGCTCGTAGAGAAGGCTGACGAGAACGAGCAGGGCGCCGCCGGTGATTCCCTCGTTGATGGTCTGGAAGACCGCGCCGTTGAGGCCGGCGACGGCGAAGCAGAAGATGCCGAGGGTGCAGAAACTGAGGTTGCCGAGGATGGAGAAGGCGATGAGGCGCTTCATATCGGTCTGCGCCAGGGCAACGAGCGCTCCGTAGAGCAGGCCAACGACGGCGAGAGCGATCATGAGCGGGGCGATAGCGCGCGACTGAGCCGGGAACAGTCCGAGGTTGAAACGGAAGATGGAGTAGAGGCCGAGCTTGCCAGCAACGACCATGGCCATGGCGGTGGGCGCTTCCTGGATGACGTCGGCGAGCCAGCCGTGGAGCGGAAAGACGGGAACTTTGACGGCGAAAGCCACCAGAAAGGCCAGCGAAACCCACCACAAGGCCTGCGGCGCGAAGGTTCCATTGGCGAGGAGGGCCTGGAGCTGGACGAAGTCGAAGGTGTTCATTTTGGCATAGAGCCAAAGGATGGCGACAAGAAGGAGCCCGGAGGGGAGGAAGGTGTAGAGGAAAAACTTGAGCGCGGCGGCTCGACCGCGGGTGGGGCCGAACATCGCGATGAGAATCGCCATGGGCACCAGGGAGAGCTCCCAGAAGCCGTAGTAGAGGAAGAGATCGAGAGAGACAAAGACGCCGACCATGGCGGTCTGCTGCAGGAGGAAGAGGAAATAAAATTCGCGGGTGCGGGTCTCGATGGCGCGCCAGGAGATGAGGACGCCTATGGGGCCGAGAAACGTGGTGAGCAGAACGAGCCACAGGGAAAGGCCGTCGACGCCGAGGTGGTAGCGGATTGCGGGGCTGGAGATCCACGGGCGGTT
>PMAD01000066.1:14509-32791 GCA_003152415.1 Acidobacterium sp.
AACGCGACGACCAGCGCGCCTGCGGTGGGCACGAAGGTGATCGCGGTGAGGATGTGGTCGTTCAGCACAGAGTCGTCCTTGATCCTGGGTTCATTGGAGGAAGAAGTGGGTGGTCCAGCCAAAGTAAGACGCGGCCAGCAAAGCAGCCGCGAAGAACGCCAGCCAGCCGGCGTAGGAGCGAATATTGCCGGACTGAATGCGCGCGACGAGGGCTCCGAGGCCCTGAGCGGAATAGCCGGCGGTGAGGGATCCACCGTCGATGAGGCCGCGATCGATGAGGACGGCGAGGACCCAGCGCGCGATAAAGAGGACGGGGGCGACGACAACGGCTGCATAGATTTCGTCGACCCAGTATTTATTTTTCAGGAGCGCGTACCGCGCTGGGAACTGCGCGGCGAGGCGCGCGGGGAGCTCCGGCCTCGCATAGTACATAATGTGCGCGGCGAGCCAGCCGGAGGCGGCGACGAACGTCGAAACGAGAGCCAAAATGAGTTCGGTTAGGTGGCTTTCCGGTGACGATGGCGCGGGCAGAACGCCGACCGCGGGTTCGAGGAAGCGGGAGAACCAGTTGCTGCCGCCGAGCCCTTCCGGCCAGCCCATCCAGCCGCCGATGACGGAGAGAATGGCGAGGATCACGAGGGGCCCGAGCATGATCCAGGGACTCTCGTGGACGGGGTGAGCCTGCGGCTCGGCTTCGAGGACCAGCTTCGTATCGGAACGGGCATGGACGGGGGCGGCTTCTTCTTCGTGTGCAGGGGTCTGGGTGCGGGATTCGCCGAAGAAGGTCAGGTACCAGAGCCGGAACATATAAAAGGATGTGAGTCCGGCGGTGAGAAGGCCAACGAGCCAGAGGATCTTGCCGCCATTCGGCGCGATGAAGGTCTGGTAGAGGATTTCATCTTTGCTGACGAAGCCTGCCAGCGGCGGGAAGCCGGAGATGGCGAGGACCGCGGCGGTCATGGTCCAGAAAGTGATGGGAATTTTGCGGCGGAGCCCGCCCATGGCGCGCATATCCTGCTCGCCCGAGAGCGCGTGGATGACGGAGCCGGCGGCGAGGAAGAGCAGCGCCTTGAAGAAGGCGTGGGTGACGAGATGAAAAATTCCGGCCGAGTAAGCGGCGACGCCGCAGCCAAGGAACATGTAGCCGAGTTGGGAGATGGTCGAATACGCGAGAACGCGTTTGATGTCGGTCTGAACCAGGCCGATGGTGGCGGCGAAAAATGCGGTTGCCACGCCGATGATGGCGACGATGGCGAGCGCGTAGGGGGAGCGGTCGAAGATGACGTGGGTGCGCGCGATGATGTAGACGCCGGCAGTGACCATGGTGGCGGCGTGAATGAGCGCGGAAACCGGAGTGGGACCTTCCATGGCGTCGGGGAGCCAGACGTAGAGGGGAATCTGCGCGGATTTGCCGGTGGCGCCGAGGACGATGAAGAGCGCGATGGCAGTGAGGAAGCCGCCCTGCCACGCGGGATGGGCGGCGATTTGGCTAAAGACCTGAGTGAAGCTGACCGTGCCGAAATGGGCGATGAGCAGGAACATGGCGAGCAGAACACCGAAGTCGCCGATTCGGTTGACGATGAATGCCTTTTTGCCGGCGTTGGCGGCGGAGTCGCGAGTGTAGTAAAAGCCGATCAGCAAATAGGAGGCGAGGCCCACGCCTTCCCAGCCCACGAACATCAGCAGGAAGTTCTCCGCCAGCACGAGCGTGAGCATGAAAAAGAGGAAGAGGTTCATGTAGGCGAAGAAGCGCCAGTAGCCGTCTTCCTCGCCCATGTAGCCGACGGAGTAGATGTGGATGAGAAATCCGACGCCGGTGACGACGCAAAGCATGACGAGGGTGAGCTGATCGAGCTGAAAGGAGAAGTCGGCGTGGAAGGAGCCGGCCTGAATCCAGGGGCCCAGGTTTTCGATGTGAGGCAGGGCGAGGGAGCTGAATTTTGTAACAATGACTGCGACCTGAAGGAGCGGAATCAGGGACGCGACGAGGGCAACGGCGGTAACAACTGGCTTGGAGAATTTGCGGCCGACCAGACCATTCACCAGGAATCCGGCGAGCGGGACGAGCGGAATGAGCCACAGGTGAAGGTCGGTCATAGCTTCATCAGATCGATCTGGTCGACGTTGAGGGTGTTGCGGGCGCGGAAGACGGCGATGATGATGGCGAGGCCGACGGCGGCTTCCGCGGCGGCGACGACCATCACGAAGAAGACGAAAATCTGGCCATTGACCTGGAGATGGCCGGTGGTCTGGCTCCACTGACGCGAGAAGGCGATGAAGGCGAGGTTGACGGCGTTGAGCATAAGCTCAATCGACATGAAGACGGTGATGATGTTGCGCTTGATGAGAAAGGCGGCGACTCCGATCGAAAACAGGACAGCACTGAGGACGAGGTAGTACGCGATGGGGACCATGGCTCAGTGCTCCCTTCTGGCAAGGGCAACGGCGCCCAGGATCGCGATAAGAATCAGGACCGAGGTGACTTCAAAAGGGAGCAGGAGATCGCGAAAGAGGACGCGGCTGAGGTCGCCGGTGGTGGCGAGGTATTCGCCGAGGCGCGCATGCCCGAAAGCGGCACTGTGGGAAAGGAAAATGTAGGTCAAGAGGCCGAGGAGCGCGGCGGCTCCGGGAAATCCGGCGATGTAGGCGAGCTTGCTGCCGTGGGTGCGCTCTTCTTTTCCGGCGTTCAGCAACATGATGACGAAGGTGAAGAGGACCATGATGGCGCCGGAGTAGACGATGACCTGGGCGGCGGCGAGGAATTCGGCGCCGAGAAGCAAATAGAGCACCGCGAGCGAGCTCATGACCACGATGAGCGAGAGGGCGCTGTTAATAGGGTGGCGCTGGAGCAGGAGATTCAGGGCGCCCGCCACACACAACCCCGCGAAGATGATGAACAGAGCGAGATGCATCGTGTTTCGTTACTCAGAACAGCAGAAGAACANNNTGGTCGTAGCGGAAGCGCGGAAGCGTCCCACGCACCCAGATGTAGAGAAAGAGGAAACAGAAAACTTTGGCGACAAACCAGAAGAGCGAGAGGAACGAGAGGAGGATCGGGTTGTGGGGTGCGGGGAACAGGTTGCCGAAGGGGCTGGTCCATCCCCCGAAGAAGAGCAGGGTGGCGACGCAGCCGACGGTAATCATGTTGCCGTACTCGGCCATGAAGAACATGGCGAATTTCATGGAGCTGTATTCGGTGTGGTATCCGGCGGTGAGCTCGCTTTCGGCTTCGGGAAGGTCAAAGGGGGCGCGGTTGGTTTCGGCATAGGCAGCCATGATGTAGATGAGGAAGGCGACGAACTGGAATCCGCCGAAGAAATTCCAGGAGAGCAAGCCGTGGGTGGCCTGGGTATCGACGATGTCGCGAAGACGGAGGGAACCGGAGCGGAGCACGACGCCGACGAGGGAGAGGCCGAGGGCCAGCTCGTAGCTGATGACCTGGGCGCTGGAACGGAGCGCACCCAGCAACGAATATTTGTTGTTCGACGACCAGCCGGACAGCGCAATGCCGTAGACGCCGACCGAGGTGATGCCGAGGATGATGAGGAGGCCGATGTTGACGTCGGCAATCTGGAAGAGGTCGACGCCCTTCCAGCGAATGTCGGCGCCGAAGGGCACGACGGCGATGGACATGAGTGCGCAGCCCAAGGCAATGATGGGCGCAAGAATGTAGAGAGGGCGATACACCGCCTCGGGGATCAGGTCTTCTTTGAGGAAGAGCTTCATGCCATCCATGAGCGGCTGGAGCAGACCGAAGGGACCGACGCGGCTGGGTCCCCAGCGATTCTGGATGCGGCCGACCAGCTTGCGCTCGAGCAAAACGGTGTAGGCGACCGCCATGAGCAGGATCACCACGACAACGATGACCTTGGCGAGGCTGATGAGCAGAAACGCGAGCAGGCTGGTCTCCATAAGGTCCGATCCTTAGTCCGCCGCCGTTTCCACGGGTTGACGCGCTTCGAGGACGGAACGCAGCGTGCTGCTGTACGACCCCAGAGAGCCAGAGGTGAAGAGCGTGTCGTTGGAGGGAGTGACAAGATTGCGGCGCGAGGCGGCGTTGGCGATCTGGACGAGCGCGGGGCGGAGATGCTGATCGTTGCCGGCGAGTAAGTCGAGGCGGGGCACGTTGTAGGCGGGGACGAGTCGCTGGATCTCGTCGAGAATCGCGAATGGTTCGAAGGGGCTGAGGCGCGGCTCCTGATGCTGCGCGGAGAGCCACACGCCGTGACGATCGGCTTCGCCGGACTGCGCGCCACGGGCCTGGCCGAAGTCGGCCTGAACGCCTCTCTGCCCGAAGGAAACCAGGCGCTTGATGTCGGCACGCATCGCTGCGGCGAGGCGAACGATCAGCTCGAAGTCAGGGCGAACGCCGGCGCGGTCGGCGGCTTTCTTCACGAGCTGGAGGTCGCCGAAGGTGTTGGTGACGGTGCCGGCTTTCTCGTAGAGATTGGCCGCGGGGAAAACGACGTCGGCGAGCCGGGCGGTCTCCGTGAGGAACATATCCTGCACAACGAGGAAGGTATTGCGCAGAATGCTGGGGTTGGCGTGATAGCGGGCGACGGGGTTTGCACCGACGACATAGAGCGCGGCGAGATCACCGCGCTCGGCGGCATCGAACATCTGCGGCAGATCGAGGCCAGGCTGGGCGGGCAGCGCGGCTCCCCAGGCTGCGGCGAAGGGTCCGGATGCGGAGAGCGGGGCGTAGCCGGGAAGCAGATCGGGGTGGAGGCCCATATCGGCTGCGCCGCGCGAGTTGGCGTAATCGCCGAGACAGGCGAACTTCACGTTGGGAAGGGTTGAGCCGAACTGGACGAGCGCCTCGATGTCGCGGCCGCGAAACTCAGAGCCGAAGACGATGAGCAACGATTCTTCTTTGAGGAGTGCTTCGCGGAAGGCTGCTGCGTTCTGGTCGCCGGCGACCGCTGCCGGCTTGCCGGCGAGGAAGGCGATCAGGGATGGGTAGCCGTCCTCGGGAATTTCGACGGAGGCGGTTGCCTGGCGGCGGAGCTTGATGGGCCGATGATTGGCGACGTAGAGACGCGCTCCCTGCAGGCGGACGCTGGTGCGAATCTGCCAGGCGAGTCCCGGGTGCTGCTCGGTGGGATCGTTGCCGAGGAGCAGAATGGCCTTCGCGCCGGCAAAGTCGCGGAGGGAGGCTTCGACTTTGCCGTTGAGCGCGGCGGCAAAGGCGGGGTAGTCGGCGGTGCGGTGGTGGTCGATGTTGTTGGTGGCGAGGACGGTGCGGGCGAACTTCTGGAGGAGATACGCTTCCTCGTTGGTGGTCCGATTCGATCCGATGACGCCGATGGCCGAGCCGCCTTTGGAGTCGCGAATCTCGCGGAGGCGCTGGCCGGCGAAGTCCATGGCCTGGTCCCAGCTGGCGGGTTCGAGCTGGCCGTTGGCTTTGCGCACTAGCGGCTGGGTGAGACGGTCTTCGCGATTCGCGAAATCGAATGCGTAACGGCCCTTGATACATAAGAAGTCGCCGTTGATGCCGCTCTTGTCGCGGTTGTCGCCGCGGACGATATCCATGCCGTCGTTGGAGCGGCGGACGCCGAGGGTGGTTTTGCAGCCGTCTCCGCAGTGGGTGCAGACGGTGCCCACGTGGGACATTTCCCAGGGGCGCGTCTTATATCGATAAGCGCCGGAGGTGAGCGCGCCGACGGGGCAGATGTCGATGCACATGCCGCACTCTTCGCAATCGAGGTGATCCTGGCGGTTGGGCGCGATGACGGAGCCGGCGCCGCGGTTCTGGACGCCGAGCGCCCACACGTCCATGCCTTCGCCGCATACGCGGACGCAGCGGTAGCAGAGGATGCAGCGGGGACGGTCAAAGAAGACGACGGGGGACCACTGCTGCTCGTCGCGGTGCTGCTTGATCTCGACGAATTTCGATTCGTGCGCGCCGTATTTGAAAGTCATGTCCTGCAGCTCGCACTCGCCGCCGGCGTCACAGACCGGGCAATCGAGGGGATGGTTGCCGAGCAGCATTTCAATGGTGGCTTTGCGCGCCTGCGCGATCTCAGGACTTTCGGTGGCGACGATCATGCCCTCGGCGACCGTGGTGGTGCATGCGGTCTGCAACTTAGGCATTTTTTCGATGCGAACGACACACATGCGGCACGCGGCCTGGAGCGAGAGGCCGGGGTAGTAGCAGAAGGCAGGGACCTCGATGCCGTGGGAGCGGCAGGCTTCAATGAGCAGCGTGCCCGCGGGAGTGCTGAGCTTCTTGCCGTCGACGGTGAGGGTAACGTCAGCCATTCGATCCTTCAGACCAATGCCAGTGCGGGCTCATGCGAGCGGTGATAAGGGCAGCCTTTGCCCTCGAGGTGATCTTCAAATTCTTTGCGCCACTTCTTGACGAAGGCAATCGTCGGCATGGCGGCCGCGTCGCCGAGCGGACAGAAGGTGCGGCCCAGCATGTTTTCGGCGAGATAGCGGATGTTGTCGATGTCTTTGTCGACGGCTCCGCCTTCATGTAACCGTGTGAGTGACTTTTTCAGCCAGTCGGTGCCTTCGCGGCAGGGGATGCACCAGCCGCAGCTTTCGTGCGCGTAGAACTTCATGGTGCGGAGAGCGAATTCGACCATGCAGGTGGTTTCGTCAAGCACGACCACGCCACCGGAGCCGAGCATCGATCCAGCCTTGCCGAGCTGATCGAAATCCATGCCGATGTCGATTTCGTCGGCGGTCAGAGCTGGCGTGGAAGCACCGCCGGGAACGACGGCCTTGAGTTTCTTGCCACCGGGAATGCCGCCGCCCACCTCGTAGATCATCTTTTTGAGGTTGTAGCCCATGGGCAGCTCGTAGACGCCGGGGCGCTCGATATGGCCGCTGAGGCAGAAGAGGCGCGTGCCGCCGTTGCGCTCGGTACCGATTTTGGCGTACTCCGCGCCGCCGAGGCGGAAGATGTGGGGAACAGTGGCGATGGTTTCGGCGTTGTTGATGATGGTGGGTCCGCCGTAGAGGCCAACGACCGCGGGGAAGGGCGGGCGGATGCGCGGAATGCCGCGCTTGCCTTCGAGGGATTCCATGAGCGCCGATTCTTCGCCGACTTCGTAGGCGCCCGCCCCGGTTTGAGTGACGATGTCGAAGTCGAGGCCGCTGCCGAAGATGTTTTTGCCGAGGAAGCCTTTGGCGTAGGCGTCGGCGACGGCGCGCTCCATGATTGTGAGGAGGTACCGGTATTCGCCGCGCAGATAGATGAAGCCCATTTTGGCCTGGACGGAGAGGCCGGCGATGATGGTGCCTTCGATGACGGCGTGGGGATCCTGCTCGAAGATGAGGCGGTCCTTGCAGGTGCCGGGTTCGGATTCGTCGCCGTTGACGAGGACATATTTCGGCTTGTCGGATTGCTTGGGAACGAAGGACCACTTGAGGCCGGTGGGAAATCCAGCGCCACCGCGGCCACGCAGGTTCGAAACCTTCATCTCCGCGATGATGCCGTCGGGGCCGAGGGTGAGAGCTTTGCGGGCGGACTCGTAACCCTGGAGCTCGAGGTACTTGTCAATATTGGTGGCGCCTTTGCCGAAGCGGTACGAGACGACGGGGACACAGTCGGGATGGGTGGAGAGGGTCGCCATTACTTCGCCGCCCCCTTTTCCGCCTTGGCGCGGTATTCGCCAAGGACTTTGTCGATAGATTCCGGCGTCAGATTTTCGTGGAAGTCGTAATTCACCTGCGCGGCGGGCGCCCAGGAGCAGGCGCCGATGCACTCGACTTCCTCGAGCGAAAACAAGCCGTCGGCGGTGGTGCCTTTGTTGGGGATGCCGAGCTTCTTCTTGCAGTGGTCGAGAATTTCGTTGCCGCCGCGCAGCATACAGCTGATGTTGGTGCAGACCTGGACGTGATATTTGCCTGCGGGTTTCGTGCGCAGCAGGGAGTAATAGCTGATGACGTTGCGGACCTCGAGCTCGGTGACGCCGACGCGCTCGGCTATTTCGGCGATGACGGGGTCGGAGAGGTAGCCGACTTCATCCTGCGCGTAAAGCAGCATCGGCACGAGGGCGGAGCGCTTGATCGGATAAAGGGTGACCAGCTTGTCGAAGCGGGCGGCGAGCGCGGGGGAGAAGAGGGTGGTCATCGCTCAGTTCCCTTCCCTCGCTGCTCGGTGACTGCGGCGACAAAGTCAATGGCGGCGTGGTCCAGGTCTTTGATGGTTCCGTTTATATTGACCGCGCCTGCTGGGAGGAAGGCGAAGGAGCCGGTGATCGGGTGAGCAGCATCCCTCCGCATTTGCCAGCTCACGGTTCTGGTTTCGGGATCGAAGAGCAGTTCGAGACGCGCAGCACTCGCCACGATCGAGATTGAGTTCCCTGCATGCTCGATCCGGGCATGCTCCTCAAGATTGAGGTTGGCCGCGGCGGCGTAGGAGCGCAGCAGCGAGACGAACGAGAGCCACAGCTCGGTTTCCAGCATCGATGCGAGGGCCGGCGCGCTCACCGGTCAATCTCTCCCAGGACAATGTCGATCGATCCGATGACGGCGACAACGTCGGCGATGAGGCGGCCGACGCACATGGTTTCCAGAGCCTGCAGGGTCGCGAAGGAGGGGTTGCGCATGTGCACGCGCCAGGGCTTGGCGGTGCCGTCGCTGACGACGTAGTAGCCCATTTCGCCGCGCGGCGATTCGACGGCCTGATAGACCTCGCCGGCCGGCACCTGAAAGCCCTCGGTGACGATTTTGAAGTGGTAGATGAGGGCTTCCATCTGGGTCTTCATTTTTTCGCGGTCGGGGAGCACGACGTGGGGCGCGTCAGCCTTGATGGGGCCTTCTGGCATGCCGTCGAGCGCCTGCTGGCAGATCTTCACTGACTCGCGCATTTCCCTGAGGCGCACGACGTACCGCGCCCAGACGTCGCCGTCGCTGGAGATGGGGACTTCGAATTTGAATTTTTCGTAGCTGGAGTAGGGCATGTCGCGGCGGAGGTCCCAGTCGATGCCGCTGGCGCGCAGCGGAGGTCCCGTGACGCCGAATGCGATGGCGTCCGCTGCGCTGAGGGTGCCGACATTTTTCAGCCGGTTCATGAAGATGGGATTGCCGGTGAGCAGATTCTCGTACTCGTCGATTTTTTCAGGCAGGACTTTGATGAAGGACTGAACGGTATCGAAGAGGCCGAGCGGCAGATCGAGCGCGAGGCCGCCGACGCGGAAGTAGGAGGTCATCATGCGCTGGCCGGAGATCTGCTCGAAGATGCGCAGGATGTCTTCGCGTTCGCGGAAGGTGTACAGGAAGACGGTGAGCGCGCCGATGTCCATGGCGTGCGTGCCCAGCCAGATGAGATGCGAATTGAGGCGGGTGAGCTCGTTGAGCAGGACCCGCACCCACTGCGCACGCTCGGGAATTTCCAGCTGCAGGAGTTTTTCCACGGCGAGGCAGTAGCAGAGATTGTTGGTCATCGGCGACAGATAGTCGATCCGATCCGTGAGGGGGACGACCTGCTGGTAGAACTTGGCCTCGCAGGTTTTTTCGATNNCCGGTGTGGAGGTAGCCGATATCCGGGACCAGCTTGACCACGGTTTCGCCGTCGATCTCCAGCACGACGCGCAGCACGCCGTGCGTGGAAGGATGCTGCGGGCCCATGTTGAGGACCATGGTGTGGTCCTTCGGGCCTTCTTCGGGACGTGGCGCAATGAGGGTGGCGGTCTCGACGAAGCCGGGAATCTCGGGCATATCGTGCCGATCGGGGGAACCGGGCATCAGCGATACCCCTCCACCGGATAGTCCTTGCGCAGGGGATGGCCATCCCATTCCTCGGGCAGCATGATGCGGCGCAGGCCAGGATGTCCGTTGAAGCGCACGCCGAACAGGTCCCACACTTCGCGCTCGTAGAAATTGGCCGAAGGCCAAACCGGGACGATGCTGTCAACGGAAGGGTCGATGCTCGCGACCATCGCCTGCAGCCGGATGCGCTCCTTCAGCTGGTGGGAAAGGATGTGGTACGTGACCTGGAAGCGCGGCTCCCCAGGATACCAGTCGACGCAGGTGACGTCTTCGAGGAAGTTGTATCCGGTGCGCTGGAGAGTGCGACAGACGCCGCGAATGGCATCGGGGGCGATAACCAGGGTCAGCTCGCCGTGATCGAATTTGGCGTTGGTGACGGCGTCGGGATGGGCGGCGCAAAGGGCCTGGATGGCCACATTCTGCGCGAGGCCTGCGTAAACAGCCTCTTTATTGAGCAGCGCTTCTCCCATGTGATTTCCCAATCGTCGCAGTGGTTGTTACAGATCCGCCTTGTCGGAGGCCCAGTCGAGAATGCCTTTTTTCCAAACGTAGAAGACGCCGAGGACGACGAATCCCAGGTAGACGATCATTTCCCAGAAACCGAAGAAGCGGGAGCCCGTAATCTGCGGGAGCTGCCGGTAGATCACGGCCCAGGGAAGCATGAAAACCGCTTCTACATCGAAGAGGATGAACAGCATCGCGACCATATAGAAGCGCACGGAGAAGCGCCCGCGGGCATCGCCTTCAGCGGGGATGCCGCACTCGTAGGCTTCCAGTTTTTCCCTGAGGTTGCGATGGCGGCCGACGAACCACGACATGGCCACCATGCCGCTGGCTAGCGCGCCGACCACTACGACCTGCAGCAGCAAAGGAAAGTAGTTCCAGATGTAGGGGTGGCTCTGCATGGGCCGTTCTCCTGCGAAAAAGAGCGGAGGGGTGAAGAACTGCCGCTGCCTCCATTTCGAGACTAAGTCCACGGTTGTCAAGAGTCAAGTTACGGAGGCGTGTAACCGCGCGTTTACCTGCGCGTGCGCCCGATGCGGATTAAGCAGTGCGGGGGCCGGCGGTGCGGACGGAGTCCGGCACGTCGAACTTCCGAAAATTTTCAGTGAACTTTCTTGCCAGCAGGCGCGCCTGCGCGTCGTATGCATTTTTGTCGGCCCATGCATTGCGCGGATTCAGCAACGCGGAGGGTACATCCGGACAGGTCGTTGGGATGCTGAGCCCGAAGGCTTCCTCGGTGGTGAATTCGGCTTTCGCGAGCCGGCCGTCGAGCGCGGCGTGCACCATGGCGCGCGTGTGCTGGAGACTCATGCGCTTGCCAACCCCAAATGCGCCACCGGACCAGCCGGTATTCACGAGCCAGCACTGGGCATGGTGTTCGCGCAGGCGGCGGCCGAGCATTTCAGCGTAGACGGCGGGCGGAAGCGGCAGGAAGGGCGAGGCGAAGCAGGTGGAGAACTCAGGCACCGGCTCACTGCCGAGTCCGGCCTCGGTTCCAGCGAGCTTGGCCGTGTATCCGGAGAGGAAGTGGTACATGGCCTGATCGGGGGTGAGCTTTGCCATGGGCGGCAGCACGCCAAAGGCGTCGGCGGCCAGGAACAGCACGTTGCGCGGATGCCCGCCGATGCCGGGGATGACGGCGTCGGCGATGAAGTCGATGGGATAGGCGGCGCGGGTGTTTTCGGTGTAGCGAATATCCGAGTAGTCAGGCTCGCCGGTGCGCGGATCGAGGACGACGTTTTCCAGCACGGAGCCGAAGCGAATGGCGTTGAAAATCTGCGGCTCTTTTTCAAGGGTGAGGTCGACGCACTTGGCGTAGCAGCCGCCTTCGAAATTGAAGACGCCGTCGGGGCTCCAGCCATGCTCGTCGTCGCCGATGAGGCGGCGGTCGGGATCGGCGGAGAGGGTGGTTTTGCCGGTGCCGGAGAGTCCGAAGAACAGCGCGGAAGAGCCGTCCGCGCCGATGTTGGCCGAGCAGTGCATGGGAAAGACGTCGCGCCCGGGCAGCAGGTAATTCATCACGCCGAAGATGGACTTCTTCATCTCGCCGGCGTATTTTGTGCCGCCGATGAGCACGATTCTCCGGGTGAAGTCGGTGAGGATGAAGGTTGAGGAGCTAACACCGTCGCGGTCGGGAATGGCCTCGAACTCCGGCGCGGCGATGACGACGAACTCGGGGGAATGGTTGCCGAGCGCGTTGAGATCGGGGCGGATGAAGAGCTGCTTCACGAAGAGCGCGTGCCAGGCATACTCGCAGACGACCTGGATGGGGAGCTGGTAAGCGGGATCGGCGCCGGCGGCCAGATCCAGGATGTAGAGGTCGCGCTCGGCCATGTGGCGGAGCACGCGCTCCAGCAGTGCCTGGAACTTTTCCGGGGGGAAGGGCTGGTTCACTTTGCCCCACTGGACTCGTTCGCGGGTTTGATCGTCTTCGACGGTGAACTTGTCGCGGGGCGAACGGCCGGTGCGGGCTCCGGTCATGGCCACCAGTGCGCCGTTGGCGGCGAGGCGGCCTTCGCCACGGGCGATCGCGGTTTCCACCAGCTGGGGGGTCGAGAGGTTGCGGTGGGCGTGCAGACCTTCGGTCAGTCTTTTCAGGTCCTGCAGCGCGAGTGTCGCTCCCATTCCGGGAAGCCTCCGTGGGTCAGAGAGAACACGTTATTGTCCCATCCGGCAGAGGAGATGCAAAGGGGAAAAAGGGCGGGGCGACGCACACCCGTCACCTCACGGGATTAATATGATTCCCACTATGCCCACGCCCTTCGAGAGCGCCCAGCTCAATCTGACGCTCTTCGAGCTGCGCCGCGAACCGGTGCTGCGGGAGGCGCGCGCCTGGTTCATTCGCGATTTCAATCCAGAAACCTTCGAGGAGCTGCTTACCCTCATGCGCGGGGAGCGCAACGCCTCGTTCCGCATGGTGCTGGGCTACTGGGATATGGCCGCCTCGCTGGTGACCACGGGCGCCATCGATGCTGCTGCGTTCTGCGCCGCGCACACTGAAATTTTCGCCGCCTTCAGCAAGATCCATCCGTTTCTGAGGGAGCTGCGCGAGTCGGCCGGCGAACCAGAGCTCGTCCGCCACCTGGAAACCGTCGTCATGGCCGCGCCCGATGCCGAAGCCATCCTCGCACGCCGTCGGGCAGGCCTCCGCGCCGCAGCCAAAGCGCGAGCCAAGGCAAAAATCTAGAAGAGCGGCAAGCCGGCCGGTTCAGACCTGCGGCTGGGCGTCGTCGAGCGCGATCAGGTAGGGCAGATTGCGGGTGTGGCCAACCTCGTGGAGGATGGCGTCGACGTGCTCGAGTACCTCATCGATGGTCATGGTGTACATTTCCCGGCCGTTGTCGTAGCCGGACTCGATGGCCTTTTTAAGGTAGAGGCCGGCAGCCTGGGCCGCGAGGGAGTCAGTGATGGTGTGGCCGGTGCGTTTCTTCTGCTCGACCCAGGCGAGACAGGGCATAGCGATCCAGACGGAGCGGCCGCTGACGTCGAAGCGAATGTCGACGGCGTCGGCATGGCGGGTGGCGATGGCGACAATATTGGCGGTCCAGCGGCAATGCAGGACTTCCCCGCTCCAGCGGTCGGTGGCGTTGAAATTTTCGTACATCACAGCTTCCAGCGTAGAGCATTTTTGGCCGAGGCGCATCCAACTTGGGATTACGTTGGATTGGCCCGGTTTGGGAGCCTGGGCAGGGTTAACCAGGAAATAACCTTACGAAAGTGTGGAATGCAGGAAATCTTTCACCGAGTTTGTGCGTCCAATCAATCTGTCTGTAGAACGGACCAGCTTTTATCCGAGGAGTGGACACAGGTGACCCAATTTTCAAAGACCCCCCAACAGCGGCGATTCGAAGAGCGGCTTCGCCATCAGCAGCAGCATCTGGAGCACAGCATGCGGAGCGCGGCGAAAGAAGGCCGGCAAGCGATGGCCGAAGACACGCTGGACGTGGCCGACCAGGCGGTTTTGTCCTACCAGAAGGAGCTGATTTTCAGTCAGGGAACGGAGGGTCACACCCAGCTGTCGCAGGTGCGGCTGGCGCTGGAACGACTGCGCGAGGGCACGTTCGGCGAATGCCTGCACTGCGGCCAGGAGATCGGCGAAAAGCGGCTGGAAGCGCTGCCGTGGTCCGCGTACTGCATTGCCTGCCAGGAGAAGGTGGAGACGGGGCAGATCGAGGACGTGGTGCGCGCGGCGTAACGCTCAGGTCGCGTCGAGCGCGTGGTAGACTGGGTCGTATTCTGCATGCGAATGCGCGCGCAAAGCTGCGTGTTCGCTCAACGCCCGCCCAGGAACCTGGGCCGCCCAAAGGAACTTCGGGAAAACCGGTGGACACACAGACCCGTCACGCGCTGAAACAGGACAAATTCGTATCCGTAACGGCCTCCGGGCTGGAGTGGATTGGCGAGCACCGCAGCAACTTCGTGGCGTGGCTGGTGGGCTTCGTGCTGGCTGCGGGGCTGGTGGTGGCCGGCTTCTTCGTCTACCAAAAGCGGGAAGCGGCGGCGAATCAGCTGCTCGGCCAGGCGATGGACATCTACGAGACGCCGCTGGCGCAGCCGAATCAGCCGGCGGAACCGGGCCAGAAGACCTACGCGACGGCTGCGGAGCGGGCCAAAGCCGCGTATCCGCTGTTCCGGCAGACGGCCGATCAGTACGGCTGGCTGACCCCGGGTGAGACGGCTCGCTACTTTGCGGGCGCCACCGAACTCGAACTGGGACAGCAATCCGCAGCGGAAGCAGATCTGGAGAAGGCGACGCATGCCGGCAGCGATCGGGCGGCGCTGGCGAAGATCGCGCTGGCGAATCTCTACGCGCAGACCGGGCGGAATTCGCAGGCGGTGACGTTGTTCCAGGACGTGATCGCGCATCCGACGACAACCGTTCCGAAGGCGGCGGCCCAGCTGCAGCTGGCCCAGCTCTATGAGACGACGCAGCCGGCCGAGGCGCGGCGGCTCTACGCTGAGATCAAGGATCAGAACAAAGACAACGACGCGGCGCAGATTGCAACGCAGAAGCTGCAGAGCCTGAAGTAGGGTCGCGGGCTACCGATCGAGAAGGCAGCGCCCTTTCCGAACCAGGGCAGCGCTCATTCCACACCTGGGTTTTCCCGCAGGCGATTCAGCCGAACGAGCACTCTTTCCAGGTGAGTCCCTAGGCGAGCTTCTGGTTCTCGACGCCGGGAGCGGGTTCGAGGTCGGCGCCGCGGACCAGCTTTTCTTCCTGCCTGGAAGCATCTCCGAACAGGACGACGTACACATCCTCGAGAGAAGTGAGCTTCTTCTCGATGGTCCCGACGATCTGCTTGTCCTTGATGCGGACCCGTTGTCCTTCTGCGAAATCCATGACCAAAAGGCTAGGCTCCGTGGGGGTGTATCCACTATCCCAAGAATGGGTTAAGGGAGAACCAGAACAGTAACCACTTCGCTGACACGAAGGTGACCGCTGGTCGTGAAGGATCAGATACCTGGAGTGATTACGGCTGGGGATTGCCCGGGTCCCGGCCCAGGCGAGCGACCGGGGAAACTGAACAACATGCTCCCGCCATGCTAACGCCGATGAAGGTGCAAAACGTGAATGCTGCGTTGCGGGCTGGCAATCTTTCGGTCAACCTGGCGGGCGCTGTCTCGCGCGCGCAGGACAAGTGCGCCGTTTCCGGACATTGACAGCGGGTTCGGAGCGCGGTATTGTTTTCCCCTAAGGCGATTATGGGACAGCAAAAGGAAGACACCGGTGAGCTGATTCAGGGGACGCTGGAGATGCTGGTGCTGAAGGCGCTCCTGCGCGGGCCCCTGCATGGGTATGGGGTGGCGGAGTGGATCGAGCATACTTCGCAGCAGGTGCTCAAAGTGGAGGAAGGCGCGCTGTATCCGGCGCTACATCGGCTGGAGCTGCGCGGGCTCCTCGAAGCAGAGTGGGGCGCGTCGGAGAACAACCGGCGCGCGAAGTTCTACCGGCTGACGACGGACGGACGAAAGCGGCTGGACGCGGAAACCCAGCGATGGGCGCGATTGGCGGCGGCAGTCGCGTTCGTGATGCAGGCGTCGTGAGGGGGAGCGTATGAGCGGGAAGCTGCATGAATTTTGCCTGCAGGTGAAGGGGCTCTTCCGGCGCAGGCAGATGCATCGCGAGATAGCCGATGAGCTGGCACTCCACCAGGAGCTGCTGCGCGCGAAACTGCTGCGCGAGGGAGTGGCGGAAGAGGACGTCGAGGCAGCGGTGCGCCGGCGATTCGGCAATGCGGGGCGATGGCAGGAACGGCTGCGGGAGCTCTGGCAGCTGCGCTGGGTGGAGAATTTTACGCGCGATGTGTGCTTTGCGGCGCGGCTGCTGCGGAAGTCGCCGGGATTTACGGCAGTGGCCCTGCTGACGCTAGCGTTGGGTGTGGGCGCGAACACGACGGTGTTTTCGATCATCGACGGATCGCTGTTGCGGCCGCTGGCCGTGCCCCACAGCGACCAACTGGCAGTGCTGGGGATCCAGCGAGGCGGGCGCCTGGGTCACAGCTTTCCCGAGCCGCTGTTTCGCGGACTGGAGGCGAGGCACGAGGCGCTTGCGACTGTGTTTGCGTCCAGCGATACGACACTGCAGGTACGGGGACGCGACGGCAACGAGAATGTAGCCGGAGATTACGTGAGCGGGGGGTTTTTTCCTGGGCTGGAAACGGCTCCGCTGCTGGGACGGACGCTGACGGCGGAAGACGACCGGAGGGGCGGGAATCCGGCGGGATTTGGGGTCGTGATCAGCGAGCATTTCTGGGAAAGCTGGTTCAACCGCGCGCCGGAGGTGGTGGGGCGCAAGCTCACCGTCGACAATACAGTGTTCACGGTCGTGGGGGTCATGCCTAAGCGCTTTATAGGAGCGGACCCCCTCGCGCGGCCGGACCTTTACGTGCCCCTGGCGGCCGAGCCGATTATGAACGGGGCGCGGAACATGACGGACGCCGGCGTTGACGACTGGTGGCTGACGGTCATGGGAAGGCTGCAGCCTGGAGTGACTCTGGCACAGGCGGATGCCGAGGAGGCCTCGGCCACCAGCGCCGTTCTGCATGAACGCGTGACCGATGCGGGCTGGCTGGACCGGCAGCTGCAGAGTCATTTTCAGTTCAGGGTGGAATCAGGGTCGGTTGGATTTTCCTGGGTGCGGCAGGAGTTTCGCCGGCCGCTGGTGGCGGTGTTCGCGATGTGCGGAGGCATTCTGCTGCTGGCGTGCCTGAATCTAACCAGCCTGCTGATGGCGCGAGGCGCGGCGCGAGAGCGGGAACTGGCGACGCGGCTGGCGATGGGGGCGACGCGGCGGCGGCTGACGCAGCAACTGCTGACCGAGAGCCTGCTGATCGCGGTAACCGGGACGACGCTCGGGCTGGCGATAGCGCCGCTGGTAAGCCGGGCGCTGGGTGCGCTGCTTCTGAGCGGGGCCGGCGATGCGCATCTCGATACGTCTCTGGATATCCGGGTGTTTGGATTTGCGGCACTGGCGGCGGTGCTGGCGACGCTGACCATTGGCCTCGTTCCGGCGCTGCGTGCGACGTCCAACGAATTGAACGAGCAGATCAAGAGCGGGCAGCATACGACCCAGGCGCAGGAGCGCAATCTCTGGCTGCCGCGGGTGCTGTTGTCGTTTGAGGTGGCGCTGGCGCTGGTGCTGGTAGTGGGCGCGGGGCTGCTGGCGTCGAGTTTGGTGCGGCTCTACCGGTCAGGGGAGGGGTTCGACCCG
The DNA here is from genome assembly GCA_003152415.1 of Acidobacterium sp. Lineage (GTDB taxonomy): Bacteria > Acidobacteriota > Terriglobia > Terriglobales > Acidobacteriaceae > Palsa-343. Next base: position 31,947 of record PMAD01000066.1, read on the forward strand.
CGCGGCGTGGAGAACGTAGCCTTCAGCATAGACAAGAGCGGGTTGGACCACGATGGGGCGATGACTTTCTATCGCGATGTGGGCGAAGGGCTCAGCCACCTGCCGGGCGTGCGGAGCGTGAGCTTCGCTCTGGTCGTGCCGTTTAACCAAAGGGTGTGGGACGAGGATTTCGCGGCGGCCAGGACGCAGCCTGCCCACGACATCGACCTGAACGCGGTGGGGCCGGACTATTTTCAGGCCATGCGGATTCCCATCCTGGAGGGTCGGGACTTCCGCTGGAACGACACGAAGGATACCGGGCTGAAGATCATCCTGAACCAGACGGCGGCGAAGCTGTTGTTCCCGCAGGAGGACCCCCTGGGGCAGACGGTGTACAAGAGCGACGGCCCCATCGCGCCTCACGTTCCCTACGAGGTGATCGGCGTGGTGGGCGACGCGAAGTACGAGAACCTGCGGGAGCCGGTCCCCGCGACGGGCTATGCGGCAATGATGCAGCAGGATGACCGGCGTTCGCCTTCCTACTTTGCGGTGGTGCGGACGGACGGAGATGCGGGTTCGGTAGCGACGGCGGCGCGCACGCTGGCACAGCGGCTCGCGCCGGGGATTCCTGCCCCGACGATGACGTCGATGATGACGACGGTAGACGACTCCCTGAGCGCGGAGCGGATGATGGCGCTGCTGTCCGTGTTTTTTGCGGCGTGTGCCCTGCTGGTGACCGCGATCGGTCTGTATGGAACCCTGGCCTACGCGACGGCGCGCAGGACCAGCGAGATTGGCATCCGCATGGCTCTGGGCGCGCGGCGGGCGCAGGTGGTGGCGCTGGTGTGCAGCCAGAATGCGCTGGT
>PMAD01000123.1 GCA_003152415.1 Acidobacterium sp.
CGGTGTCCAGGCAAGTTCGGGAAAGTGCGTCACAGTCGAGCGCGCGCTGTCGAGTTTGTACTTGCCGCACTAGGCAATGAAGGTGTCGTAGTAAGCGATCTTCTCCGCGTCGGTGGGTTGGTCGGGATTTTTCCAGGCCGCGATCGCCACGCCTCCGCAATTTGCGACTGAAGAGTTCACGGAGAAAAGTCACATCGCTTGAGAGAGAGAAAGCCGCAGGGGCTGAAGCCCGCTTCCTTTTGGGGCTGTTACGGCACGACTGAAAGTCGTGCCCCTTCACGGTTCGTGGCTGGTTCAGAAAAGGCGGCGCTCCACTCAGAATGACAACGTTAATAACAACCGCAAGGTCCTTCGCTTCGCTCAGGATGACATTCGAGGGTTAGGGGGACCGGGTCGCGCTTCGCGCGATTCCCACATCTGGCAAAGTCGGCCAGATGTGGGGCACCCGGATTTGTGGCTGGGAAAGAGACGCGGGGTGCCATTCGGCGCGTCGCCTTCGGCGACTTGCTCAGGCCAGGCTCTTCGNNGTTTCGTTAGTGGCGGAAGTGGCGGACGCCGGTGAAGATCATGGCGAGGTCGAGGCGGTCGGCGGCGGCGATGACGTCCTTGTCGCGGACCGAGCCTCCGGGCTGAATGACGGCGGTGGCTCCGGCCTGGGCTACGGTTTCGAGTCCATCGGGGAAGGGAAAGAAGGCGTCGGAGGCGGCGACGCAGCCCTTGAGGGGCAGCACACCTTTCATGGCGCCGAAGCGGGCGGCGTCAACGCGGCTCATCTGGCCGGCGCCCACGCCGATGGTCTGGCCGTCGCGCGCGTAGACGATGGCGTTCGACTTGACGTGCTTGACGACCTTCCAGGCAAAGAGCAGGGCATTGAGTTCGTCTTCGGTAGGCGGGCGGCTGCTGGCGACTTTCAGATCGGCGACGGACAGGTCGACGGTGTCGGCATCCTGGAGGAGAAGGCCGCCGGAAATCTGGCGGAGGACGCGGGCGTCGCTGGCGGGACGGACGATGAGGAGGCGCAGGTTCTTCTTCGAGCCGAAACGGTTGAGGGCGTCGTCGCTGAAGGCGGGCGCGGCGATGGCTTCGACGAAGAGGTTAGCCATTTCCTCGGCGGTATCGCCGTTCACTTCGCGATTCAGGCCGATGACGGCGCCGAAGGCGGAGACCGGGTCGGCGATGAGGGCCTTGCGGTAGGCCTCGAGCAGATTGACGCCGGTAGCGACGCCGCAGGGGTTGGTGTGCTTGATGATGGCGACGGCGGGCTCTTCGAATTCCTGCACGAGATCCCAGCAGGCGTCGAGGTCGACGATGTTGTTGTAGCTGAGCTCCTTGCCCTGGAGCTGGTGGGCCGCGGCGATGCCGCCGCCTGAGCCATCGCGATAGAGGGCCGCGTGCTGGTGAGGATTCTCACCGTAGCGCAGGCTCTGAGCGAGGGGGTAGGAGATGCGGAGGGTCTCAGGGAAGTGGTCGTTGAAGCTGAGAGGCTGACCGGGCATGGAAGGCTCCATGCGCTCGAGAGCATTGGCAATGGCGGTGTCGTAGATGCCGGTGGCGGCGAAGGCCTTCTGGGCGAGGCGCCAGCGAGTCTCGCGGCTGATGAGGCCGCGGTTGAGGTCGAGCTCATCCGCCAGGGGGCCGTATTCGGCAGGAGCGGTGACGACGGCGACGTCTTCGAAGTTTTTGGCGGCGGAGCGGATGAGGGCGGGACCGCCGATGTCGATGTTCTCGANNGTTCTCGATGATTTCGGCGAAGCGGGCATCGGGATTGGCGGCGGCCTTCTCAAAGGCATAGAGGTTGACGACGACCATATCGATGGGCTCGATGCGGTTGGCGGCGGCCTGGTCGCGATGGGCCTGATTGCCGCGCATGTAGAGGATGCCGCCGTGGACTTTGGGGTGCAGCGTCTTGACGCGGCCGTCGAACATTTCGGGGAAGCTGGTGAAGTCGGCGACCTCGCGCACGGTGAGGCCGGCGTCGCGCAGAGTTTTCGCGGTGCCTCCGGTAGAAACCAGCTCGACTTTATGGCGAGCGAGACACTGCGCGAAATCCACGAGGCCGGTTTTATCCGTCACGCTCAGCAGCGCGCGGGCGATCTTTTTGTCACTGCTCAAGGTCGTGGCTCCGGGAGTTGCCGTGAGTGCGGGCGCTCAAAAAGACGATTGTAAACAATGGCGAGACTTCCGCATGACGCGGGGAGATGAATTGGTTTGTCAGCGCGGGGCGGGAACGATAGGGTAGGACTGATAGGGTAAGACTATGGACTCCGAACCGCGCGCGGGACGGCGCTATTCGTCGCAGCCGGAAATTCTGCCGCCTGGCGCGGTCCCCGAGCCTTCGCAGGAGCCCGCGGAGCCGCGCGGGTGGTATCCGCCACCGCAGCCGGCGCCACGGACCCGGCGTCACTGGGCGTCGGCGCCGGCGACGTACACGCTGGTGGGGATCAATTGCGCGGTTTATCTGCTCACGCTGGTGCTGAGCCACTCGGCGGCGGGGCCCACGTTTCAGGACCCTTTCTCGTTTGGCCTGCTTTGCAACGGGGGCTACATTCTGCAGGGTGGGGAATGGTGGCGGGTGGTGACGTCGATCTTCGTGCACTTCAGCTGGTGGCACATCCTGGGGAATATGTGGTGCCTGTGGAACTTGGGTTTGCTGGGCGAGCCGTTGCTGGGCGAGTTCGGACTGGTCGCCGCGTATTTGCTGACCGGCGTGGCGGGGAACCTGCTGAGCATTGCGTTCCACCCGCAGCCGTACGGGCAGCAGGGGGGCATTATGAGCGCGGGGGCGTCAGGAGCGGTGTTCGGACTGGCGGGCGTCCTGATCATGCTGTTGCGTTCGCCTTTGCTGCCGATACCGCAGGTGGAACTGAAGAAGC